>JAEELI010000020.1 GCA_016288795.1 Caryophanales bacterium
CACAAACAAGAGAACATATTTTGTTATCTCGTCAAGTTGGTGTTCCTAAAATCGTTGTTTACATGAATAAATGTGATCAAGTTGATGATCCAGAATTATTAGACTTAGTAGAAATGGAAATCAGAGAATTACTTGGAGAATATGGTTTCGATGCTGACTGCCCAATTATTCGTGGTAGCGCATTAAAGGCATTAGAAGGTGATGAAACTGCTGCTCAATCAATTCGTGATTTAATGGCTGCTGTTGATTCATATATCGAAGCTCCAGTTCGTGATGATCAAAAACCATTCTTAATGAGTATTGAAGACGTATTTACTATTTCAGGACGTGGAACTGTTGTTACAGGACGTGTTGAACGTGGTATCTTAAAACTAAATGACGAAGTTGAAATTGTTGGTTTAAGACCTACTCAAAAATCAGTTGTTACTGGTATTGAAATGTTCCGTAAATCATTAGATTTCGCTCAAGCTGGTGATAATGCTGGTGTATTACTTCGTGGAATCGCTCGTGAAGATGTTGAACGTGGACAAGTTTTAGCTAAACCTGGAACTGTTACACCTCATACTAAATTCAAAGCTAGCGTTTACGTTTTAAGCAAAGAAGAAGGCGGACGTCATACTCCATTCTTCTCAAATTATCGTCCACAATTCTATTTCAGAACTACTGATGTAACTGGTGTTATTGAGTTACCTCAAGGTGTTGAAATGGTTATGCCTGGTGATAATGTAGATATGACAGTTGAATTAATTGCTCCAGTTGCTCTAGAAAACGGAACTAAATTCTCAATTCGTGAGGGTGGACGTACTGTTGGCTCTGGTGTAGTTACAGAAATTGTAAAATAATAAAAATAAAGTAGCATTTGCTACTTTTTTTTATTACAATAATTATGGAGGCTAATATGGGTTTAATTTGGGATGCGCTAAGTGCCTTAGCAGGCGAAGATAAATCTTCTAAGAAAAACAATTTAGAAAAAGAAATGGACTATTATGGTCTAGATGAAGAAGAAAGAGAATTAGTTCGCAAAGGTGATTATGATCCATGGAATTTTGAATATAAAGAAAGTGGAGAAGAATTAGATGAAGACGATTATTATTCCGAAAGCGACGACTTAAGAGAATAAAAATAAAAAAAGATGAAAAAGTATAAAGTTTGGAATTTTTTAACTAGTCTTATAATGTTTTTGGCAATATTTTATTGCTTATTTTATCAAGACTTAAATAAATATTTTACTAGTTCTGCTAGTTCTAATACTTATTCTATGGAAAATATTCCTAAATACTCTGGTAAAGATTATATTATTATTAATAACAATGAACCGCAGTTTAAAAAAGAAGATTTGGTTAATTATTCATTTGAAAAGTATAGCGAAAAGGATGAATTAGGAAGATGTGGCACTGCCATTGCTAATATTGGCATAGATTTAATGCCAGACAAAGAAAGAGAAAGTATCGGAATGATTAAACCTACTGGCTGGCAAATATCGAAATATGATTTTATTGATGGAGAATATTTATATAATCGATGTCATCTAATTGCCTATAATTTAACTGGCGAGAATGCCAATGATAAAAATTTAATAACATGTACAAGGCATATGAATGCCGAAGTAATGCTGGAATTTGAAATTAAAGTTGCAAATTATATTAGAAAGACCCGTAATCATGTTATATATAGAGTTACTCCAGTTTTTGAAGGGAATAATATGTTAGCGACTGGGGTGCAAATGGAGGCTTATTCTATTGAAGATAACGGAGAAGGTATAAAGTTCAATGTGTTCTTATATAATGTTCAAGATAGAATAGAAATAGACTACAGTAATGGCCATAATAAATTGATATATTAAATATCAATTTTTTATTTGAAAATCTTTAAAATTGTCGAATTATATGATAATATTATATATATATCATAGAATTGGGAGGATTATATGGGAAAGATAGGAAGATTTATACTAAACACAGTTATTGTTGTATGGTTAATAACTGCATTATTTGTAACTGTTTGTTTATTATCTTATAATGAGTTTAGAGTTACCACTTTCGGTAAGACAGCTTTATTAATAATTGATAGTGATGAATTAGAACCTGACTATTTAGAAGGCGATTTATTAATTGTTAAACGAAATAGTGATGCCAAAATAAATGTTGGTGATAGAGTATTCTATTACAACAGTGATATGGATAGCAGTGTTTTAATCTATAACGGAAAAGTTGAGGATAAACAAGAAGTTAGTCGTGATGAGACAACTTATACTATTGACGGACATAAAATATCTGGAGTTTATGTAGTTGGTAAAATTGATGGTAGTAAATCAATTCATGGTGTTGGTAAAATATTAGGATTATTTACTTCTAAATGGGGATTTATGTTCTTAGTAATATTCCCAACATTATTTGCAATTATATATGAAATATTAATGATTATTGAAGCAAAAAGAAGCACAAAAGAAGATACAGAATAAAAGGTTCTAATGAAAAAGAGAATATGGCTTATAGTTCTAATATCGTTTTTAATAACAGTTCTTTCAATATCAAGCACATTTGCTCTTTTCGAAACTAATGCCGGTGCTGAAAGTGAATTAGATATAGGTAAATGGAAAATATTAGTAAATGATAATGATATTTCCCTAGCTGAAACAATAACCTTAAATGATTTCACTTATTCTACAAGTTCGCATACTCAAGATGGTTATTTTGCTCCTGGGAGAAGCGCTAGTTTTGATGTTGAAATTGATACATCTCAATCTGATGTATCAGTTATTTATGAGTTAAATATAGATGATAGTGCCTTAGAAGACCATCCAAATATTAGTTTTAATATAGTTAATTTAAATACTAATCAAAGTATTAATTCAACTACTTATGGAGGAATCATTTATTTGAATGATCAAGACAGGACTGTAACATTAAGAATATCTCTTGTTTGGGCAGATGTTTTAGCAAATGATCCAGACGATACAGCTTTAATTGGCGAGGAATTAGAATTTGTTATTAATGCAAACTTTAAACAATATTTAGGAGAATAAAAAGGAAAGTGAGGTGTGATTTTGAACCGTTTTAAAAGAATAGTTAAATGGATTATTAATATTTTAACAATTTTATTAGTATTTATTTTAGCTTTAGTTATATATGGTAAATTATCACTTTCATTTTCAAAAAATAAATATCCTAATTATTTTGGTTGGACCTTGTTTGAAGTAGCTAGTGGTTCAATGCAGCCAACCTTAAATATTAACGATGTTGTTTTAGTTAAACTAACTCAAGAAGATTTAAAAAAAGATGACATAATTGCTTTTGAAGCAGAAGATGCAATTATTACTCATAGAATTATCTATATGGATAATGATACCATAACTGTTAAAGGTGATAGTAACAATGTCGTTGATAAACCAATTAAGATTAATCAAGTAATTGGTAAAGTAATTAAAATATACCCAAAACTGGGTGTATGGAAAAAAGTAATTCAAGATCCTAAAATTCTAATTGGAATATTTATTACGCTTTTATTATTTGACTATGCTTTATCATATAACGGAAAAGATAAAAAAGTAGTTAAAAAAGAAATAAAAAAAGAAAAACCAACCAAAGAAGAAGAACCAATAATTATTCAAAAAATAGTATTAGAAAAAGATGAAAAGGAAGCGGTCAAAAAAGAGAAAACCGATTCCGAAAAACTGTTAGAAATAACCAGGAAAATTGATATAGAAGATATAAACAAATTAATAGAGGGAACAGAACTAGAACTTTCTAAAAAGGAAGTTGAGACTGTTCAAGAAGAAATAAAAACAATAAAGAATGATGAAGATTTAGAAGAAAAGAAAGAAAAATTAAATGAAAAAGAAAAAGAATTCTTAGATTGGACGATGCGTTTAGATTTAAATGAAATTCAAAAAAGAATAGATAAAAAAATAAGATAGGAAGTTATTATGAAAGGAATTAAAAAAATATTTGCTAATATTAATGTTAAAGATTTTAAAAAGTATGTATTTTTTTCAATCCTTTTAGTTGTAACAATAATAGCTTTATCATCTATTGATTTAACTAAAGCCAGATATGAAAACGAAACAGACATAAGAATTAAACCAACATTGGCATTCTTTATAGTTGATGTTGAAAGTCAAACTGGCCAAGTTAAATTAGAAGGAATGGTTCCTAGTGCTACTCCATATTTATATTCATTTAATGTTTCAAACTTTAAAGGAAATAAACATGCTAATGTGGATTTAACATATTCAATAGAGATCATTACCACTACTAACATGCCTTTAAATTTTACTATATATAAAGGTAATGTTAATAATGGAAATGAAGTAGATAGTGATACAACAACGACTAATGATGATGGAGTATACTTCCGTCATTTAGTCATTAATGATGTAAATACTATGTTATATACTCAGAACGTAACTGATACATATATTCTTTCTGTTGAATATCCTTTAACGTATAAAGTTAATGCTGATGATTATGCTGGTATTATTGATTTAGTTGATATAAAAATAAATGCAGAGCAGGTAGTGTGATAATATGAAAAAGAAGATTCAAAAACTATCGGTTCGAAAATTAACTTTATTGATAATAGTCACAATTGTTTCGCTATTTGGAGTTATAACTTTAGCCAAATACATAATTGAAGAATTTCATGGTTATTATCTTAATGCAAAAAACTTTTATTTTACTAGCAACAGACTAAAGAAGAACAATCCGACATATTTGATTAACAACTGGTCTGGAGTAGGTTCGTTCAGTATATCATTTGATTTATTAGCCCAAAAAAATGAATATGTATATTCAGAATATGATATCCCATATACAGTATCATTTGTTTGTCCAACTGGTGTTACCTGCACCTTGGATAAAACTTCAGGAACAATATACAATGCAACTAATAGTCACTCTGACACAGTTACATTAAGCGTTAATCCTACAAGGACTTTTAATGAAAATGAGAGACTATCAATTCAATTAATTGCTACAAGCGTTTCTCCGTATGAAGAAACCATTCGAGCGACATTTGAATATGTAGTAGGTAAACAAGGCGTTACCTATGAAATAGAAGATGCGCCTAATCAAGTATATTTAGTCTTAAAGATAACTAATGCAATAAACTATTGCAAAGTTAAAGAAGCATTCTTAACATACAATGTTAATGATTTAATAGATAATTCTGTTTATAGAACATTAAGCGCCGAAAATAAAGCCAAATGTATTGGAAAGTATATAGATTTATCTTTTAATCCAAGTGTTTTGTTACTAGATACTACAGATAGTCTTATTACTGATAATAATTGGACTGCTACAACAGTAGATGGAACATCATACTTAAATACATTAAATATTACTATTGAACCAATAAGCACTATTGCGATAAAATTTTATAAGAAGAATATAAGCAACGATTATACTTATCCAATAACTAACGCGACAAGTGTTATTGGAGTCAACATACATGATTAGAAAGAGAGGTCCTAAAGATGAATTATAATATAATAGATCAATACATAGGTTTTTTGAGAAAATCTTATTTAGAATTATTTAAAATCTTATTTAAAGACCAAGAAAAAAAAGAAATGTATTTAAATTTTATTGATAGATATTTAAATGTTAGATATTACAATGATACTAATTATCCTGCAGTTAAAGATTTTATGAATAGAATTAATAAAGAATTAATAGATGTAGTTAAAAAGAACGCTAATGATGATAATATTGATTCTTTAAAAAATATAGTCGCTGTATTTGGCTATTTAATATATTTTGATGATATTAATTATGTAGTTGAAGAAGTAAATTTAATAGATTCTTTAATAAATGATGGTATTATAAAAATAAGTAATAAAAAAGAATTAAAAAAGAAAATAAAAGAATGGTTAAGCAAACATAATAAAACAAAAGAATTATTTAATTCAACAATTGAAACTAAAGATTTTAATATAATAGAAAAGAGATTGTACCGAAAATTATACGATGTAGAATTAGGGTATAATGTTAAAATATCTAATCTATATAGTGAATATGCAATTGATAAAGCGTATAACAGTGGTATAATTAATGAAGATAAGGCATTCATAACATATATACTAACATCTTCCTTGGTGCTTAGTAATGCAATCAATTTAGATTTTACTAGGCATTACATGGTTCCATTGCCAAGCACGCTGCTTTCTAAAGACAAAAAAAGAAGCAGATTGCTAAGTATATTGGATAACAATTTGGCAAAGAGATTTATCTGTATAAAGATAACTTATAAAGATTACATGAAGAATAAAAAAATGGTGAATGATCTTATTAATAAAGGATACTTCTTTGGAATAGAATTGGATTCTAGTTTTAAAGGAAGTATAACAGAATTATTCTTATTTCCATATATACTAGTATATGAAGATAGTGAAGAATATGAAATGCTTGTTAGAGAAAAAGAGCATTTAAAATCTAAAATAATAAAATTATAGGAGGTATCTATGAGCACTTTTTTAAGATTTTTATATGAATTCTTATCGCAAATAGCTAATGGAATAAAATTTATAGCTATGGGTGTTTTTAATGGAATTAAATCTATGTTTAACATTCCTGAATATATAAGAATTGTTGGCGACTATAAAAACGATTTTACTATTCCTGAGTGGTTGTTAGTAGCAGTTGCAGTATTAATAACTATAGCGTTTCTAGGATTAATAATCGGTGCTATCTACTTTATTATAAGAAAATATATAAGAATCAGAAAAAGTCTTGTTGATCAAGAATCCTTATTAGAGGAAGTTGGAACTTTAAATAATGAAGTATCTAAACTAATGAAAGAAAAAGAATCAATTTTAGCAATGAAAGTATCTAAGTTAGGGTTAAGACCTGATGAATCTGATACAGAAGAAGTAACAGATGGTGATGTTGTAGATACTAATACAGATATCAGATTCCCTAAATTATATGATGTTGATGAACAATTTAAAAATTACAAAGTTCAAAATTATAATAATTCATATGAATTGCCTGAGCTGGTTGAGTTATTTAGAAACTTTGCTGCTAGTCAATTACGTTTATATTATACAAGTGATATGATAAGATTATTTATTTCAGCATTAGCATCTACAAAGTTAGTTATATTACAAGGTATTTCCGGAACTGGTAAAACTTCCTTAGCTTATGCTTGGGGAAAATTCTTAAAACATGACTCATGTATTGCTTCAGTTCAACC
>JAEELI010000021.1 GCA_016288795.1 Caryophanales bacterium
CTATTTTCAACAATATTTTACCAATTATATAACTCTTTTTATAATTATATACTATATTATTAGTATTTATCTTCATAAAAAAACTAGGATTTAATCCTAGTTATATCTTCTCTTTTTTATATGTAATCCTGTTCCAGTAAGACCTGTAACGCTTAATCCCAATAATGAGATATAAAGCATTATGTTATCTCCTGTTTTAGGGTTACTTGAAGTGCTAGCTTTTGTTGCAATAGCATAATTAGAGAATGATTTTGTTTTAAATGTAACAGTTCCTGCTTTAGCATCATATACTGCTGGAATTACTTCATAAGTTCCATCATGTTTTTCGTGAACTATAGCAACTTCTTCGTTATCTCCAACACCTTCTAATTTTAAGGTAATAGTTGCTTCATCATTAAGGTCTTTTACTTCAGTATCCCAACTTTCTGATGTTTTTCCTTTGTAAACTGTATTAAATAATGAAATATCGATATAATCGCTTATTTTATATCCATTGGCAGTTTTTTCAAAATTGCCAACTTGAGTTTCAGATGGTTTTATATCACCAACATCTAATCTAGCAGAACCAACTGCCATTGATTCTTCATTGTCTCCTAAAAGGATGCTTCCAGATTTAATTATTTTAGATGTGGTTTTAACGGCATCCTCAACTTTTTGAATAGTAGCTTGTAAATGGAATGGTCCACCTTCTACTTCAAAAGTATAAGTTCCAATCTCTTCTTGTGGTTCAAACACACCACCATTAATACCAAAATCAACTAATTGATATCCAGCATCTGGAATTATTCTAACTGTTAGTTTTGTTCCTATTGGGAATTGTGCTTCACCAACACCGTCTCTTTCGTTAACGTATTCTTTAGTTCTATTAGCGTCTTTCCAAATATAAACTCCACCTAAACTATTTATTTCATTTTCAGTAGTCCATTTATGACCATCATATTCAGCTTCAACTAAAGTTAAAGTTGCATTTAATATTTTATCTTCAGGACTAGTATATCCCTCAGGATTATAATCCCATAGGAAGTTACCCATGTATTCTTCAGATTTATTTGGGTATCTAGCTTCAATTTCTATATCATATGTATCTGCTTTATCAATATCTGAAACTACTATTTCTGATCTATGATCCGTATAGCAATTCATTAATTCTTCACTTGTTTTTGGAAGGTTATTAATTGTTTGACCGTTTATTCTTAATGCAGAAATTAATGTTCCTGGAGCCATAGCAAATACAAATTCAACTTTATTTGTATTTGTATCATAATCATAATGAATAGTATCTCCAACTATAGAAAGTCCTGTTTTTTCTGTCATTGGTTGGTATGTTTCAGGATCTTTTATAACTATTGGGTTATTATTACTATCAAGTATTACTTGACCATTTTCATCTCTTTCGTATGCAGGGCCTTCAGTATAATGCATTTTAGATTCATCAGCAGCATAACGAATGCCATTGATTCTAAAAGTTATACCATGGTCAAAGCCACCACCTGATGAGTATTCAATTGCTCCATTGATTGAATAATTTAAAGTAGAAGTTCCATTTCCTATATGGTTTTGAGTATTATCACCGCCGTGATCTCCACCACCAGGTTCTCCACCACCAGGGTTTTCATTGTTATGAATTCTAGAGACTTGTAGATGTGGAGCATCATCAATGGTAAAATCTAAATCACCAAAAATTGCTTCATTATCTCCATTAATAGTTACATGTTGGTCATTATGAAGATCTACACTCATATTATCTCTATCGAAACCTTCACCAAATGCAAATACTAAAGTATTAATTTCGCTTGCATCAATTTCTACTCTATTGTTTCCATTAGCAGTCCAGCCATTACCACTTACAGTAGCAGTAACGTTAGTGCCCTCAACATCAAATGTGATAACATTACCAGAAATTGTTCCATTATCAAGTTGCAATGTTATTTTTCCTTCTTGAGCATATGCTGTTTTAATCGGCATGAATGGTAATGTATGAGTTAGAGTGATAGCGAAAACTAATATCATTGATAATATTTTTCTTGCTGTTTTTCTAATTGATTTTTTCAATATAATATTCCTCCTTTTTATATTACATCGAATATATACCCATATTCTAATCCGATTATATCATATAACGTGTAAAGTTGAAAATATTTTTTTGTTTTAGGTTGACTTCTTTACACTTTTGTGAACAGTAAAAGAAAAAACTCACAAGTCAAACGTTTAAGGCTTGTGAGTTTATTTTTTTAGTTATTTAAATAGACCACTTGTCAACCAATCTGGCAAAGATCCATTAGCTACTATTTTAGATATTATAATATATATTAGAGTAATACATACTATTGATATTGATATGATAGACAATTTTCTAGTTTTCTCATCATTAATGGTTATTATTCCAGTAACTAAAGAAATACCTGCAAATATATAATACATTACAAAAATAGAAACTATTGAAGTAGCAAATTAAATCCCTGATAAAATTACATTACAACTATTATTTTTCACTTCATTTCTCCTTAGCTTAATTATATATTATGTTTTTTGCAAATCAATTATTTGTATTATTTGTTGTGTAAAGATATCTATCAAATTAATCACAAAAAAATTGATAATGTAATTATTATCAATTTTTTATAAATTTGTATTATTTTTACTAACATATGATAAAGTTCTAGCAAAAACTGGCTCACCATCAAATTTAGGTTTATCCCATTCATACCAAATATCAAATGCAGTTTGTGCTCCGTCTTCTATCATTTTACGAATTTTAGGGCTTTTAAACACAACATTATTTTCTTGATCATCTAAGCTATGTTGATATCCCATATCTTGATATACTTTAGCTTGAATATCAGCTTCCATCTTATCGCATAAATATGCAAATTTTGCTTCTTTGGTGCTGTGTTCATCAAACTCTAATAATAAATCAAATAATTCTTCTTTGTTTAATAAATCTCCTAGAACATTTTTCATAGCTCTATGTTCTATTTCTTCTAATGATATTTTATCAAATGGTGTTATATCTCCAATTAAGACCTCACCAATTTCATGGATTGTTAACATCATTAGGACCTTTTCCATATCCATGTTTAATTGAAACTCCGAATTTAAACTTATTGCTAAAATACATGTCCCATATACATGCTCTGCAATACTTTCTATTCTTTCACTACTAACATTCCAGTGATTTTTATCCCAACCACTTCTAATTTTATATTTAAGTTTTGTTGCTAAGAGATAAAATTTCATTGCATTTTTAATTTGTTCTTCCATAAACCCTCCTAAAATAATAATAACACATATTCCTGTTATTTATAATGCAATGAAAAATTATTTTAATAATTTTTCCAAGGCATTTGCATTCAATATTGTATTTGATATGAACCTGCCTTTATAAAAGTTGGCCCAGTTATTAAATACACAAGGAGCATTTTTAGCCTTTTCTAATGAATCTATTTTTATAAAGTTTAACTTTATATTTTTATCTTTTGCATAATCTGTTAATTCTTTGACCTCATACTCGACATAAGGGCATTCATTAGAATAATATATAGTGAAATCTTTATTATCAATTTCCATTTTTCTAGCACTATCACTAAACTTAGGCGTTTCTGTTGCATCAAATTGTAATGCCATTAATTCATAATCATTAATTGTATCTACTACCTTAAATCCAAAATGTTCAAAGAATTTCTTGTCTCCAATAAATGGTTTTTTCTTTTGGGTAACTATTGTACAAATACCACTCATCTTTTTATTCTTTGCATCCTCAATGGCATATCCTAATAGCTCCTTACCAATGCCTTTTCCTTTAAAACTTCCAGCTACCCATAAACAATAAATATACATATAGTTTTTACCATTAATAGGCACCCAAGCTGTTTCTAATGGTTCATACTCAATAAATATTTTTCCTCTCGCATTTAGTTTTCTAAATACATGACCATCTTTTAATTTGCTTTTTATCCATTCTTTCTTTTTATCAACACCATCTTGATGTTTAGGATCTCCAATCGCACAGCAAATATGCTCCTCTTTAATATTCTTTTCATCTAAATTAATATATTCATTCATAACTTACACCTCAATATCAATTATTAATAGTTTATATCTGATCTTTGTATTTTCATCCCTTAATCTTTAAATTTTAAACTCAAGATATTTATTAAATAATACATAATCATCTTTATCTTTATAACTGAAAGATTTTACAATTCTAAACTTGCCTTTTAATCTTCCATATCCATATTCCCAATTTATACTTAATTCTTTTGATTCCCCTTTTTTTAAGCCATATGCCGGTAAATTAAAAGCAAAATCATTAATTGGTAGGACACTTTTCCAATAACCACCCACATATCTTTCAATTGAATAAGTCTCGCCATATTCTAGTTCTTTATCACTATCATTTTCTACTATCATAGTTAAACCAGTATTTGTTAGGCTATTTTCCTTTAGTTTCAATTTTATATTTATTTCTTCGCCATTAGTCTTACTTATATTTGTCATAAAATAATAAGATATATTTTTGCCTTGATATATTGCATTTATTTTGACTATAAATAATCCACTAATACTTGGAGTAATAATATATTCGTTGGTAAAATCCACTTCAGTATCAAGAAATGTTTTTTGGCCATAATCGAATAATTTAATAGACTTAATATCTCCATTCAAATTTTCTATATATAATTTGTTATTATAGTAAGAATTGATAACATCATATCTAAATTCTTGAAAATCTATTTTATCTAGACATACTCCCTCATTGTAGCAAAAAGATCCGGTATGAGCATTTATTATTTTGTCATCAGTTTTAATACTTATTACGCTTTCAACTGATACATTAATGTCGCTGTTTCCTCCTACATAAAAATCTAATATTCTAAGTTCCCAGCCATTTTCATATCCAGTAGGTGACTGTTCATTTAATCTATGTATTTTTGTATATTTATATAATATTGCTTTATACTCTACGGATCCTCCATCTTTTAATCTTAAGGGCACCGGTATTAACATTATGATAAAAATAACAATTGCAACAATAATTATTGTTTTTTTCTTATTCATAATTCCTCCTTATTAAATAACATAATATCATTTTATGCCACGACCTTTGGAATAGATTTTAATAACTTAAACTATTGTTTTTTCGTAAAACCAATAATTTTATATTAATGTTTTGCTTCAATTACATCATAAATAATACATGCCTTATCTTTTAATCTAGAATTAGGCATATCACATATGAATCCAGCTTCTTTATTAGCGGTTGCATCCTTATTAATACATCTATCATGATTAACTAGAGTATAGCCGCTTGGACATGCGCGTTCATGTTCAGCATCTTCTATTTCATACTTAAGACATTTATTACCATCTAGATTATAATCACTAGGACATTTATACTCTGTTATAGTAGGCTTAATATACTTAATAGAATGTTCACAGTATTCATTTCTACTACTATATCTTTTTCCATCACGATATCCTTCACATATCAATACGTTAGACGCATCATCCCAGCACATGTTACCTATCCTAATTTTTCCTGGACAACCAGATTCAATTACAGGAGCTCTATGCCAGTAACACTTGCCACCAGATACAGTATATTCTGTACCATCATGAGTTTCACATGGAGATACTGGGTGTTTTGCGTTTGATAAATCTATACACACTACATCATTAGCGTCGCCATCATTTTGACCACTTAAACCAAGTTCATATCTTGTTTTTGCTTCACCTTTTGAGCAAGTATACTTTGAAGGTTCAGCATCAATAGATTGGTTTCTTACACATTTATTATCCTTTAGTTCAAAATCATCATGGCATACTAGATTATTTGTCTCTTCGCTAGGTATTTCTTCATAACATTTATCTTCATATTCATAATACCCACGCGGGCAAATTTCACCACTACTAGCACTTTTTCTACCTATCTCTTTATAACACCAGTCTCCCTCAAGAGCATACCCTTCTTCACAATAATTACCAGTTTCTTTTGTTTCTTTCAATTCATTTGTTGGTTTACTTGCTAAGTTTTCAAAACTAACATTCTCATTTTCTTTTGCTATAGTTTTAATATATGATACCTTTGCAGGACTTATATTATACTTTTTGGCTAATTCTTTATCTTCATTAGTGATTTTATCTATAATTATATATTCAGATTCAATACGTTTTTCTCTAAAAGTTTTAGCTAATTTTTCTTCTATTTGTTTATTAGATATATTTCCATTAGTATATAAGATTACCTCTAGTAATTCTTCTTCTCTAGCATAGCCTTTTTTAATAAGGTTATCTGTAATAATATCTAATGATTCTTCTAAAGATTTCCCTTTTATATTATTATCTACAATTTCCTTTGCATCATCATTTAACGCTTTTATGATTTTTACTCTCTCAAATCTATTCAAGTTAATTTCAACACTAGGATTTATATCTAATGTAATAGTTGATGTTGTTCTATTATTCCAAAGAACAAATCCAATAATACCAACTACTATAACAAAACAAACTATGATGGGTATAAACATTTTTTTATTCATAATCGCTCACCTATAATAAGTATATCACAAAAAAATGTTTTATTAGCACTTCTATTTAGAAAAATTAAATAAAAAAAGTGGGTTTTATTTCCTACTTATCAATTCGCTATATATATAGTATCTTAAAATACTTTTTTATCTTTTTTTATAAATAATTATTTCTGGATTATTTCCATTCTCTCCATACTCACAGACAAGTAAAAAACTCATATTAGCCAGTATTCCAAAACATTTTTTTATATCTTCATCATTAAATAAACATTCTACTTGATTACCAAGATACGCTTCATTATCATTTAACAAC
>JAEELI010000022.1 GCA_016288795.1 Caryophanales bacterium
ACCGGAATGGACACACCTCTGGTGTATCTGTTGTCACGCCAGTGGCAGCGCAGAGTAGCTATGTGTGGACGGGATAACCGCTGAAAGCATCTAAGCGGGAAGCCTCCTCCAAGATGAATTTTCCCATTCTTTAAGAATTAAGTATCCTTATAGACTATGAGGTTGATAGGCTAGAGGTGGAAGCGTAGTGATACGTTGAGCTGACTAGTACTAATAATACGACAATTTAACTTTTAATTTATTTTAAATTATTTGATGAAAGCATTATCTTGTTTTTAAAGGACAAAATCCTTTATTGGTGACGATAGCTTAGTGGATACACCTCTTCCCATACCGAACAGAGAAGTTAAGCACTAATACGCCGACGATAGTGAATGCGAAAATAGGTAGTTGCCAATATTTTTTTTTGCAATAATTTACGTTTTTTTGTAAATAATATATATAGATTATTGATTTGCCAAATAATATTAGCTATTCTTTAATTAAGGTGATAAGCGTGAACGAAGAAATAGAATATCAAGAAGATTTTGTTAGGACTACTCAAGATCCTAAATATGTTTTTCAACAAGCATGTGAGGCACATCCTCGTGAAGATGGCTGGAGAGTTGGAACACCCATTATTGAAAATTTAGGAGACGGGAATTATAAAATAACTATTCCCCTTATGAAAATACGCGTTAGAAGTAAGTAATTAGTTGTAAAATATGTAGAAAATCGCTTGTTATACTACATGTTTTTATTTATAATGAAATAGGTGATATAAATTATGGATTTTAAGTATATTTCCAAAGACATCGACGATACTTTAACTATTGCTGAGAATATTGAAAGTGAAAAGTTTCCAAATATGGTCATTTGTCTTGATGGAGAATTGGGTAGTGGAAAAACCGTATTTGTAAAAGGTTTTGCTAAGGCATTAGGAATTGAAGAAAATATTACTAGTCCAACATTTAATATTATAAAAGAATATCCTAATGGTGAACTTCCTTTGTATCATATGGATGTTTATCGTTTAGATGAATTAGAAGAGGATATTGGTATTAAAGATTATTATAAAAAAGGTGGCGTTACTATTATTGAATGGGCCGAGATGATTAAAGATGAGCTACCTGAAGAAAGATTAGAAATAGTATTTAAAATAGTTGATGAAAATACAAGAGTTCTTTTATTTAAGCCATATGGAAAAGTATATGAAGAACTATGCGAATCTGTTTTATAGGTGAAAGATGAATTTGTTTTTGGATACTCATTTTAACGACATAATAGTTATTTTGTTTGATGAGAATAATAAAATAGTCAAAAAGGAGATTATTCAAAATAAAAAACAAAATAGCACATATATTATGCCAACCATTGAAAAAGTCCTAGAAGGAAAAATGCCCGAGTCAGTTATTGTTGTAAATGGTCCAGGTTCTTTTACCGGTGTTCGACTTGGAGTAACTATAGCTAAAACATTTGGATGGACTTTAAATATTCCAGTTAGAGTTGTTTCTTCTTTAGAATGCTTAGCTGTAAGCATTAATGCTAAAGACAAAATAGTTTCTTTTAGTGATAACAATGGTTATTATGTTGGCTATTTTGATGAGAATAATAAAATAATAAAGGAATATGAATATTTAAATAATTCAGAATACCAAAATTTATTAAATACAGAAAAAGTTTATGCGGATATAGATATTGACTATGAAAAGATTATTTCTTTTGCTATGGGAAAAAACACAATCAATCCTCATAAAGTAAATCCAATTTATATTAAAAAAATAGAAGTTGAAAAATGATAAGATTAGCTAGAATAAGTGATATTGAAAACATTAATATTTTGGGTTCTTTAGTAAATGAGAACTTTGAAAGAACATATAATATTAAAGAATATTTAAATAACAACAATTATATAATTCTTGTTTCTGAAAATGACAAAATAGATGGATTACTAATAGTTTATAAAAATATAGACTACTATGAATTAGAAATAATAGTTGTTGATGACCAAAAAAGAAAAAAGGGGATTGCTAGTTTATTGCTAGAGATTTTTATTAATTCATATTTAGCTAAAAATGATAAAGTTATATTAGAAGTTGCTCAAGATAATGAAGCAGCGATTAATCTATACAAAAAATTTAATTTTACTATAGAAGGAAAAAGAAAGAATTATTATCAAAACGTAGACGCTTATATGATGAAGTTGGTGATTTAATGAAAGATGTTTTTATATTAAGTATTGAAACTTCATGTGATGAAACTAGTATAGCTATTGTTAAAAATGGTTCAAAGGTTGTAGCCCTTACCATTTTAACTCAAATGGATACACATGCTGAGTTTGGAGGAGTAGTTCCAGAAATAGCATCTAGAATGCATACAGAGAATATAACAATGGTTTTAGAAGAAACACTAAAGAAAGCAAACATGAAAGTTTCTGATTGTGATGCCATAGCGGTAACATACGCCCCTGGATTACTTGGATCATTACTAGTGGGAGTAGAGTTTGCTAAGGTTTTATCTTATGTATATAAAAAACCTTTAATTAAAGTTAATCACTTAATAGGCCACATATATGCTAATAAAATAGATAATAATATGCATTTCCCTTCATTAGCGCTTATTATAAGTGGAGGTCACACTGAGTTAATTAAAATGAATGATGATTATGATTTTGAAATGCTTGGTGAAACTCAAGATGACGCAATAGGGGAAGCTTTTGATAAAGTGGCTAGAGTCATTGGTTTAAAGTATCCTGGAGGTCCTAATATTGAGAAATTAGCCTTAGAAGGAAATCCTACATATAAACTTCCAGTGCCACTAAGCGATGATTCTTATAATTTTAGTTATAGTGGTTTAAAAAGCGGTGTTTTAAACTTAGTTAATAATGAAAAAATGCGTGGAAATGAGATAAATAAAGCAGATTTAGCGGCATCTTTTCAAAAAAATGCAGTAGATGAATTAACAAGAAAGTTAGATTTAGCTTTATCTAAAACTAACATTAAAAATGTTATTATAGCTGGAGGGGTTTCTGCAAATAAATATTTAAGAAAAGAAATAAATAGTATTTGTGAAAAGCATGGTGCAAAACTTGATTTGCCTGAATTTATTTATTGCACAGATAACGCTGCAATGATTGGAGCAGCAGCATATCCATTGTATTTAAAGAAGAATTTTGCTAGTTTGGATTTAAATGCATCTTCTTCAGCGAATATTTGTTGATAACTTCAAAGTTATCAACATTAGACAAAAACCTCTAAATATGGTATAATGTTCATGTCTGGGGTAGTTTGGTTTCGACATATAAACACTAGAGATGATTGCAAGTGGTAGGCATACCTAAAATGCACAAAAAAATAAATAACGAAACTAATTATAGTTTTGCTCCAACATACGCTTAAGATAGCGTAGGAGTATCTTATAAACACTATTCTTATAGAGTGTTATAAGGTTCATTTTATATAAGATATATTATTATCTTTGATTAATGGATAATAATGAATATTTAATTAATCTAGTTATATAGAAAGTGTGTTGGATCTGGCTATATAATAAAACAAATTCCAACTAAACTTGTAGATATCATTTAATAGGTTATATTGGACACGAGTTCAATTCTCGTCTACTCCACCAGGAGTCAATTAATCAATCATTAGTGATTGATTTTTTTATTTTTGAATAATAAATAATACTCTTTATTATATCCTTATGCTATAATATTTATAAAATAGTAGTAGGAGACAATAATGATTAAACAAGAAGTAAAAGTAGAAGCTTTAGAAAAGAATGATGATGGGGTTTTATATTCATTTAGTGTTAAATTACCTATGTCTTTAGGATGGATAAGTAATGTTAAATTAATAGTTGGAGGACATAATTATTATTGCGAGCATGCCTTGGATTATGTTAATAATGATGGAAAAGAAGCTAGATTCGAAAAGAGAGTTTTTTTGCCAACTAAAGCCATTTATCATTATTATTTTTCATGCCATATTAATAATCAACAAGTATTATTGAAGAAAAAAGATGTAACTTCTAAAACCAGTATTATGGATGAAGAAAAATGGAAATTAAGTGTTAATTTTGAAACGCCTAAGTGGGCTCAAGGTAAGATAATTTATCATATATTTGTAGATAGATTTAATAAGGGTGAAGGAACTGAATTAAAAGAGATGCCCAATAGGAATATTCATAAGTCGTGGAATGAAGATGTGTCTGTTGGTCCAAATGAACAAGGATTGTGGAATGTAGATTATTATGGTGGTAATTTAAAAGGAATAATTGAAAAACTAGATTATATAAAATCATTAGGAACATCAATTATTTATTTAAGTCCTATATGCCTTAGTCAATCTAATCACCGTTATGATACAGGTGATTATGAAGTAGTAGATCCATACATAGGGTCTAACGAAGATTTAAAAGAACTATGTTCTAAAGCTCATGCTATGGGAATGAATATTATTCTAGATGCTGTATTTAATCACACTGGAAATGATAGTAAATACTTCAATGAATATGGAACTTACAAAAATCTTGGAGCTTATCAAAGTATGGATTCTCATTACTCAGATTTTTACCGCAAAAATAATCACCAATTTGATTATTGGTGGGGAATGAAAAATTTACCTGTTTGTGATGGTTCTTCAAAGAAATGGCAAGAATATATCTATGGTCAAGACGGAATCATTGATAAATGGTTTAGATTAGGCATTGATGGTTTAAGATTAGATGTTGCAGATGAATTATCTGATGAATTCATTGAAGGAATAAGAACTGCAGTTCATCGCAATAAAAAAGATGGATTTATTTTAGGAGAAGTATGGAAAAATCCTATGTATATGAATCGAGGCTATTTATCATCAGGTAAAGGAATGGATTCAGTAATGGACTATTTACTTGTTGATGCTTTAATTAGATATTATAAATATGGAGATTTTTATAACTTAGGATATACATTAAATCAAATTAATAGTCAATATCCCAAGGATACAATTAATTCTTTAATGAATTTCACATCTACTCATGATATTTCCAGAGCCATTAATATATTTGGAAGTCAAGAATTTAATATGTATGGAGAATGGGCATGGAATTTAAGTAATAATGATAGAGAATGGCAAAGGAATTATAAACTAAGTCCTGAAGAGTATCGCAAAGGATTAGAAGTATATAAATCATATTTATTTGCATTAACATTTTTACCTGGAAACCTATCTATATTTTATGGTGATGAAGTAGGTTTAGAGGGAATGGGTAATTTAGCCAATAGAAGGCCATTCCCATGGGATAATATTAACTATGATTTATTAAAATATTTTCAATATATTGGTAAAATAAGAAACACTAATCAATTTTTAGAAAATGCTGATTTAAATATAGTTGATATTACAGCGTGTAATTTTATGTTTGAAAGAGAAAGTGAGGAAGAATCCTCTTTAATACTTGTTAATAGAACGAATATTGATTTGCCTATTCACTTACCAAAAGGGTATGAGAAATCTGCGATTACCCATTCTTTAAATAATTCTAATAAAACTGAATTATCTAGTTATGGTGGCTTGGTTTTAAAAAAAGAAAAGAAATAAATAACTTTTCATAGTATTTACTATGAATAACAATGAGATAAAAAATCGTATTGCTCAAATAAATGTTGAAGATTTTATTTGGCTAATATATATAGTTATAATAATAATGAGCTTTTATTCTAATCATTTAGAAAAAAAGTTCTTTCTTTTTGATGATAAAATTAGTAAAGAAAAGTATAGAAAAATATTGGTAATTATTTTTTCTATTTTAATTGTAGTTTATGTCTATTTTTTACAAGATTCATTTGTATCTTTAGTTAATTTAAAAAAGAATGCTTCTGATAAAGAAAGAAACCTAACTATTTTATCTTTTATAGCGTCTTTACTAATAGCCATAAGTGGATGTATATTCTTATATATTGCTTTAGTAGATGACAATTTAAATGTCGAATTGGCTTTTAATTAGAAAAATATTGAAGTATAATTAGTGTAGGACACCTAGGAGGTTCTTATGGAGTTTGATAGAAAGATTAAAACTATTTTAAATTGTGAATTATGTAAAAAGAAGCCATGCTTGCGTGGATGTCCTTTGAATAATAACATTTTAAAAGTCATTAAATTGTCCAAGGAAGAAAAGTTCGAAGATGCGTATAAAGTTTTAAGTGAAACTAGCACCTTATCTTCAATATGTGGAAGAATATGCCCTCATTCTAAACAATGTGAAGGAGCATGTGTTAAAAAGAATAGCAAAAAGAAAGTTAAAATTGGTTCAATTGAAGCATACATTGGTGATTTGGCGATAAATAATGATTGGAAATTAAGAGTTCCTAAAGAAACAAAATATAATGTTGCAGTGGTTGGTTCTGGGCCAGCTGGATTAACTTGTGCTGCATTTCTAAGAAAGAATGGTATTGGCGTTACACTTTATGAAAAACATGATTACTTAGGTGGATTATTAACTCACGGAATTCCTAATTTTCGTTTGCCAAAAGATATAGTTTCTAAAGTTACTGAAAGAATTATTAATATGGGAATTGAAGTTCATTATAATGAGGAACTTGGAAGGAATTTAAAATTAAGTGAATTACTAGATAATTATGATGCCATATTCATTGGTATAGGAGCAAATAAATCTAATAGAATGCATATTAAAGGTGAAAAACTTGATGGGGTTTATGGTGCGAATGAATTACTTGAAGAAAAAATGGATGTAGATTTCAATGATAAAGTAGTAGTTATTAATGGCGGTGGAGATGTTGCAATGGACGTTGCTAGAACTATTAAAAGAAAAGGCGCTAAAGAAGTAAAAGTGTTATATCGTCGTTCTGAAGATAATATAACTGCTGATATAAAAGAAGTAAAGAAAGCTAAAAGTGAAGGCATTGATATTGTCTGTGAAACAAATATTATTGAAATAGTTGGAAATAAAAAAGTTAAAGAAATAAAAACTACTAAAGTAGATAAAGAACTTAAAAATATAAAAGAAACTGAAGAAAAAATACCTTGTGATATCGTTATTTTAGCTATTGGTTCTCATCCTGATCGAGTTGTAAAAAAGTTTGAATTAGCATTAAATGATAAAGGTAAAATATTAATTGATAAAGATGGAATAACAAGTAATAAAAAAATATTCTCTGGTGGAGATGTAGCAGGAACTAAAAGCACAGTTGCCTGGGCAGCTAGAGCTGGTAGAAATGCTGCTTATTCTATCATAGATTACCTAAATCAAATGAATTGAATTATTATATTATATATGTTACTCTTTTATTAAGAAAGCAAGGTGAAGTATATGTATGACATAATTGTTATTGGTGCTGGAACTGCTGGTTTAACGGCTTCTATATATGGAAGAAGAGCTAATAAAAATGTATTAGTTTTAGAAGCGTTAAGCTACGGAGGCCAAATAATTAATACTTTAAGTATAGAAAATTATCCTGTAGAAGAAAATATATCAGGAATGGAGTTCGCTACTAGAATATATAATCAAGCCAAAAATTTGGGGGCAGAAATAAAATTTGAAAAAGTAGTTGAATTAAAAAAAGAAAATAACGTTTTTATTGTTAAAACTACCAAAAATAGTTATGAGGCAAAAACAGTAGTTATTGCCACGGGTAATAAGAGTAGAAAACTAAATATAGATAAAGAAGATAGTTTGTTAGGAAAGGGAATATCTTACTGTGGAACCTGTGATGGAGCATTTTTCAAAGGTAAAGATGTAGCAGTTTTGGGAAATGGAAACACAGCGGTAGAGGATGCATTATACTTAGCTGGATTAGCTAATAAAGTATATTTAGTTAGTAGAAATTCTGCTTTAAATGCTGAAGAAGTCGAGGTTGAAGAGTTAAAGAAAAAAAGTAATGTAGAAATTATTTTTAATAGTTCAGTTTCTAAGATTATTGGTGAAGAAAAACTTGAAGGAATAGAAATTGTTAATAAAGAAAATGATAGTAAAACTTTAAATATCGATGGATTATTTATAGCTATAGGAAGAATTCCTGATAATGGTATATTTGCTTCCCTAGCTGATTTAGATGAAAGTGGATATATTATTGCTGGAGAAGATTGCAAAACAAAAACTCCAGGATTGTTTGTTGCGGGAGATACAAGAACTAAAGAAGTTAGACAACTTGTAACTGCAACTAGTGATGGTGCTATAGTTATTAGTGAAATAATTAAATATTTAAATAGAGATGGGAGTGATAAGAATGTTTAATTTAAAAGGAAGAGTTGCAGTAGTTACTGGAGCAAGTTCAGGGCTAGGAAGACAAATGTCTAGAGCTTTTGCAGCTCAAGGAGCAGACCTAGTTTTATTAGCAAGAAGAATAGAAAGATTAGAAGAATTAAAAAGTGAATTAGAAAAAGAAGGAGTAAAAGTATTAGCAGTTAAATGTGATGTAACTAATACAGAAGATATTGATAATGCAGCTAAATTAGCTGAAGAAACATTTGGCAAAGTAGATATTTTGGTTAATTGTGCAGGATCATCTAAAGATGCTGGAGTTTTAGAAATGACTGATGACGAATGGGATTTCACTATTGCAACAGATCAAACATCAGTATTTAAAATGACTAGAGCCTTCGGAAACATTATGAAAAAGAATAATTATGGTCGTATTATTAATATTGCTTCTATGTATGGATTAGTAGGTAATACGGCAATGGGAACTATAGCATACCATTCTTCTAAAGGTGGAGTAGTTAATTTTACTAGAGCAGTTGCTGCAGAACTAGCTAAATACAATATTACATGTAATGCTATATGCCCAGGATATTTTGAAACAGAATTAACAAAAGCCGTTTTAGATACAGAAGATTTTCAAGCATACATGAAGGGAACTGTTCCTATGCAAAGATATGGAAGAGAAGGCGAATTAAATGCAGGAGCTATTTTCTTAGCATCTGATGAGGCTTCCTATGTAACTGGTGTAATATTACCTATTGATGGTGGATATACTTGTGTCTAAAAAATGAATGGAGTCATCCATTCTTTTTTATTGAAGATAAAAACATGAAATGATATAATTAAAAAGAAAATAGGATAGAATGTGGAGGTTATATTATGAATGATATTATTAATTATTTAATTAACACAATTAATAATTTTGACCATGATATTCAAGTTAACTCTGCTACTATCAAGAGAATTGAAGATAAATTACAAATGTTGGATGCCATTGCTAATAATCCTGATGTTTTGAGTTCCTCAGAATATGAAGAATTATTGGATGAATGTGTATCTGAAAGAATAAGAACATCTAATGATTATTTAAACATGAAAAAATTAGTAGGAAATTATTCTGCTTATAGAAATGAATCACAAATAGTTTTATATCACAAATATGTAAAAACTATTGCTTCTTTAATAAAAACAGAATCATTAAAGAAAGTTGAGTCATTAAAGGAAATGGTTCAAGAATTAAATATTCAAAGAAAAGAATACCAAGAGGTATATGAACTTATTTCTAATTATAATGAAGATACTTATTTAGATAATAGTGACTTAAGAAAAATAAATGAATTAGTTAGTAATCTAAATGTTTCCCAAGAAATAATTGATTTTTACTTTATGGTTGCTCAAAATAATGCAAAAATAGTAAATAGATCATTTAATATCCAAGAGGCTTCCATAGAAGATATTCCTGATGTTGATTTATCACCAGAAGGGTTATCTAAAGAAGATGAACAAATAATTGAACCAGAAGTTAAAGAAGAGATTCCAGCTCCGGAGCCAGAAAAACATATTATAGATACACTTTTAAAAAAATGTAGTCCATATATAACAAATAATAAAAAACTTCCTGTGGAGTTTAAAAAGCATTTTTCTAATATAAAAGAAGTTTTAACAAAATATCCTCAAGATGACCTTGAAGAAATGTGGAACTTTTTAGTTGATGGCGTTGAGATTAAAGATTTAATAGTTAAAGATAATCCTGAAGAAATAAAGGTTGTTACTGCTCTTGCTATAATAAATGCTATGGATAATAACCAAGATTATCAAAAGATAATCAGTGATTTTAATAGTGTCTATAAAATCACTATTAAGGAAAAAGAATTGCAAAGACTAAATAGTATATTAGATAGCTTAGAAATAGATATAGATGAAGAAGAAAAAGAAAAAATAGTAAACTTTGCTAAGGCTTATAGTAGTTTAGATGAAAATATGCAAAAAGAGAGTCTTAAGACTCAATTTCAAAATGAAATTAGTTTTGAAGAATATAAAATAAAAAGAGATTATATAAAATTAAAAGAATATTTAAAAACGATTGGAGAAACTAAAAAAACTACACTTGAATTATATGGCAAAATTCAAGTGTTAATTGAAGATTTAAGAGATAGAGTTAATAATTATAGTGATCGAAAAGAAGTAGAAACCGTTAGTGAAACAAATATTAAAGACGCTAAGAATTATTTAATATTTATTAGTCCAGAAACTTTTGAAGGACAAATAGCGGATTATAAACAAAATGATTTCTCTTATAGTGCTTTAGTAAATAAATTAAGTTTATTAATAGAATCTCCAACAGTAAAAATTAATAATAGTATGTTTTCTCATAATATTCATCTAGAAAAAGGAAAACCTAATCCATATGGAATTAGAGCTACTAGAGGTTCCAGTTTAAGAATAGGATTTAAAATATTAAATAATGTTAAAATAGATGGCCAATTGGTTATTATGATATTTGGTATAAGTCCAGGTAAAGTTAATGAAAATGCTAAAAGAGATGGACTTCTAGAGAATATTAGGATATATAATAAAAATATTCAAGAGATAGAAAATATTCAAAAATTATTCGAGAATGCTAAAAGTTTTGATGAACTAGATACTAGAGCTAAAGTATTAATAGATAAAGGAATATTAACTTATAGAAAGTTTGAAAATTCTTCTATGCAAGAAAAAGCTTCTGTCATGAATGATGGTAATCCAGGTCTTGGAGGTAGAGTATGATAGATAGTTTAATATATAAATTAAAAAGAATGAATGAAGAATTATATCAAGAATTAATTACATTAAAACAAGGCCAAGAAAATAATACTGCTATTCATACTATTATGGATAAAATACTAGACCATGAGCAATTGTCATTTGAAGAAATAAAAATACTAGGAAGAATTGATTCTGAAGCATTAGGTTTAACTGATGAAGAAACTTATAGATTGCATTTCATTGAGTTAATAACTAATTTAGATATAAGATTAGATGAAAATCAAATTGCTCTATGTAAAAAGATAAAAGAGGCAATTGAACAATTGCCCACGGTTAATAATTCTATTGATTCATTAGATAATAGAATGAAAAGAAATAAAAGCATAGTAAAAACTCTTTCATCTCAAGAAATATTTGATGATTTTGAAAGTCTTAAAGAAGTATTAGTAGAATTAAAATTAGAAATGGATGAAATTCTTAAGCTTATACAAGAAATAATATTTAAGAATAATAGAATAGTTGTTGAACAAAGTAATGATTATAATAATATATATTATGAAGATGACTTAGAAAAGAGAAGTAGTTTTTAACTACTTCTCTTTATATACACATATATAATATTTTTTATATTTCTTTACTCTAAAATTATGGTTATTAATTGTATCAACATTTTTTAAACCATAAGATAAGCCCATACCCAAGTATTTAACATAACTTTCTTTTTTAACCCATAATTTAGTCCAATCATGTTCATTTTTTATTGCTTTTATTTCCTCTTCATTCGCTATTTTATTTAACAATTTCTTTTTATAAGTTAAATGTTCTATATCTACACCAATCTCTTGATCTGATATAGCTATGACAGTATATTCTTTAGAATGACTTATATTAAAATAAATAGGATTCCCTTTTATATATGGTTTTCCATATTCATTATAACAAATATCATTTTTTATATGATATTTGTTTAATATGCTTTCTAAGAATGATTTAGAATCTTTAGTTTTTTTAATAAACAATTTATACATTTTTTTCTAAATAATTAACAATATCTTGAACTGTTTGAAAATTCTTTATATCTTGATCTAATATTTTTATATTATATTTTTCTTCAAACGCTACTACTAAATCAACTAAATCTAAAGATTCTAAATCCAAGTCTTTAACTAAATTAGTTTTATTAGTTATATCCTTTGTTTCTATTTCTAAAGTGCTTCCTATTAAATTAATAACTTCCTCTTGCATTATTCCTCCCCAATTGCTTTAGTTCTAATAATCTTACCATTATTATTCTTTGGCAATTCTTTGTCTTCTAATAAAACCATAGTTATTTGTTTGTTTTTTGGTTTATTAATATTGTAGTCATACATTAATTTATCAAAATAGTCTTGATCTTTCAAGTATTCTTCTTCAGGAAAAATCTTTGCTATTATTTTATTATCTTTCTCATAAACAATTACTTCTCTAACACCATCATCTTTAAGTAATTCCGTTTCTATTTCTTCAGGACTAATGTTTTCACCATTATTTAAAATAATTATATTTTTTTTTCTTCCAGTAATATATATAAATCCATCTTTATCAATATAACCTAAATCACCAGTTTTAAAATAGTCATTTATAAATACAGCTTTAGTACTTTTTTTATCATTATAGTATCCTTTCATTACAGAAGGACCTTTAATACATATTTCTTTATCTATTATTTTAACTTCTAATCCCCTTATGGGAACGCCAACACTATTAGAACGTTTATAAAAGTTTCTATTAACTGATACAACTGGAGAGCATTCTGTTATACCATAACCATTTAATATTTCAATACCTATACTATGAAACCAATCTATATATGTTTGATTTAAATATGCTCCCCCACAAATAATATATTTTAATTCTCCCCCAAATTCTTTTAATATGCTTTTAAATAATTTTTTGCGCATATCTATACCAATACTTAACATAAAATTACTCAATTTAATATTATTTCTTAATAATACTTCTTTGTTCTTTTTTCTAGCATTTTTCCATATTTGTTTATAAAAGTTTTCTACAAATAGGGGAACAACAAAAATTGTTTCTGGTGCTATTTCTTTTAAATCTCTCATGACATATCTTAGACTATTATTAATAAATACTTCTTTTCCATAGTTAAAAGGCTTTAGAACACTTGTTATTAGTCCAAAGGTATGATTGAAGGGTAACAAAGAAACAATTCTCCCAGAGGGCTTAAAAAGGCTACAAGCACCATATATATTACTCATAATATTCTTTTGAGATAATAAAACACCTTTATTAAATCCTGTAGTTCCAGATGTCCAAAAAATAGCAGCATCTTTATCGTTATCTATTTTATATTTATTATTCTTTTTTGAATATAATTTCATGTAAGAGGATATATCCTCTAAGGGATAACTTTTTATTTTTAATTTATTAATACCTTCATTATAAGTTCTAGAGTAGTATATAGCTTTAGTTCCACTTAATTTTATCTGTTTAGTTAATAATTCATTATCTATATCTTTATCATAAGGAACACAAACATTACCGCTTAAAATAATACTAAAAAAAGTAATAATCCAGTTATATGAATTTTCACCAATTAAACCAATATGCTTATTATTATACATATTATAAAAATAGTTACTTAATGCAAAAACATCTTCATAAACATCTTTATATGTTTTTTTTACTAGTTCATCACCATTAAAAAAAGAAAAAGCAACTTTATTAGGAATATTATTATAATTTTCCAAAATCATTTCTTGTAAATTTTGATAATATATATGATTATAATAAGGATAATTTTTATTTGCTGTTTTCATATGTCTCACTCCCAAATTATATCAAATAATCATATATTTTAAAACAAATATATGATAGAATATGATTACACAGTCTAGAGGTGACGCTATGAATATACTTTATTGTGGAGATAAAAATATAATTGATGGATTAGTTATATCAATTTTATCTTTATTAAAGAGGACAAAAGAATCATTACATATATATGTTTTAACTATGAAGTATTCTAATGAAGAAAAAGAATTTGATATGATGCCTCAAAGATATATCGATTTTTTAGATAAACTTGTTAAAAAGAATAATAAGAATAATTTTGTTAAATTGATAGATGTAACTAAGCAAGTTAAAACTTGCCCGCCAACTGCGAATATTGGCACAAGATTTACTCCATATTGTATGTTAAGACTATATGCTGATTTAATAGATTTGCCATCTAAAATATTATATTTAGATAATGATGTGGTGGCTTTAAAAGATCCAAAGGAATTTTATGAAATTGATAATAAAGATTATGAATTAGTAGGAGTTTTAGACTACTATGGAAGCCACATTTATAAAAATAATATATTTAAAAGAGATTATATTAATTCTGGGGTTTTACTTTTAAACTTAGATTTAATAAAGGAAACAGAATTATTTCGTTTGGCTAGAGAAAAATGTCGTGATGAAAAAATGCTTTTGCCTGATCAACATGCCTTAAATAAACTGTGTAAATTCAAATTAAAAGTTAATAGAAAATATAATGAGCAAAAGAAAATAACTGATAAAACCGTGTTTAGACATTTTACAACTACCTTTAAATTTTTTCCTAAGGTTAGAACCCAAACTATTAAACCGTGGAATATTAAAGACTTACATGATATACTTAAAACACACCAAATAGATGATATCTTGGAAGAATATCAAGATATTATGAGGAGGATAAAATGAATAACATAAGCATTTTTTACACTATAAATGAAAATTATGCCCCATATTTATCTGTATCGATTATGTCTTTAATAGATTATGCTAATTCAACGAATAATTATAATATTCATATTATTCATGAAGATTTAACTAAAGAGACTATTGATAAATTAAAAGAATTGGAAAAGGGAAATGTTAAATTAGAGTTTATTAATATGATAGATACTATTAAACCATATAAAGATGAATTAAATAAAATGATTACAAAAACTCATTTTCCTATAACAGTTTATTATCGTATATTTTTACCTAATATGTTTAAAGAACATGATAAAGGTATATATATTGATGCTGATACTACTTTAAACGCTGATATAGCTGAATTATATGAAATGGATTTAGATAACCATTTATTTGCAGGATGTGTTGATAAATCAGTTTTTGATATGCCTTTTGTTGACTACTATGAACAATATGTTGGTATATCTAGATATGAATATATTAATTCTGGAGTCTTATTAATGAATATGAAAAGGCTTAGGGAAGTGGATTTTGCCAAAAAGTTCTTAAGTATATTAAAAAAATATGATTTTGAAGTAGTGGCACCAGATCAAGATTATATTAATCGTTTGGCTAAAGGAAACATTCTTCATATAGATGAAGTTTGGAATGCTATGCCAGTTTTAAATAAGAAAGAGTTATCTAATCCTAAGTTAATTCATTATAATTTGATGCTAAAACCTTGGCATTATAAAAACATACCCTATGAAAATTATTTTTGGAAGTATGCCAAAAAATCTCCTTTTATAAAAGATATAGAGAATACATTAAATAGTTTTGATGATGAAAAAAAGAAAAATGATCAAGCAACTATTGAAAATATGATTGAACAAGCAAGGAGATTAAACGATTCAGATAAAACTATGAAATATATTTTTGAAAATAAAGAAAGAAGAAATATAAATGATAGTTGGTGGTAGCAAAAAAGAAGTTATTAAGAATATTCAAAAGAACATTTTAGATAATGAATTAAATAAAAAAGTTGAAATAAATGATGCTGTATTGACTCCTGAGGAGTCCGAAAAGATTCTTAAGAACTTCTATAAAAATAGAAAGAATAAAGTTAGATTTTGGTTTCGAAATAAAAGGTGCTATGCATATTTAAGATATATAGATTTAAAAATACATAAGTATATTGAAATAGAAGGACTAGAGAATCTTAAAGATATCAAAGATGGTGCTATTATTACTAATAATCATTTTAATCCTTTAGATAGTATGATTGTTAGAAAATTAATTAGAAAAAGATATCATAAAAACATGTATATTGTTAGCCAAGAAACTAATTTATTATTACCAGGCTTTCTAAAATATCTAGTTAATAACTTAAATATAATTCCTTTAAGTAAAAGCACAAATTATATGATAGAAACATTTAAACCTAACCTAAAAAAAGTATTAGATAAAAAGAATTATGTATTGATATATCCAGAAGAAGAAATGTGGTTTAATTATAGAAAACCAAGGCCATGCAAAAGGGGAGCTTACCATTTTGCTTCAGAAATGAATGTTCCAATTATTTCTTGTTTTACGGAAATGGTTGATTTAAATACTCCGGATAATGATGAATTTAATCAAGTGAAATATATTATACATGTTTTAAAACCAATATATCCTGATTCCCAAAAATCGGTTAGATCTAGTAGCATAGAAATGGCTGAAAAAGATTATAAGCAAAAAGTAGAAGCTTATGAAAAGATATATAATAAAAAACTAGATTATTCTTTTAGCTATGATGATATAGCAGGATGGAGATAGGCAATTTAAAGACTCCTAAGGGGTCTTTACATGTGCGTTCCAATTCTATATAATTAACATAGAATGGGAGTAAATGAGTAATTATTAATGAAAAGGGATAAAGTAAAACTTAATGTATTAATGATTATAGTGGTTCTATTAATAATAGGACTTCCTTTTACATTGGCTTTTTTTACTGTCCAAACTAACAGTAGTTTTAGTTCATTTTTAATTCAAAGTAGTATAGAAGAATTTCGACCAGATATAAAAATTAATATAAACGGAACAGTAAATGAAGCCGCGAATTATACAAGAAATATAAGTTGTTCAACAGGAGCAACTCCATATTGGAATAGAAAATGGGATAGTTTAGTATTTAGTAATGTAGCAGATGAAGAAGAGGTATGCGGATTAACATATACTCAAGATACAAGTAATCATGATAGTGCATTATTATCAACAGTGGTTCAAAACAACGCTATTGATGAAAGTTTTATACTTCAGGATTTTACGATTGTTGCTGATGTAACAAATTCTTTAGTAAATCCAACTCAATTTCATTATTCTAGTGCCACCGCTACGTCCGGTACTTCATTGTTAGTATGGAGTTTAAATGCAAACAATGAATATGAATCGGATCCAAGTTTAATGACTTATAATGGAGGTAGATATTATCATATATATGCCGGAGTTCCAGAATCCGGAAACTATCGAATATGTTATACGATATCATCCGGCTCAAGTTCGGTGAATAACGGATTATATATAGCAATAAACGGAACTACCAAATATAGTATTTTATCTTCAACATCTGAGGAAAAATCGGGATGTTATGATTTTTACTCATTAACAACAAGTGACTATATTAATATATCTGTAAGAAAATATAATGCGTCAGCAGTAGTTCCAGTGATGAAATTTAGAATAGAGAGAGCCAATAATAATACTGCATATAACCCAGGATATAGATATGAAGGTACAAATCCAGATAATTACATATGGTTTAATAATGAAATGTGGAGAATAATAGGATTAGTTCCAACATGCACAAGTGCTAATTGTGCAACAAGCCAAAACTTAGTAAAAATAATCAGAAATGATTCAATTGGTGGAATAGTTTTTGATGATGTGACTTATGGTGCCGGAACAGGTTTTTGGGGCAATAATTCTTTATATACACTGTTAAATAATTATTATTGGGGAAAGCAAGATGGAACATTTACGAATAATTGCTATGCATATTCTAACTCAGCTAGGGGTAAGTGTGATTATGGAGATATTGGATTACAAAGTAATGATTACTACGGAAGTATGGTGGAAAATGTATATTGGAATATTGGATCAGCCTCGAGCAACCAAAATGTCCAATATGCATATGCAAGTGAAATACAGACCCAAACAGTTCAGGGGCATATAGGTGTGATGAACGTAAGCGATTATGGATACGCAAGTAGTAATCAAACTGTGATTCTACAAAATTATGATTTTACATCAGTAACATTAGCAAATTGGTTATATAAATACAGCTTTGAATGGACAATGACGAATAAAGATAATAAGGACCAGGCAGTACAAGCTATTAGTGAATCTGGTTCTATTCTTGTTAATTCATCAAGTAACAACATTAATTTTGGATACCAAGTTCGACCAGTAGTATATCTATCTCCAAATGTGTATGTAGTTAGTGGAACAGGGACAGAAGCAGATCCATATATGGTAGCTAAATAGTATAAAAAGAAAGGAGGAACTCAATGAAAAAGAATTATATATTATTAATTGTAATAGGAATAATATTAACAACATCTTTGTTAATAGTTTTAGTGAGTAAAAATAACCCAAAGAAATTTATGCAAGATGGGGTTATGTTTGCAGTTAAAGTAGATGGAGTTCCTCAAGATCACTTTCCAAATGATGGAAATAAATATTATGTAGATATAGAATGTGAAAATGCCCGAGGACAATGGAAGAGAATGCCTGATTCAAGTGGAAATAACGAAGACTTTAGGATATCAATAGACAACATAACTGGAAAAGTAGAATGTAGTGTTGACTTTCAAACAATTGATTTAAATAATAATAATGAAGAGTATTTACTTAATAACATAGTAGAAGAAAAAGCAATTAAAGAAGAGTTTAGTATTCCGAATTATTCATCGGTAACAAATATAACCACTAGTTTAATAAATCCAACTCAATTTCATTATTCAAACTCGACTGGGATAAGTGGAACGCCATTATCAGTATGGAGTTTAAATGAAGATGATGAATATGAATCTGATCCGAGTTTAATGACTTATAATGGAGGCAGATATTATCATTTATACGCCCAAATCCCAGAAGAAGGAAATTATCAAGTGTGTTATACGATTGAACCTGTATCAACTAGTTCTTATAATGGGCTATATATTGCTATAAATAATACTCAAAAAGCGTATTCCTATGCGACTACATCTTTAATTGCGTCAAGATGTTTTGAATTAGGGCAACTGTCCACAAGTGATTATATTAATATTTCTGCAAGAAAATATAATGCATCAGCAACTGTTCCAGTTATGAAATTTAGATTAGAAAAATCAAATGAAAATGTTAATTACGATGCAGGATATAGATATGAAGGAACAAACCCAAATAACTATATATGGTTTAATAATGAGAAATGGAGAATAATAGGACTAATTCCAACATGCACATCTTCTGGATGTGCCACATCACAAAATTTAATAAAAATAATAAGAAAAGATTCAATAGGAAGTTTTGCATATGATGCAAAAGCGTCAAACTATACTGGAGAATGGGGAAATAATACTCTCTACACATTATTGAATGCATATTATTGGGGAAAACAGGACGGAACAAATACAGCATATTGTTATAGGCGGTTAAATACTGTAAAGGGAAAGTGTGACTATACTGTAATCGGATTATCTGAAAGTGATTTCTATGGAAGTATGGTAGAGAATGTTTACTGGAATACTGGCGCTTCCGTATATAATGCAACAGCAAATCAATCATATGCAAACGAAACACAAAGGCAAACACTCCAGGGAAGAGTGGGTATAATGAATGCAAGTGATTACGGATATGGCTACTATAGCACCAATCGTAGTGTTAGTTTAAGCACAATTCAATCACTTTTATTAAATCAAGAGAATTGGTTATACTCTTCTAGCTATCAATGGACGTGTACTCAATATTCTGCTCCCGAAAGCGTTTTTAATGTATCTTATACTGGCGGAATAGATGGAACTACAAACTCACAGGCTTCTTTAAGTAATCTAGTTCGTCCCGTAGTTTACCTATCTCCAAATGTATATGTAGTTGGTGGCAACGGAACTGAAGCAACACCTTATCAAATAGCTAAATATACTAGTTCATAAAAAAAAGATAGTTCGTTAAGAACTATTTTTTTATATACTTTATATATTCATAATTACTTGATTTTGCTCTATTAGTCATAGTTTCATGGACTATATCATGTAAATAATTAATGTTTTCTTTTCTAGTTAAATTATCTTTTATATTAAATGGTCCATCTACAAATATAGTAATCTTAGGTCTTTTTAAATATTTTCTTTTTTGATATGTAGTTGTAGCTACAAAAACTGGGGCACTATAGTCTACTGGAAAATGAAACGCTGATTTATTAAAAGGTCTTATGAATGTTGAATATGGCCATAAATGTGCCTCTGGGTAAATAACTATGCATTTATTTTTATTGATATAGTGACTAATGGCATCCTTTAATTCCTTTAATTTAGTTATACCATTAGGTATAGGTAATGCTCCTGCTAGAGGCAATATCTTTCCTATGACTGGAATGCCTAAGTTAGCTGGACTACATATAATATATGGATGTTTAGGAATAGTTAGTAATACTGGATTAAATACATCCCCAAATTCTAAAGTATGATTACTATATAAATAATAGTTTTTCTCTTTTTTTAATATCTTTTTATTAACTATCTTAATTCTTAAATATAATTTTGAATATATAAAAGCTACAATAATAAAGATAAAATGAAAAAAATGAGATAATAATTTATAAAAAATATTATTATGAATATATTTATAATTATCTTTTATAACATAATCTTGATTCTTATTCTTAATAATGTCTTCTTCATAAGAAGAATAGTAAATGGTTTTTTTCATTTAACATCACAATTAAAATTATAACATAATTTGCTAAAATGAAAAAAACATTATAAAATATAACTAGGTGGTACAAATGGGTGAAGTTTATAACCAAATAAAAAGATTTAGACAAAAATATCCTGGCGGGGTTGCTTGGAGAGTTAAGAAGCATGCAGCAATAGTTGAGGACTATATTAATTTCGATGAAAAAATATTGTACTCTTTTGTTGCTCAAAAAAATGAAAACTTTAGAGAAATATTTCATACTTTTGCTGTCGTTCTAACAGACAAGAGAATTCTTTTAGGATGTAAAAGACTTCTATGGGGTAGTTTTTTCTACACTATAACTCCTGATTTGTATAATGATATGCAAGTATATAAGGGCTTGATTTGGGGTAAAATTACAATAGATACAGTTAAGGAGGTTGTAGTTCTAACCAACTTGCCAAAAAAAGCATTAGATGAAATTGAAACAACAATATCTAATTTTATGATGGAAGCAAAGAAACAATATGCGAAAACTGAAAAAGAATAATTTAAAATTATTAATATTTATTACATTTTTAATTATTTCTTTTTTAATTTTTTTATTCATAATTAATAAACCACATGAGTATAAAAAAGATTATAAAGTTAATAAATATGGAATAGTTGAAGAATATAAAAATAATTTATATTACTTTTATGTGTCTTACCATAATGTGACTTTTCCATTTATTATTAGAAATAACTATATCAATAAGAGATCTTTAATAAGTGATGTTAATATATATAAAAATGGTGAAGAGTATTGTTTAGTTCCAACTAGTTCATATATCATTTTTTATCCTCTATGCTATGATTCTAAAGAAATAATAGCTTATAATTTATCCTCGGTAGATAATCTATATAATTATGAAAAAACTAAAGATATTAATAAAAAATATGAAAATATTACTATTCATAATTATTTAGATAAAGATTATCTACTATACAATTATAAAGGCTTTTACTATGTTAATTCTGTTAAAAACAAAAAGATAGATTTATTTAAAAAAGATGTTTATAAACTAGAATTGGTTTATCAAAATAATAATCTTTTAATAGTGCCTGATTATAACTCTCAACATTATTTTAACAAATTATTTGTTATTGATATAAAGAAAGGTTCATATAAAGAATTGGCCTTAGAGACTGGTGTCTCATACAATAGTTATTTTGTAGATGATAATAAAAAATTATATTTAGTAGATCAAAAAGAGAAGAATAGATTTATTATTAACCTAAGGAAAAACCTAGCAGAATTAACAAACTATGATGCTAGTAAAGATATTAATAATTCTAATGTATATGATTACAAAATAATTAATAATAATTTATATTTACTAGTGGATAAATATAAAATTAAAATATCTAATAAAGATATATCTAATATAGTAAAAATAGATAAAGATTCAGTATACTATTTAGTTAAAGATAGTTTGTATGTTTATAACAATGTAGTTTCAGAGAAACTACTAATGACAAATTTTGAATGGAATTTTAATAATACAAATGTGATATTCATTTCTGAATAACACATTTGTATTTTTTTCATACCTTATATTAGAGGTGGAATAAAGTGTTAGATAGTTATAATAAAAATGCTGATTACTTTAATTATTATGTGGTTTTAAAAGGAGATAGTTTATATAAAATAGCTAAGAGTTATAATATTAATCCTGAGCTGTTAGCAGCGCTTAATGGTCTGAATTTAGAAGATTACATATATCCAAATCAAGAATTATTGATACCTAAAAGTGGTTATGCATATTACATAACAAGTGAGGGAGATACTTTAGATGAAATAATTAAAATATTTAACTCTAATTATGAAAAATTCTTGCAAGAAAACCCAACAATATATTTAATGGCGGGTCAACTTTTAGTAAACAAGAAAAAATAATCTATAGCTAATAGACATTTTTTGGGTTTCTTGATATTATTATACTAGGAGAATAGTATATGATATTAAAGAAACCCTATGCTTTTTTAATAAAATATTTTAGAATCATTAATATTATTTTAGCTGTTTTAGCTGGCTATGTAGCTAGAAGAACATATGGAGTAATAACTTTTTTTAATGACTATGTAGTTAATAATTATACTGGAAATATTTATAAAGGTTTTTCTACAGAATATATTTCGCCAATATTTTATTTAGCTATAGTAGTTTTACTAGTGGGTATTATTGGTATTACTTTATTATTTATATATAAAAAGAAACCTACAAAAGCATATATTGCTAGTATTGGTTATTATATAATTTTAATTATATTTTTAAATATTGTAAGTGGAGCTTTAATTTCTTTAGAGAAAACTGTTATGACAGCCGAAGCTGCCCGTATCTATAGGGATTTGTCTTTGTTATCAGTCTTGCCTCAAATATACTTTATTCTCTTATTCTTATTTAGAGGATTAGGCTTTAATATTAAGAAATTTAACTTTGATAAAGATATTAAAGAACTTGAAGTCGCTGAAGGCGACAATGACGAAGTCGAAGTTACTTTTAAAAATGACGGAGTTAAATTAAGAAGATTAATTAGAAGATTTGGAAGAGAGTTTGTATATTATTTAAAAGAAAATCTACTTATGGCTGCTATTTTTGGAGCTATCCTTTTATGTGTTGCATTATACTTTGCTTCTAAATCAGCTCCTAAAAATTATGATAAAACATATAAACAAGGAGTCCTATTTAATAATGGAGAAATGTCTTATCGCTTTGAAGATTCAATTGTTACTAATCTAGACTATCGAGGAAACAAATTTTCAGATGATGAGTATTACTTAGTGGCTAGGGTTTATATAGAAAACAACTCAATGGATACTGTGAACTTAGATTCAAGGTTATTCCGTTTAATATATAAAAGAGAAGGCATTTATCCATCCACAGACAAAGCGGCAAACTTTAGTGATTATGGTGATAGTTGCTTTGACAAGACAGTTTTAAAAGATTCTTCTAGATCATGTTTATTAGTATATAGATTAACTAAAAAGCAAATAAAAAAGAATTATAAAATTAAAATTCAAAACGGAACTGCTTATTCTCAAAATGTTCGAGTAGCCAAATACAATTATGTTAATATCACTCCAGCCATAATTGAAAATATTATTACTCAAAAGGAAGTTAAAGCAGGAGAAGAATTATCTTTTGAAACAAGTAGTATTGGTAATGTTAAAATAAAACTATCTAATCCATTAGTTACAACTAAATATGTTTATGATTATGAATTCTGTAATGATAGAAAAGTATGTAATAAATATAAGAATGTAATTAATATAGACTATACTTTAAATAATAAAGTTTTAATGATTTTTGATTATGAATTTTCTTCAGAAAGTAAGTGGTCCTTAGAGAAAATATTTGAATTATTCTCTAAATTCAGATATAAGAATGATAATGAATATGAATATATTACAGTTAAAAATGTAACTCCAAAGGGATTAAAAAATAAAATTGTTTTAGAAACGAGTAGCAAAATAAAAGATTCTGATGGTTATGATTTGTTATTTGTTATCAGAAATAAAGAATATATTATAAATATAAAGTGATTTAATTGATATTATCAATTAAATCTTTTATTTTGCCATTCTTAACTAAATATTTATAATACAGTTTTATATATTTATAATAGGCCGATTTCCTTTTGTTAAGATAATTCAATTTTATTATTTTAGTTATTCTAGATAGCCTATTATATTTTATTTCTAATGGCTTAATTACTTTAGTATAATAATCATATTCATTCATAATATTCACGTGAATATTATATCACAAAGAGGACATGCTAGTTACCTAAGAAATGATTTTTTAATTTTGTGTTTAAAAATGCATTTCTTTATGTTATACTTAAATATATAAAGTAGGGTGATTCTAGTGTTAGGTAAAATATTATATATAAGTGATAATATAGCTTTAATAGAATACAAAGGAACTCAAGAAGCCAATGGTGATATTTTGAACTATCACTTAATTTTTGAAACTCCAAATCAAAAAATATTAGGAGAAATAGTAGAAATCAAAGATGATAAAGTAGAAGTTAAGTTCCTTGGTGAATTTGTAAATGGAAAGTTTTTAAATGGTTTACTTAGGAAGGCTAGTTTAAATTGTAAGATTAGAGCAATTAATGGTGAAGAATTAAGAGAAATAATTGGTGTTGAATCTAAAGATAGCATTGTTCTAGGTAAAAGTGCTGTTTATAAAGATTTTAATGTATGCCCTAATATAAATGAATTATTTGCTAACCATATGTGTATATTTGGTAATAGTGGTTCTGGTAAATCTTGTGGAACAGCTAGAATTGTTCAAAATATATTAGAAAATAAAAATGCCTTAACAACTAATGCAAACTTAATATTCTTTGATTCATTCGGTGAATATAAAAATGCATTTAAAGATATTAGTTCAATAAATAGTAATTATTGTTATAAATTCTTATCTTCAGAAAAGAAAGATGAAGATGATGAATATATTCAAATACCAATTAATCTATTAACTGTAGATGATTTTGGTGTTCTATTGCAAGCAGAAAAGCACTCACAATTAACAATTATCTCTAGAGCTATGCAATATGCTAGAATATTCTCTTTAGATACTCTAGAATCTATTAAATATAAAAATAACATTATAGCTAAAGCAATATTAACTGTTTTATACAGCAATAATACTGCTAAAGAGAAGAAAGATGAAATATTTACTATTATAGATACTTGTCATACAAGAGAATTTAACTTTGATTCTGAAATACCAGGTTTAGGATATACAAGAAGCTTTAGTGAATGTTTTCAATTAGATTCTCGTGGTAGATTTGGAGAAGAAGTTTTAATAACTGAATATGTATTAAAATTTATTGATTCTGCCAATGACGAATTTGAAATTCCTGAAAATGCAATATATACTTTAAAAGACTTAGAAAAAGCTTTAGAGTTTACTTTAATTAGTGATGGATTTAATCAAAACAAGTTAATGCATGATGATGCTCAAATAATTAAAGTTAGATTAAACAATTTACTACATAGCGAAATAGCAAAACTTTTTGTTGGTAATGAATACATTACTTCAGCAGAATTTGTAAATAGATTAATAACTAAGAAAGATAAAAAAGCTCAAATAATAAATGTAAGTCTTGAAGGATTAGATGATACTTATGCTAAAGCATTGGTTAAAGTATTTGCTCATATCCTATTTGAATTTGCTAAAGGAAATTCAAATAGAGCAACTATTCCATTCCATCTATTCTTAGAAGAAGCCCATAGATATGTTCAAAATGATAACGATGTATTCTTACTTGGTTATAACATATTTGATCGTATCGCTAAGGAAGGGCGTAAATACGGAGTTCTACTAGGAGTTATTAGTCAAAGACCTGTTGATATGTCTGATACAGTTATTGCCCAATGTTCTAATTTCTTAATATTTAAAATGACTCACCCTAAAGATATTGGTTACATTGAAGAAATGCTTCCAAATATTAGTCAAGATGTTATAGAAAAGATGAAAGTTCTTCAACCAGGAACTTGTGTGGCGTTTGGTTCAGCATTTAAAATACCTATGATTTGTAAATTAGATATGCCAAATCCAAGACCATACTCAGCAAGTTGTGATGTTTCTAAGTTCTGGGAATCAGATAGTAATATTTATGACAATATTCAAGAAGTTAAAGAAGAAGATCACAATCCAGTAAAGATTGTTGATGGTAATTTTGTTACAAATTAAAGAATAAAGAAATTTATTCTTTTTTTATTTAATATAAAATGTGGTATAATTTAAATATATTAGGAGGTTTTATTAATATGAATAATAATGAAGGAGCGTCAAAAAGAACATTAAGGTGGGATGAATACTATAATTTAGCTAAAGCTTATTATGAACACCATGGGAATTTAGAGGTTAAATCTTCTTTTATGACTGAAAACGGATACGACTATTCACCATCAGGATATCAATTAGGCGCTTGGATTAGAATGCAACGTCAATCACGAAATGGTGTTAAGAGCACAAATATAAGCAATGAAAAAATAGATTTATTGAATGCAATTGGAATGCGTTGGGAAAATTTAAATCCTATGGATAAATGGATGAGAAAGTTTGAATTAGCAAAAAAATATTATGAACATCATGGTGAATTAGAAGTCCCTAAAATGTTTGCAACTAAAAATGGGTATGATTATGATGCAGAAGGTGAAAGACTTGATACTTGGATTTCTTTTCAAAAAAGAGCATATAAAGAAGGAACATTAACTGAAGAGCAGAAAGAACTTTTAGATAGCATTGGAATGCGTTGGGAAAATATAGACTCAATGATTCAGTGGCAAAAGCAATACGAAAAGGCTAAAGCCTTTTATGAAGAAATGGGCCATTTAAATGTTTATAGTTATGCATCTGAGGAGAAAGATGCTAAGTATATGCCTTTAGCCCAATGGTTGAATCAACAAAAAAAGATTTATAGAGGAGAAATAAATGGCCAAGAATTAAATCCTGCTCAAATTAAATTACTAGAAGACATTGGCATTAATTGGGGTGAAAAAAAGTATCGTTGGATTACTTTATATAGACTAGCCTTAATATATAACTTTAATTATGGCAATTTAGATGTTCCAATAGACTTTAAAACAAAAAATGGTATTGATTATGATGAGGGAGGATTTGCTTTAGGAGAGTGGCTAATTGATCAACAAAAGGCTTACGAAGAAGGAAAACTTTCAGAAGAAAAAGCTAAAGATTTGATGGATATTGGGGCTATAAAATTCAATTCAAATTCTATATTAGAAGATTCAATGACTCATGGCAAATAAAAACTGAACTTAATTGTTCAGTTTTTTTCATTTGGAGGAGCCGGCCGGATTTGAACCGGCGATCAGGGTGTTGCAGACCCACGCCTTAGCCACTTGGCTACGGCTCCGTGTAAATAGATTATAACAAATTATATGAAAGTATTCAACTAAAAGAACAAATTATCCCTTTTTATTTTATTGATAAACCACTATAACTATGGTATACTTACAATGAAAATAGGGTGTTTAAAAGTGGGTAAGAAGGGAACTTCATCTTATAAATTTGATTCTATTCCTAACAATACAGTTAAGGTTAGAGCAAAAAAATATGATGATAAAGAAGATATGGAAATCAAAGAAATTGCTTATTCTAAGATTACTATTCCTAGAATTCTTTTTTATGTTTTAATTGCTTTATTTTTAATTATGTTATGTTCAACAACTATTCTTATGAAAAACTATAATCATTTGAAAAATAACAAGGATAGTGAAGTTATTTCTATTGTAAATGATAAGAATAGAGTAACAATTTTTAATAATGGATATATTAGTCAAAGTATCGAAGAAGGTTCTTTTACTAAAGGGAACAAAATATTAAAAGTTAATATTAATTCTATAGAATTAACTAGCAATAAAAATGCCATTAAAGATGGAGTTATAACATATAATATTAAATACGACATAACTAAAAATGATTATCCAAGAAACGTTATTAATACCAATGATAGTGAGGTCCTAGTTAGATTCTCTTACTCATATGATGGAACAGAATGGATAGATATTAAAAATGTAATATCTAGCCCAAGTTTCACTATTTCACCTTTAATGGGAGATTACTATGATATCTCTGGTGTAGTAGGAACACTTAGTATTGAAAGAAATTATAAATTAGAAACCAAAGCCAAAACATCTAATAAGATTTTTTGGCGTAGTGAAACACTGTTTCAAAACGTTTTAAACAGTGTTCCTGGAGATTTTGAAGCCAACTTTAAAATAGAGTATCAAGGAAATGACTAGTAACGATTTTCATGTTGTTAATAAAAAAAATATTAGATATAATAAATTTAGAATAGGGTGATATTTATGGAAGAAAATATCGAAGAAAAGAAGATTAATTGGAAAGGGATATTTAATTATTTTTATAACGTAATATCTTGGACAATTTTTACTTTACTATTAATAATAGGTATATTACTTTTATATTACTTCATATCAGTTAGATTATATGCAACAAAAGGTGATAGATTTGAGCCAAAGTTTTCGGTTTATACTATAGTTAGTCAAAGTATGGAACCAACGATAAGCGTATATGATGTTATCGTAAATGCTAAAGTAGATAATATAGATGATGTTCAAATAAATGATGTAATTACATTTATATCTACCTGGGAAATAACAAATGGAATGACAATTACTCATAGAGTTGTTGGCAAAAAAATAATGGATGATGGTCAAACGTGTTTAGTAACAAGAGGAGATAATAATACAAATGATGATCAAACATGTGTTAAGAAAAGTGATTTAATAGGAGTTACCAAAGCAGTAATTCCTGGACTTGGAAAAATACAATTTTTCTTATCTAGCAAAGCTGGCTTATTATTAGTAGTGTTTATTCCTGCATTATATATAGTTATTAAAGACATACTTAAATTATTCAAATTAGCCAAGGCTAGTGATCAAGAAGAACAAGAGAGTAAAGGTTTAAAGAAAAGATAACCTTTACTTTTCTTATTATTTAGATTATAATTTTTTTGAAAAGGAGTATTAATATGGAATTAAAAGGTTCAAAAACTGAAGCAAATTTAATGGCTGCTTTTGCTGGTGAAAGTCAAGCAAGAAATAAATATACTTATTATGCTAGTAAAGCAAAAAAAGATGGTTATGAACAAATTGCAGCAATATTTGAGGAAACTGCAAACAATGAAAAAGAACATGCAAAACTATGGTTTAAAGAATTACATGGTGGAGAAGTTCCTTCAACTATAGATAATTTAAATGATGCAGCAGATGGCGAAAACTATGAATGGACAGACATGTATGAAGAATTTGCTAAAGTTGCTAAAGAAGAAGGATTTGATCGTATAGCTTTCTTATTTGAAAGCGTTGCTAAAATTGAACGTGAACATGAAGAAAGATATCGTAAATTAATAAAGAATATTGAAGAGGGTGTAGTATTCTCTTCAGATGATGAAAGAATATGGATATGCCGCAACTGTGGACATGTTGTAATAGGCAAAAAAGCCCCAGAAGTATGTCCTGTTTGTAAACATCCAAAAAGCTTTTTCGAAAGAAAAGCAGATAATTATTAATAGAAACATGTTGAATTAATCAAAGTAGATTTATCAATACTTATTTAGAGAAAAAATATAATTGGTGAAAATATTTTTAGTAAAAGATAAATTGAATTTCAATTAAGGAGTGTTTATGAGTAATTCACTTTAAGAATTAAAGAGTATGATAAATTCATAAATAAAGGTGGTACCGCGGGTTCTCTCGTCCTTTAGTTTATGGATTTTTTTGTTTAAGAAAGGATATAGTATGATAGAAAAATTAGATAAAATAAAAAATAGTAGTTTGGATATAATAGCAAAAATAAATAGTATTGAAGAATTACAAGATTTAAGAAAAGATTTAATGGGCAAAAAAAGCGAATTATCTGAAGTTCTAAAATCTTTAGGTAGTTTAGAAGCTGAAAAGAGAAAAAAAATTGGAATTAAAGCCACTGAAATGAAGAATCTATTGATAGAAAAATTAGATGAAAGAGAAGGATATCTAATAGATCAAAAAAGTGTTTTAGAAGAGCCTTTAGATGTAACCAGACCAGGAGATAAAGTTAATAGTGGTTCTCTACATCCAATAACTCAAATGTGTTATGACTTAAATGATGCCTTTTTATCCCTTGGCTTTGAAGTGTATAGTGAAGATGATATTAGTAGTGAACAATTTGCTTTCGATAATTTAAACTTTGCAAAAGATCATCCAGCACGTCAATCAATGGATACATTCTGGTTAGATGGAACAGAAGAAAAAAGTGGTTGTGAAAGATTATGCTTAAGACCACATTTAACTGGTGGATCTGTTCGATATTTATTAGAACATGGAGCACCAGCTAGATTTGTTTATCCAGGAAGAGTGTATAGAAATGAAACTACTGATGCAAGACACGAAAGAGCGTTCTTTCAATATGAAGCATTGATTGTTGATAAAAATATATCATTTTCTTCTGGAATGGTTATGATTCAAACTATATTAGAAAAAGTGTTTGGAAGAAAGATTAACGTGCGTATGCGTGAAGGATTCTTCCCATTCACAGAACCTGGATATGAAATTGATATGGAATGCTTAGTTTGTGGCGGAAAAGGCTGTAAAGTATGTAATCATAATGGTTGGATAGAAGTAATGCCTGGTGGTGTTATCCATCCAAATGTTTTAAAAAGTGCTAATTTAGATCCAGAAGAATGGACTGGTTTCTATATTAATATAGGTTTAGATAGATTAGTAATGATGAGATATGGAGTAGATGATGTTCGATTATTCCATAGTGCAGATTTAAGATTTTTAAAGGAATTTAAATAGGAGGCCAAATAATGAAAGTATCTTTAAAATGGTTAAAAAAATATATAGATTTACCCGAAAAAATAACTCCTAAGGATATTGCTTATGATTTAACTTTAAGAACAGTTGAAGTTGAATCAGTAGAGAATATTGGTGATAAATTTCACAATATAATTGTTGGTTCAATTTTAGAAGTAAAAAAACATCCTAATGCAGATTTATTAAAAGTTTGTATTGTAGATATAGGTGAAAAAAAGCCAGTTCAAATTGTTTGTGGGGGAATAAATTTATATGAGGGCGAAAAAGTCGTTGTATGTACTCCGGGAGCAGAAGTATACTGGCATGGTGAAGGTGAACTAGTTAAGATAAAAGAAACTAAGATGCGTGGAGAAGACTCTTATGGAATGATCTGTGGTGCTTCTGAAGTATTCTTAGATAAATTCTTTCCACCTAAAGATGAAAAAGAAATAGTTGATTTAAAAGGAATAGATTGTTATCCTGGGCAAAGCATTGCAGAAGCACTATGCTTGGATGATATAGTTTTAGAAATAGATAATAAATCACTAACTAATAGGCCAGATTTATGGGGGCATTATGGAATAGCTAGAGAATTATCAGCAATATATGATGTTCCATTAAAAGAATTGCCTAAATTAGAAATAGATAGTAAATTACCTAAATATCAAGTATCTATAGAGGACAAAGAAAAATGTCGTCGTTACGTAGCAGTAGAGATAGATAATGTTTATGAAAAGCCATCACCTTTATGGATGCAAGCAATGTTAGTAAATGTAGGTTTAAGACCTATAAATGCAATAGTAGATATTACAAATTATGTGATGATGGCAGTGGGACAACCTACTCATGCATTTGATAGAACTCATGTAGAAGGAGAAAAAATCGTAGTTAGAAATGCTTCTAAAGGAGAAAAATTATTACTACTAGATGATAATTATATAGAATTAGATACAGATGATTTAGTAATTTGTGATACTAAGGAGCCAATGGCTCTAGCGGGAATTAAGGGTGGAAAAAAAGATTCAATACTTCCTGAAACTACCGGAATAGTTTTAGAAGTGGCTAATTTTAGCGCTGGAACTATCCGTAAAACTGATAAGAAATTTGACGAAAAAACTGATTCAGCTATTAGATATGAAAAAAATATTGATACAGAAAGGGTTAGTGACGGACTTTCATTATCTTTAGAATTATTTAAAGAACTATTCCCAGAGTCAAAAGTATTAGCTTATAATGATGTATATCCATCAAAAACTGAGAGAATAGAAATAGAAGTTTCTCAAGATTTCTTAGATACTAGATTAGGAAAAGTTTTAGATAGTAAAACAGTTATAGGAGTATTAACAAAACTGGGATATGAAGTTCAATTTAAAAATAATATTTATCATGTAGTGGTTCCTATATGGCGTAGCACTGGTGATGTATCTATAAAAGATGATGTTATGGGAGATGTTGCTCGTCTATTAAGTTTTGAAAGCTTTGAGGCAAAGCCATTACCAGTTAGTTTTGAACATGCAGTTGGTCAACCAAAAATATTATTAGAACGAAGAATTAGAGAATACTTAGCATATAGATGTGGATTTAATGAAATATTTACATATCCTTGGATTGATGAAAAATATATTAAAGCATCTAAAATAGATGCAAGTTCAGCAGTTAGATTGGCAACTCCACCTGCTCCTGAATTAGCAGTCCTTCGTTTTTCATTAGTTCCCGGTATGTTGGAGTCTATATCTAAGAATCTTAGATACTATGAAGACTTTAAATTATTCGAAATGACTCAAGTATATGAAAAAGGTGAATATCATGAATCTATTAAAGAAGAAGTTCTACCTGTTCATAAAAAGTTAATAACTGGATGTGTAGTTAATAAGGACGCTAAAAAATGCTTCTACGAAGCTAAGGGAGTTATTGAAAATATGGCTCGTGTTTGCCATATGGAAGAACTATCATTTGTAAATAAAGAAAAACCAGCTTGGGCTGATATTAATGGCTATTTAAATATAGAATTAAATGGTGAATTAATAGGAAACCTAGGGTTAATATCAATAAGAGTTATGGATGAAGCTAAAATAAAAAGAACAAATGCTGTTATATTCGAAATTAACTTTGATAAATTTATTCCATTTGCCTCTAGAACAAATGAGTATAAACCTTTACCATTGTTCCCATTGGTAGAAAAAGATTTATCTTTAATTGTGGATGATAATGTTCTTTGGGAAGATATTGTTAAAGTTATTAAAGGTAAAGTTCGTGAATTAGAATTTATTGAAGAATATCGTGGAAATCAAATACCTGAAGGTAAAAAATCTGTTACTTTGAGATTTAAATTAGGGTATAATGATCGAACAATGAATACAGAAGAGATAAATAATGAAATGCAAGCAATTATTAATTCATTAAGCAAAAAATGTAACGCAATTATTAGAGATAAATAGTTTAGATTAGTCTAAACTATTTTTTCGTAAATTGACAAACATAAAAAAATGCTCTATAATAGTAACATAAGTTACCTAAGTTAGAATGGGGGAGAATCATATGCCTGCAAGTTGTAATGTAACTAAAGAAGATATTATTAAAAAAGCGGTAACCATGGTTCACAAAAATGGCTGGGATTCAATTAATGCCAGAGACTTAGCTTCAGCATTAAATATATCTACAAAACCACTTTATCGTATTTATAATAATATGGATGAAATTAAAGAAGACTTATATAAAGAAATTTATAAAGAGTATGATGAATTTATTACTAGTAGGGTAGATAATAAAAAAGCTTTAATAACATTATGTGTTGCATATGTTGAATTTGCTAAATATTATAAAAATCTATTTATTAGTTTATTCTTATCAAATAATCTAAAATGGAAAACAGTAGATGATGTCTTAAATGAAAAATGGAACCAAGGAGCAATTATTAATCTAGTTAATAAACAAGGTTATACTTTTGAAAGTGCTAAAGAATTATTTATGCATGTATGGTTATATGCTCATGGCTTAGCTACTTTAATATCTACCAATAAAATTAATATAGAAGATAAAGAAATAATAGTCAGAGTTGTTAAAATATATAAAACATTAGAGAAATAAAATTAACAAAATACTTTATGTTCTATAATATCAGTGTTATAATGAACTTAGGAGGTAAAATGATGAAGAGAATATTAGTTAGTTTTTTAATAATGACAATGGCTATTCTTATTCCATTGAATGTAGTTCAAGCTGCTAAGAGTAACAAGAAAACAACTTCAACTAAGGAAACTGCTAAAGCTGCAGAAGCTAAAGAAACTACAGAGACTGCGGAAACTACAGGAGCAAAAGAAGAGAAAACTAAGAAAGTTACAATTCACCTTTTTTATGCTAGTTGGTGTCCACATTGCCATGATTTCATTGATTATTTCAGTGACAAATATGCTGAATATGATAAGTATTTTGAAATAAAAGCATATTTAGTTAGTGATACTGATTCAAGTGGAAAATCTGTTTCTGTTCCAGAAAATAGCAAAATAATGGAAGCAGTTATAAATCATTTCAAAAAAGACAATGATGGCAAAGAATTAGACGGTGGAATACCATTAATCATTATTGGTAAATCATTTGTTCAAGCAGGATTTGGAACAGATGGACAACCTATTATTGATAAGGCAATGGAAGAATATAAAAATGAAAAATATGAAGATGTAGTTCAAAAAATAATAAAAGACAAAAAATTAGACACTTCTAAAGTTGTTTCATTCTCAGAAATCGCTTCACCAGCTAAAACAGAAGAAAGTGGAACAATGTCTGCCTTAGTTATTATTGGAATATTCGTTGTTTTAATTGGTGGCTTTGCTGGTTTAGTAGTAGCTAGTAAAAAATAATTTTTAAAAGATGATTAATTCATCTTTTTCATTTGACAAAAATTAAAAAATATATATAATAATTGGCACCTAGGGGGAAATTATGGCAAAGACAATGTTGAAGAAAGATAATGGAATTGTTCGTCAATTTACAGTAGAAACATTAAGTTCTCCAAAGTCATATATTGATAAAAAAGAGATTAATGGTTCTGAGTTATTAGCGTCACTAAAACTTGATGATGCTGAACAATGGGAAATATCAGAATGTAATGAAGCACTTAAAACTATAATGAGTAAATTAGTTTTTCAAAAAAAAGATTTATTATCACCTGCGGTAGTTAATTTAAGAAATGCTACTTCAAAAAAGGATTTATATACAGCAATTAATCAATTACTAGATCAAGTAATTACAAGCATTCACGATGATGATGAAGAATATAGAATTGTGTATAAAACAAATAGAATGAGAGAAATATTAGCTAATAGAAAAGATTTAGTAACATCTATCATGATTAAAAAGTTATTATCAGGTTACTATCTTAAAAAGTTATCCTATTATGATGTTGATGAATTAAGTGACCTTTTAATGATTAAGTATAGAGCAGATGGAGTAGATAAAGCATATAAAACCATTAATGGCGATCAAGAAAAAGCTATTGATGAAGGTATACGCTATTTAGAAGATATTATAATGAGCGAAACAATAGATACTGTATATAATCATAGACTAAAGCATTTGTGCTGGGAAAATTGCGCAAATGCCTATGTTAATAAATGTAGTAAAGTAGCTCTTATAGATAAATTACCTATAGATGATTATCCATATATAACTGATGGTGTTCAATTTTATAATGGTGATACATTAGAATCATTTATTGTATCTGGATGTAATAATTATAGAAAAACAGTTGAAGTTCCAAAGAAAAGACCAAGATAAAAAAAATCACATTCATATGAATGTGATTTAATTTGCAATATTGTATGGATTAGAAATAAATACTCTTTTACCATCACTATTAACTTTATAATCCACAACAGTCTCAACTTTATTATTGTAGCTAGAATTAATAGTAATTCTTAATTCATAACCAACAATACCTTGTTCTTCTTTATTAACTATCGCAGATATTTTTCTATTTAAAGCAAAAGTGCCTTTTATATTCATTGCATTAATATCTCTTTGAATTCTCTTAGTTTCAACAGCCATTAAGTTATTAATATCTTTTGCTATGGTATCATCATTATACAATTCCATATTAACAGCACAACCATTTGAAGTAACATCTACCGCTAATAAATAAGTATTAAAATCATACTCATTAGAACCATATTTACAAGTAACTGGTTTTGGTTTTGAACTTGCTCCATTCTTTTTATTAATTATTAGTTTAGTTTCAGAAACAGCTTGATTATCGCTAGAATCTTTAGCAACAATTTTAATTGAATAAGTTCCAGGAGTTTTAAATGCTCCATAATTAATTTTGTTTCCTTCTTGATCTATTCCTTCGCTATAAAATGCTATAGTGCATTTTTCATTACTATTATCAATACAAGATGTTACAAAACTATTAGCGTTGTAAGGATCTGTTTCATTAATAGTTACTGTTTTTACTACCAATTCTGGTTTAGTGGTATCAATAACATTTAATACAGAGTTATAATTTTTTCCATTTACATTAATTAAAACAGAATATTTACCTATTTTCTTAATATCGAAAATCTCAGGATATGTTATTTCGATATCATCTAAATTGACATTTTCAACTTTAGAAAAGAATATATTTTTATCAATTTTAGTATTTACTTCTACTGAGGTTTCTTCGCGAATATTAAGAGTTTTTTCAGGTGTTCTTTTATCTACACCTTGAAAATTGGAAGTAATTATAAAACAAATAATAATACCAATAACACAAACACCAATGATAACGATGTTAGTTATTGTTCTTTTAGTATTATAGACTCTATTATAAAAAAACTTATTTGCCATAAATATGACCTCTATCCTTAATCTATTCTAATAATAGCATATTAATAGATAAAAATACAATCACTTTGTGTTATTTTGCGTTCACTAAACATATTTTTTACTAGGTTTTTATTGCATAAAAGCGTATTATATGATATTATTTAACATGCAATTTATTTGTTGCATGTTTAGTGGGAGGGAATGCGGATTTGCCCTAGACCACTAACGCGAAAAAATTTTATAGGAGGTGTTTTCGTGGCAAAAGAAGTCGTAAAAAGAATTAAACTTGAAATTCAAGCTGGAAAAGCAACACCAGCACCACCAGTTGGAACAGTTTTAGGACCTGCTGGAATTAATTTACAAGAGTTCTGTACAAAGTTTAATGATGCAACTCGCGATAAAATGGGAGACGTAATTCCTTGCGAAATATCAGTATATGAAGATAGAACATTCGATTTTGTATTAAAGACTCCACCTGCTGGTTTTTTACTTAAAAAAGTAGCTAAAATTAGCAAGGGAAGTGCAAAAGGTGCTAACCAAGTAGTTGCAACAATTACTGAAGCTGATTTAAGAAGTATTGCCGAAACTAAATTACCAGATTTAAATGCATACACTATTGAAGGCGCAATGAATTCAATTGAAGGAACTGCAAGAAATATGGGTATTGCTATTGCTGGACGTAATGACAAAGAGTTAGCAGAACAAGCTGCTGAAGCTTTAGAAGAAGAAAAGGAAGCTGCTAAAAGAGAAGCTGAATTAGAAGCAATGGAAGCTGAAGTTAATACTCAAGATGTTAGTGAAGTTGAAGCAATGAATGAAAAAGAAGAAACAACTGAAGAAACTGAATAATATATTTTAATTAATAAAAAATCCGCTAATTAACCACAGTTAGGAGGAAAAAATGAAAAATCATAGTAAGAAATATGTGGAAGTTGCTAAGAATATTGAAAATGGTAAATTATATTCAAAAGAAGAAGCAACTAAATTAGTAAAAACTACATCTGTAACAAAGTTTGATAGCACTGTAGAAGTTGCTATTAAATTAAATGTAGATACTAAGAAATCAGATCAACAATTACGTGGATCATTAGTAATGCCTAATGGAACAGGTAAGAGTAAAAAAGTTTTAGTTATTGCTAAGGGTGAATTTGCTGAAGAAGCTAAAAAGGCTGGAGCAGATTATGTTGGCGATAAAGATATGATTGATAAAATCAAAAATGAAAATTGGTTTGATTTTGATGTAATAGTAGCTACTCCAGATATGATGCCAGAAGTTGGTAAAATAGGTCCTGTTTTAGGCCCTAAAGGTTTAATGCCAAATCCAAAGACTGGAACAGTCACTACTAAAGTAGGAGAAGTTATCAAGAATTTAAAAAGTGGTATGGTTACATACAAAACTGATACTTTTGGTAATATTCATACTATTATTGGAAAAGCATCATTTGATGAGAAAAAATTAGAAGAAAATTTAGAATATGTAGTTAATACTATTAATAAAGCAAAACCACAATCAGTAAAAGGTGTATTTATTGATAGCATTACACTTTCTACAACTATGGGACCTGGAATTAAAGTTGACAAAAATAGTTTTGAAATTTAATTGACAGATATATAGTTGTAGTATATAATACTTGAAGAAAAGAAAAAACCGAAGACAGTAGGGAAGTATGACTTTTAAAAATCCTACCGAGGGGAATGATAAAAATTGTTTTTTAGCTTCCCGTTCGGAAGCTTTTCTTAATATATAAGGAGGAAACATGGCAAGCGAAAAGATTCTTAATGATAAGAAAGTACTAGTTCGTGAAATTATTGATAACATCAAAAATAGTGAATCAGTAATCTTATTTCAATATCAAGGATTAACTGTTGCTGAAATGACAGAACTTCGTAATAAGTTGAATGAAGTTAAATCTAATGTTAAGATTTATAAGAATACTTTATTAAAAAGAGCATTAGATGAGCTAAAAATTAACATGGACGAATTTCTTGAAGGGCCAAATGCAGTTTTATTTGGTGAAACATTGCTTGAACCAATTAAGATTATTGCAGAATATGCTAAAGATCATGACAAGTTAAATATTCGTGTTGGAATTATTAGTGGTGATGTTGCAAGCCTAGAAACAATTAAAGAATACGCAAGTATTCCAAGTCGTGAAGGATTACTTACAATGTTAGCTAGCGGAATGATTCAATATGTTAGAGATTTATCAATAAGTTTAAATCTTTATGCCGAAAAGTTAGAAGGAAAGGAAGATTAAGATGGCAAAAATAACAAAAGAAGATTTTATTAATTCATTAAAAGAAATGACTATTCTTGAAGTAAAAGAATTAGTTGATGCAATGAAGGAAGAATTTGGTGTTGATCCATCTGCAGTAGCAGTAGCAGCAGCTCCTGCACAAGCAGCTGAAGATGAAGGATCAGCTACTAAAACAGTAGTTTTAAAATCTGCTGGCGGAAACAAAATAGCAGTTATTAAAATTATTAAAGAAATCACTGGCTTAGGATTAGTTGAAGCTAAAGGTTTAGCTGATAATGGTGGAAATATTAAAGAAAATGTTCCTGCTGATGAAGCTAAAGCTATCGCTGATCAATTAACTGAAGCTGGAGCTGAAGTAGAATTAGCGTAACAAAAAAAGCAATTATTGCTTTTTTTTTGTGGATAATTTATAATTATAAAGGGTGGGACTATGAAAAAGATTGTTGGTATAGCGATTCGTATTATTATGATATTATTAGTGCTAGCATGGGTTGGCTTAATTATTGTTGAGCACTCTCGTTACTTAAATGATGAGCCTATGTTAGTGGTATTAAAAGAAGAAGTAAAAACTTATGAAGATGGTCATGTATATGTTTATTATGGTTTAGGTTATAAAGCAATAACATATCGTAGAACTAGTTTATATGGTAAACAATTTGGCCATTTATTTACCAAAGTGAAAGAAGAAGTGCCAAAGAGAAAGTAATGGTGAATGTATGAAATTGGATAATAAAGGTTGGGGCACAACAGAAATGTTTTTATTAAGTGGAGGTCTATTTATTGCCCTTATTGTAGCTATATTCTTTATTAGCAGGTTATATGGTTCTTTAAACATAGCTGTTAATAACAGTCCATACTTTGATTTGGAAACGAAATTATCTGATGCTGCTAAAAGCTACGTTGTTGGTAATTTTATAAATATTTCCGAAGAGCATAAATATGGTTATGAATTCTTACGTGGAGCAGGTTATATAGATAGTTTAATTGATCCAAACGGCAATTCTTGCACCGGTTATGTCGTTGTTAGTCAAGTCGATGCTATTAATCAATATAATGCTTATATTAGCTGTCCAAATTATACTACAAGGAATTATTAAAAAAATGTTGACAAGCATATAATATAATGATATATTAATAACGCATTTTAATTAGGTTCTACCTAGGTAGAACTTTATTTAAAAACACATTTGATACACTTGGGTTCGTGTTCATAGAAAGGAGAACTTATGCCTACAATAAATCAATTAGTTAAGAAAAATCGTCAAAAGAAAACTAAAAAGAGTAAGAGTCCAGTTCTAAATGTTGGATTTAACACTTTAGAAAGAAAACAAACAGAGACAACAAGCCCTCAAAAAAGAGGAGTATGTACTCGTGTTGGAACAAAGACACCAAAGAAACCAAACTCAGCATTACGTAAATATGCTCGTGTAAGACTTTCTAACGGAAAGGAAATCGATGCATATATTCCAGGAGAAGGACATAACTTACAAGAACACAGCGTTGTTTTAGTTCGTGGAGGACGTGTAAAAGATTTAATCGGTGTTCGTTATCATATTGTTCGTGGAACATTAGATACACACGGAGTTGAAAATCGTAAGCAAGGTCGTAGTAAATACGGAACAAAAAAAGGTAAATAATAGAAAATATTAATAGAGAAGGAGGATTATAAATGCGTAAAAAAAGAGCAGTTAAAAGAGATGTATTACCAGATCCAATATATAATTCAAAAGTTGTTACAAAGTTAATTAATGCAATTATGTTAGATGGAAAAAAAGGTACAGCTCAAAAGATTTTATATGAAGCTTTCGAAATGGTAGAAAAACAAACAGGCAAAAAAGCAATGGATGTTTATGAAGAAGCTTTAAAAAATATTAGCCCAGCGTTAGAAGTTAAATCTCGTAGAGTTGGTGGTTCAAACTACCAAGTTCCTATTGAGGTTACTGATGAAAGAGCACAAACTTTAGCTCTACGTTGGTTAGTTAATTATGCAAAATTAAGAAATGGAAAGGGAATGGCTATAAATTTAGCAAACGAAATTATTGATGCTGCTAATGGTGTAGGCGGAGCTGTTAAAAAACGCGAAGATACACATAAAATGGCCGAAGCAAATAAAGCATTTGCTCATTATAGATGGTAGTAGACTATGGCTAGAGATGTTACAATTGATAAAATTAGAAATATCGGTATCATGGCTCACATAGATGCTGGTAAAACTACTTTTACGGAAAGAGTATTATTCCATACAGGAATTACTCATAAAATAGGTGAAACTCACGATGGCGAAAGTCAAATGGACTGGATGGATCAAGAAAAAGAAAGAGGTATTACAATAACTAGTGCAGCAACTACTGCACACTGGAAAGGATATCGTCTTAATATCATTGATACCCCAGGACACGTAGATTTTACCGTTGAAGTTCAAAGAAGTTTAAAGGTTTTAGATGGTGCTATAGCATTATTAGATGCTCAACCTGGTGTAGAACCTCAAACTGAAACAGTTTGGAGACAAGCTGATGAATACAAAGTTCCAAGAATGTTCTTTGCAAATAAAATGGATAAATTAGGAGCAGATTTTGAATATACTTTAAAAACTATTCATGATCGTTTAGCAGTAAACTTTGCTCCAATTCAATGGCCAATCGGTGCTGAAAATGCTTTCAATGGAATTATTGATTTAGTTACTAGAAAAGCATATCAATACGATAAAGACCAAAAAGAAGAACCAGTTGAAATTGAAATACCAGCTGATTTAAAGGATATTGTTGAAACAAAAAGATTAGAATTAATTGAAAAAGCTGTTGAATTCGATGACTCATTAATGGAAAAATATTTGATGGGAGAAGAATTAACAGTTGAAGAAATAAAAAGCGCAATAAGAAAAGGTGTTCTATCTGCTAAATTTTTCCCTGTAATGTGTGGAACAGCACACTTTAATATCGGAGTTAAATTAGCATTAGATGCTGTTGTTGATTATTTCCCAGCTCCAACTGACGTTGAAGCAATTGAATGTTATAATCCAAAAACTGGTGAAGATGTATTTAGAAAACCAAGTGATGATGAACCATTCACAGCTATGGCTTTCAAAATTATGACAGACCCATATGTTGGACGTTTAGCATTCTTCCGTGTTTATTCAGGAAAGTTAACTAGTGGTTCTTATGTTTTGAATAGCACTAAGGGAACAAAGGAAAGAATTGGTCGTATCTTACAAATGCACGCTAATAACCGTAAAGAAATATCTGAAGTATACTGCGGTGAAATCGCTGCTGCTGTAGGGTTAAAAGATACAACAACTGCTGATACATTATGTGATGAAAAGAGTCCTGTAGTTATGAAAGGTATGGAATTCCCATTACCTGTTATTGATGAAGCTATTGAACCAAAGAGCAAAGCTGATCAAGATAAGATGGCTATTGCATTACAAAAATTATCAGAAGAAGACCCAACTTTCAAATATAAAACTGATCATGAAACAGGACAAACTCTTATTTCTGGAATGGGAGAACTACACTTAGAAGTTCAAGTTGAAAGAATGAGAAGAGAGTTCAATGTTGACTGTAACGTTGGTCGTCCACAAGTTGCTTATCGTGAAACAATTACTCAAGTTGCAGATTGTGAAGGTAAATATATTAAACAATCAGGTGGACGTGGACAATATGGACATGTTTGGGTTAAATTTGAACCAAATCCTGAAAAGGGTTATGAATTTGTAGATGCTATTGTTGGTGGAGTAGTTCCTCGTGAATATATTCCAGTTACTGATAAAGGTTTACAAGAAGCTATGGCTGGTGGTATTTTAGCTGGATACCCAATGGTTGATGTTAAAGCTACATTATTTGATGGTTCTTACCATGATGTAGACTCATCAGAAATGGCTTACAAAATTGCTGCTTCATTAGCACTTAAAGAAGCTAAAAATAAATGTAAACCAATCTTACTAGAACCAATTATGAAAGTTCAAGTAG
>JAEELI010000001.1 GCA_016288795.1 Caryophanales bacterium
AACCCGAAGGTCGAAGGTTCAAATCCTTCTCCCGCAACCATTTGGTTCGTTAGTCTAGAGGCCTATGACGTCTGCCTGTCACGCAGAAGATCACGGGTTCGAATCCCGTACGAACCGCCATTTGGCTTCATAGCTCAGTCGGTAGAGCAGAGGACTGAAAATCCTTGTGTCGCTGGTTCAATTCCCGCTGGAGCCACCATATATTAAAAAGAAAAAGCCTTTATGGCTTTTTTTCTTTGGAAAACACGCCCTCAACTTTACACTTTCCCACCATTATATTTACACTTCCGTTTACTATTCTATAATATAATTATATAATTATAATAGGTGAAGGAATATGCAAAAGGACGGTCAAATTGTGGATTTTAAAAGAATAAAAAAGTTATTTGGCGAGGAAATGATGCATTTTTGTCGTTCCAACTTCTCCACTATTCTTGAAAGACCTGGTGCATTATCAAAATTATTAGAGGAAAACTTTGCTCCAAACAAGGATTTATACAGCGATATAGTTGCTAGCAACCAAATTAAACAATTCATCGAGTTTATTTATGACCAATACTTATTATGGGGAGAATTAGATAAGACTGATTTAACACCAGAAGAGTTATTAAACCAAAAAGATTATGATTTTTATGAGTGTAAAACAAATGATGATATTCGTTCATTTAAAAAGTACTATGCTCCTGGGGAAGAACTATGTTCATTTAAAGAGGACAGAATAAAGGATTGTTATGTTTTCTTTGCTGTAAAAAAAGATGCTGAAAATATCAAGCGTAAAAACCCACCAGATCGTGATGACGAATATGGTTTATCAGTCATAAGTATTCAGTTTTTAAGAGGGCCAAGAAACTTTTTATCAATAAAAAACAGATACAATGATACCGTTAAAAATGCTGATGCAACTTGTGAAAATAATTTAGATAATATTAATTCTGGGTTAACGTATAGTTTTGAAAAAAAATATGGGTTAAACATTACACAAAGCACAAATAATGGTTTATATATACCAAACTATGTTAAAACTAAAGATGGCAAATATTATAAATATAATTATGAAATTGATGATATCTTTTACTGCCCTAATAATATTGTTATAAAAGATAGAATACCTTATAAGTATGAAACAGAAAAGTATATTCTTGCCGATTATTATCTTATAGATAGAGTCAGTAAGACAGTTATTTTACTTGATGATAAACTTGGTGATTGTTTTGTCGATGGATTTACAAATATAAAAAAAATAGATGTTCATACTGAAGGAGATAAAAAAATAATTACTTTTACTAAAAATAATAACTCAACTGTAATTATTGTCGTAGATAAAGATGGTAAAATTATTGAATTTTATGATAAAAGTTTGACTGAACTTAAAGGAAACTTCATGAAATATAATACTTCTTTAAGAAGTTTATTTACTCCTAATGTTAAGATTATGGGCGCTAATAGTCTTAAGTTCAATACAGAATTAACAGAAGTATTTCTAGATAATTTGCAATATATGGGAGCATCTTCATTTTATAACAATGAAAAAATCCATAGAGTAAGTTTTAAATCACTTATAGTAATGGAAAATAGTTGCTTCTATTATAATAATGCCATAGAGGAACTAGAATTTCCCAATTGTAAATCAATGGGCAATTTTAATTTCCATATGAATAAAATAATAAAGCGAATATATGCTCCTAAATTAACTAAAATGGGTAATTCTAATTTCCCAAGCAATCGTTGCTTAAAAGAACTAGAATTGCCTAGTATAGAATATTTTGGTAGTTGGAACTTTGCAAATAATACTACAATAGAAAGAATATACGCTCCTAAAGCTCGATTTATTGGTAATATGTCTTTTACAAGCAATCATCATTTAAAACGGCTTGACACTCCTAGTTTGGAGGCTCTAGAGTCCGGTTCATTTACAGTTAATAATGATGTAAGTGTTATAAATGCTCCTAAATTAAAGTATATGGGGCATGGATGCTTTGAATTAAACTCTAGAATTGAAGTGTTAAATACTCCTAATTTAGAACACATTGACGATAGTTGTTTTTATAGTATAGATAGGGATGTTTTAAAAGAAATGATTAGTGCATCTACTCAAAAAAATGGTGAACATAGTAAAGGAGTAACAAGATGAGTGAATACAAGGTAATAAATATTAACAAGAATTATGTAACATTTGAAGATGATCATTTAAATAAAAGATTGGTATACATTTTTTATGTAGATACTCCTCCACTTTCTGTAGGAGATATTGTAAAAATATCTAAAGACATTATCGCCACAGAAATGTTCTCAGTTGGACCTATTAAAGATATTAACAAAATAAAAAAAGAAGATTTAATAATAGTTAAATCTTCTAATAATGAATATTACTTAGAAAGATATTATGGTTAATTAATATCTTTTTTTATTCTTTATATTTTTCTATAGAATCATTTATCCAAGTTTCTAAATGTTCTTTTAATGGCAAAAATCCTTTTCTAGTTTCCTGAATTATTTCTTTACCTGTGCTCTTCTTATAATTAATATCTTTAATAGATAATTTTAATTGATGATTATCTTCATCTACTTCAAGCACTTGGCAAAATATTATTTCATCTATTTTTACATAATCATGAACATCTTTAACAAAGTCTTCAGATATTTCTGATATGTGGATTAGACCATCATAATCATTATCTACATGAACAAATATTCCGTATTTTTCTATACCTGTAACACGACATTCAACAATGTCACCGATTAAATACCCTTTCATAACTAACTCCTAAAAATAGGATAACATAAAAAATATGGACTTACAATCATTTCTCGTATATAATAAAATTAATTCAAATGAGGTTGAAAATAGATATTATGGAAGATAAAATTAAAGAAATGATTGAGCAAATTCGCCCATATTTAAATATGGATGGTGGCGATATTGAATATATAAAGTATGAAGATAATTATGTATATATAAGATTGCTGGGTGCTTGCACAGATTGTTTGATGCAAGATGGAACAATTAATGATGGATTATTGACAATGTTCCAAGAAGAAATCCCCGAAATAAAAGGAATCGTAAATATTCCTTTATAAGAAAGAGGTTGTATGAAAAATAATAATAAAAAAATAACTATAGGAATTTTTAATGATTCTTTTTTTCCAATGATTGATGGTGTTGTTTCTGTTGTTCATAACTATGCTAAATATTTATCTAAATATGCTAATGTAATAGTTTTTGCACCAACTACCCCTGGGGCAGACTACGATGACTCTACTCTTCCCTATAAAGTAGTTAGATGTTCATCATTTAAAATGCATATTATAGATTATTCTTGCCCTATTCCTATGTTTGATAGAAAATTTAAAAAAGAATTAAAAAAATATAATTTGGATATAGTTCATATTCACTCTCCTTTTAGTTTAGGAAGTGTGGGAATAAAATATGCTAAGAAACATAATATTCCAGTTATAGCTACAATGCATAGTCAATTTAAGCAAGATTTTCAAAGAGCAGTAAAATTTAAATGGTTTGCTAATCTTTTAACTAAGATTATTATCAAAACATTTAATAAGTGTGATGAATGTTGGGCTGTTAATCAAGAAGTAGCTAGAATATTTTATGAAGATTATGGATATAAACAAATGCCTAAGGTCATGAATAATGCAACTGAGATGGAACCAGTTAAAGATTATCAAAAAGCTAGAGATATTATAAACAAAAAATATAATATCAAAGATACTGATAAAGTGTTCTTATTTGTTGGCAGACTTACAATATTAAAGAATATCTTCTTTTTAGTTAATACTCTAAAAGTTTTAAAAGATAAAAATCCAGATTTTAATTTTAGAATGTTATTTGTTGGCTCTGGTCAAGATGAAAATGAATTGAAAAAATTAATAAAAACTAAGAAGATGGAAAAAGAAATAACACTATGTGGAAAAGTATCAGATCGTGAATTACTTGCTACTTTCTTTGCTAGAGCTGATTTATTCTTATTCCCTTCTTTGTATGATGCATCATCCATTGTCCAAATAGAAGCCGCATCTCAAAAAACTCCAACAGTCTTCTTAGAGGGTTCTGCAACTAGTGCTACTGTAACAAATAATCGTAATGGTTATATAGTTAATAATAGTGAAGAAGACTATGCTGATAAAATATTAGAAATAATGAAAAACGAAAAGAAGTATAAAGAAGTATGTGAAAATACTTTTAAAGAAATATATGTTCATTGGGAAACAAAAATGGAACAAATATATAAAATATATTTAGACATTATTAAGAAAAAACAATCATAATTATGATTGTTTTTTCATTATCCAATCTATTTTTTGTATATTAGCATATTTAGATATTTCTAAATATGCATTCTTTAAAAACAATTCATATTCATCTACTTTATCAATTATTTTTAGTAGTTTTTCTTCTTTAGAATTATTATTCATAATATCTTCATAAATATCAAAATAATATGATGGATACAATAATCTTGCATATAACATATTATAACTATAATATGTAAGTTTAATTTGTTTTAAATACATTTTCAAATCAAATAAACTATCTTCCCCATAAAAGAATTCTCTTTTTATATACTCTGCTATATCTCTAATATCTAAGTCAAAAATAAAACTTAAAGGATTATAGTAATTCAAAGAATAGTTAGGAAAGAATAATCTTCGATGTGATAAAGTTATTCTTTCTTTGTTATGTGAATATCTCATTTTATTGGCTTTATTAACATAACTAATAGCGTTTTCAGCTAAGCCAATATAATAACTAAATGAATCTAAAACAATTTTCTTATCTTTACCTATTTCTTTTATTTGATATTCAAAATAATCTATTTTTTTACTCCATAACTCTCCCCAATTATTCCTATATAGAGGACTATCCTTTTCATTTAATAATAATTTGTTATTATTATTTATAACCACATCAAAAGAAATAATTTCATCGCTTTTATTATTTGTTTTTAATAATACATATTTTTTGTCTCCAACTATAGTAATTATATTAGAATCTTTATTAAGAATAAAATCATGGACTTTTAGTCCCTTGGACTTTAATTCATTCACTATTTGAACTAAATCTCTTAATTCTTCTTCACTTCTATTAAAAAAAACGAAGTAAAAGTCCTCGCCATTAAAAACAAATGAAGAATACTTTTCTTCTTCGATAATTTTTTCAATATCTAAATTGTAATAATAATTAATTATGTCTTTCATACTTAATTAATTGTATGAAAAAAGCTGAAATATAATTTCAGCTATTTACGATTTTCTAATTCTTTTTCAAATTTTTGAACTAAAGCATCAAACATGTTTTCACAAGCTTGCATAAATGCTTCTTTTTGATCTTTAAACATATCAACACTTGGATTGTTTACTACCGGTGTCGCTTCTTGAGCAACTGGATTATCTATTATCGGTGTTGGAGTAATTTCTGGTTCATATGCTGGTTGAACAGGTGCCTCTGCAACTGGAACACTAGGTGCTTCTGGAGTTGGTTCATTAAATGAAGGCATTGTAGAATTAATATCTATTAGTGGTGTTGTAGAACTTGCAGGTTCTGAAGCTGGAGCTTCAACTGTTTCATTAACAACTGGCGCAATCTCTGGAGCACCAATAGTTGGCTCTACTGGAGTTTGCATAGGTTCTACAATGTTCATATTTACTTCTGGAGTTGGTTCTGGTGCTGGTGTAGGATTTTCTACAACTGGAGCACTCTCTTCAACAGGAGAAACATTTTCTACAGGAGGTGTTATATTATTAACCTCTGGATTAACACCTACATTAGGAACTTCGCTATTTGGGTTTTCTAAATTTAAATCCATAACTCCAACAGATGTATCTTCTGCTTGTTCAGGAACTTTATATGCAGATTTTAAAGCATCAAATGATGATACTGGCAAAGTTAATTGAGTATAATAAATATCCTCGGCAGCCATTTCACTAGGAATACTAATAAATTCTATATGTCCCCCAGCAATAATATTTTTTAAAAATTCCTTAACTACATTCCATTCATTTTGATCTACTATTTTAGTTAATTTATCATTAGCTATTTTAGACACTAAAATAATTGGCAATCCCATTGAACCATTCATTTCATTATCTAAAACCACATAACTTGTATTATTTGCTACAAATGCATTTATCAATGGTTTTTCAATAACTGCGCCTGATACTAAATTTAATTTTACTTTTCCCATAAGTCAATCCCTTTCACTACTATAACATTATAACAAAAATGCTCTTACTTTTCAATTTTTTTTTCTAAAATAAAATGTTTGCAACCATAAGCACAAGTATTATTTATATAATTGTCTATATTATTATAATCATTATATGCTTTTACTTGTTTATTCTTATGATTATAAAAACCTTTTAATCTTAATTTCCCATAAGCCCAATCACCAACTATATAATCAAAATTATCATAATAATCCGTTACATAATCTTCCAAATTAATTGTGCTTAAAGTTTCTCCAAAATCTTTTATAACTTCATATTTTTTATCTCTAATTAATTTTTCCATAAACCCACCTAAAATACTAATGTTGAAAATATTACTACAACCATTAGAACTGTAATTATTATACTCATAATAATTAAAATATCAACATAACCATTACCTGTTGTAATTGGTTCATTAACATTTAATATTTCTTTTATTTTTTCATCTAACAAATAATCTCTATTAATAGCATTTTCAGATATATCTAAAGATTTAAATATTTGACTATTTAATCTATCTACATCAGCACTTGACATATTATCTAATGATGCTTCAGAGATATTAAAAATATCATATATTTCTTTTTTTAATAATTTTTTCTCTTCCTTAGGAATTTCCAATTTCTTTTGCATTGCTAAATGATAATAATTATCTATTTCAAATATGTTTTCAGCATTCAAATAATTATATGACAACCTTAAAGCACTGCTTGTTCTTGGAGTATACAACAAATCATAAAAAACTTTTGCATCGCTTTCAGCTACTCCAAAAGTTAATCTTTTTTGATTATATAAATCTATTATTATTTTTTGAACAGAAATAAAGTATGGATTATTCTCTCTTTTATATGCCCCTTCATTTCTTCTATCTATAACATAGAATCCATCCATTGATCTGGCTAAATTATTTATTTCTTCTTCAGAAACACCAAACTTCTTTAGATTGTTTAAGAAAGCTGTTTCATCACGCATATGATAAGGATTTATAATATCCAATTCACCATAAATATTTATAAGCATTCTTATTACAACCACTAAAAATGAGTTATATAAAACTCCAGTTTCAGCATCTCTACTATTCAAATAATCATTTATAGCACAATCAAATGCTTCATTAATGAAATATGATTCCATATGCTCACCTATTATAAGTATAACACATCTATTAATTTATGGGAATATCTAAAATATTTGAAGAACTCTCATATATTCCCCCATAATAATCTGGAATACGTCCATTTATAACTTTGGCTGCTATTAATATGTCATAGCGGAATTTATCATCAAAATTCCGCACTGGTGTTATGATCAATTTTTGCATTTCTACTGAAATATATACTTCTAATAATGCGTTATTTAAACCATAATTTGTTACTTTAATTTTTATATTAGTTAGTAATGTTTCATTAAAATTGACTTGGGCAGGAATCTTAGGCCCCAGATTATTGATAAACATATTGGGACTATTTAAAAATAGTGGGATGCTTATGATTAAACCATGGGGGCCACTAGTTAAATATTTATCTGAACTATCTACATCTATAGTTCCATTTTCTAAATCTTCAATACCCTTTTTTAATATACTAGATATATTCCATAGAAGTTTATAACTTTTTTCTATGTCATAGTTAACAGTTAATATTTCTCCTTCATTATTCTTAGTTATATTCAATATACCATTTATACTACTATTATTAATAACTTTCCTGTTAACCAAGGAAGAAAAATAATCATAAAGAATACTATCTATTTTAGCATTTATAAGTTCTATTCCCTTTTTAGAAACATTTGAACCATAAACATTAAATAACCCAATAGAAACTAAAACATTTAAAAAAAATACAATAAATAGTTTATTTATTGTATTAATTTTATTTCTTTTCTTATAATTCTTTCTCATAGTTTATTATATGTTATTCTAAGAAAAATATATTGATTTTATGATTAAAGCCAATCCTACTAAGAAAACTATAATTACTAAAGCAATAATTATTTTTAAAATTATATTATTTGATTCAATACTATCTGAGAAATCATCTATTTCTTCAAAATCTTTTTCTTTTAAAGCATTAGATGAAGTATAAAAAGAATTAATCATTTTAGTATCAAAATTACTAGTATTATCTTTTTCTTCCTCTTCAATGCTTTCTATTTTTTCTTTTAATCCCTCAAGTGTTTCAGTATTTTCACTTCCCTTTAAATCACTCAATATATCTAAAGGAGAATCATCTTCAATTTTCTTTGTTTCATTAAGTGCAATAGTATTAATTAACTTTTTTAAATCGTCATCTTCCTCTTTAGGAGAAACTTTTTCATCATTATCTTCTTCACTAACTATATTTAGATTATTTAAAATATCGTATTGAGTATCACGAAGTTTCTTTAGTCTTTCTTCATCATAATTGTCTTCTTTTTGTTCCCTTGCTTTTTCTAAGATGACATTTATATCATATTCTTTAGTTGCTTCTCTTTCAAATGTTTTTTCTTCTTGTTCTTCTAATCTAATGCTTTTTCTTTTTGGAGCTTCATTATATTTAGTATCTAATATTTTCTTTATTTTTTCGACATCAATTTCATTTTCATGTGGACCAATTACAGTAGCGTTACTTTGAATATCATAGTTTTCTAAATTGTTTTTGCTTATTTCTTTATATAACTCAGCATTCTTGACATATCTAGAACTAGCATTTTCACTTGGCTCTTCATAATACTTAGTCATTCTAGTATTCATGGCACCACCTCGATTTTATCATAACATAAAATATCTTTTTTTCAAATCTCTTTATTGCTTTTAAAACTATTTTTTACTATAATTATACAAGGAGGGATAAAATGAAAAAACTTTTTGTAAATCATGAAGCTTGTATTGGATGTGGTGCTTGTGTTGCTATTGATCAAGAGCATTTTGATTTTAATGATGAAGGATTATCAGAAGTTATAAAAAACGAAAATATTGATAGTGAGGATGTTAAGAATGCTATTTCTTCATGTCCTACTAATGCCATTAGTTATGTAGATGATGATAAAAAATGTAATTGCAAAGATTGTAATTGTGGTGACAATTGCGAATGTGGTGATGAATGCAATTGTGAAAATTGTCATAAATAAAGGACTATTTAAATAGTCCTTTTAATTTGCTTGTAATTCCACTTTTATCTAAATTAAGTTTAGTTTTAACTGCAACAATTATTTCATTTATTTTTTCATCTGGTAAATCAATACCTATAACTGATTCAACTGCTTTAACTGGATTGCTTTTAAAACTACTAGCAAAAGTTTTATCACTTTTTACTTTTTTAACTATTTCTTCAATTTTTTTCTTAATTTCGTCCATATTGTCCTCCTAAATATATTATATAATAAATTATTATTTTAAACTATATAACTTTTGCACTTCTTTAAGTGAAAGTGTCCTATATTCCCCACTTTTTAAATCATCTATATTCAAAAATGCATAGGACACTCTAGTTAATTTCATAACATCATATCCTAACTTTTCAAAAAACTTCCTTATGACATGATTTCTTCCCTCATGAATAGTTATCTCTACTAAAGATGTTGTTTTTTCTCTATCTATTTTTTGGACTTTTAAATGATCTACTACGAGTGGGCGATTATCAATAACTACCCCTTTTCTTATTTTTTTAAAATCACTTTCATTTAATATTCCATTTATCTTAGCTATATATACTTTATTAATTTCATTTCTTGGATGAGTTAATATATTTGTTAACTCACCATCATTAGTTAGAATTATAAGCCCTGTAGTATCATAATCTAGCCTTCCTACAGGATATATTCTTGTTTCTGTATCAATTAAATCTACTACCGTTTTTCTTCCTTTATCATCACTTACACTACATATAACTTCCCTAGGTTTATTTAATAAGTAATACACTTTTTTTATGTCATTATTAATGACTTCACCATTAACTTCAATAATATCTTTTTCACTAACTTTATAGCCCAATGTTTTCACTACTTCACCATTGACTTTAACTTTTCCCATGCTGATTAATTCTTCAGCTTTTCTTCTTGAAGTTAATCCCATATTTGCTATAACTTTTTGAAGCCTTTCCATAAAATCACCACAAATAAAGTATAACAAAAGTTTGATTAAAAGAAAAGATTAGTAAGAATGATGGCCATGGTTATTCCTACAAAATCTGCAAATAATCCAACCCATATCGCATACTTAGTTTTGCTTATTTTAATTGAACTAAAATAAAGAGCAATAACATAGATAGTGGTATCAGTGCATCCCTGAAGTATTGATGCAAGTCTACCAATAAAAGAATCTGGACCAAAAGATGCAAATATGTCATTCATAATAGCTAGGGATGCTGTGCCTGAAATAGGCCTTAATAAGGCCATTGGAATTATTTCTAAGGGAATTAATACTGAATCAAAAAACTTTTTAACTATATTAATAACAAATAATAAAAAGCCACTATCTAAAAATATATTAGTAGCAAATATCATTGCTACTATGGCTGGGAAAATATTAAAAGATGTTTTTAATCCTTCTTTAGCTCCCCTTAAAAATAATTCATAAATATTAACCCTTTTATATAAACCATAGATTATTATTACTAATACAATAACTGGTAATATTATTTTAGATATTATATTCATTTATTCCTCTTTCTAATATAATAATCTAAAGTTAAGCCTGCTATTGAAGATGATGCAGTAGCAAGAATTGCTGGTATGATAATTATACTAGGACTACTGGAATTATAAGCAATTCTTAATGCTAAAATGGTAGTTGGGATAATAGTTACTCCAGCGGTATTTAAAACTAGAAAAGTAATCATAGCAGCACTTGCTTCATCTTTTTTATGATTAATAGTTTGTAACTCTTGCATAGCCTTTAAACCAGCAGGGGTTGCTGCACTGCCTAAGCCTAACATATTAGCAACAATATTTGAAGATATATACCCTAGGGCTTTATTATCTTTAGGAACTGATGGAAATAATTTACTTAGTCCTGGTTTTAATAAAGAACTAAATTTATCTAATAAGCCACTTCCTTCAGCTATTTTTAATATACCAGTCCATAATACAATAATTGGAAGTATATTTAAGAATAATTCTAAAGCCTTATTGGCATTAGTAAGAATACTATCATTAATAGCACTAATATTTCCACTAAGTAAAGCGTAAATAATACCTATAATTATTAGAAATGCCCAAACAAAACCTACCATTTTTGTAGCCATTCTTTCAATTTATTAATAGTATTTTTCTTTTTCTTAATACTCTTTTTAACATATATAGGTTCTTTATGATAAATATAATCATTAAGTTTAATTTCTGTCCAACCTACTATATCATCATCTACATAATCATCCATTTTATATAGATTATAATTAATACTTATATTATTTAATTCTTCTTTTTTTAAAGTCATATAGAAATCATTTTTAATATAGAGATTATTATTATTATAAAAAGTATCTTCTTTTATTTCATAGTTATTTTTATCTAATATCTTATAACTCTTATAATCATTAAATATTTTATTATATATAGTTTTATGATCTTCCCAATCATTAGAATCATTCAATGTAACAACAACAACATTTATATTATTTTTACTTCCTGTTGTTACTAAAGTCCTTTTAGCAAGTTTTGTCCAACCAGTTTTTCCACCAGTAATATAATCTTTTTTTAATAATTTATTCTTATTATGCCATATATAAGTTTTATAGTTAGTTTTTAAAACATACTTTTTAGTTTTAAATATTTCTCTAAATGTAGGGTTTTGCATGGCATATTTAGTTAGTTTTGCCATATCATAAGCTGAAGATGTATTAGCTAAACCATTATCCTCTTCTAAACCATGGGGATTATAAAACTTAGTTTTATTAAGTTTTAAGTTATTAGCATACTCATTCATTAGATATACGAATTCTTCTTCACTACCAGATACTTCTTGAGAAATAACTAAAGCAGCGTCATTACCACTTCTTAACATCAATCCATATAATAAATCCTTAATAGTTATTTTTTCTCCAACTTCTATATATATAGCGCTGCCATAGGCTTTATGTATTATATCTGAAACAACTATTTCCCTATTAATATCGCTATTCTCTATAGCTGCAATTGCCGTCATTATCTTTGTAGTGCTTGCAATTAATCTTTTTTCATCAATATTATAACCATATAATACTCTGCCTGTTTCCAAATCCATAGCGATTGCGCTAGCAGCGCTTAGGGAAAATACTTTTATAGGAATCATTAATGATAAAAAGAATATAATTTTTTTCATAAATACACCTAGATAATTATATTCTTCATATCAAAAAAAATGTTGATAACAATTAAGTTATCAACATTTATTATTTGCTTGCTGGTTTCTTTGCTGGAGTCTTTTTTGTTTTATTTGATTCATCTAATTTTTCAGCAGTGCTCTTTAATAGTTCTGATGTTTTTTCTTTAACTTGTTTTGCTGTTTCCTTAACTACAGGTGTTCCTTTTTCTACTGCCAAATCCATTAACTCTTGAGCTTTAATTTTAACTTCTTTAGATTTATCAACAATCATTTGTTTAGCAGTTTCTTTATCTAAATCTTTAATTGTTGTTTCTAATTCTTTTGTTTTGACAATAATTGCATTTTTTACTTCTTCTATGTCTATTTCTTTAGCTTTCTCAATTAATTCATCAATTTTCTTAGAAAGATCTTTTCTAGTTTCTTTGCCACTTTTTGGTGCAAATAATAATCCTAGTCCAACTCCAATTCCTGCTCCTAATAAAAATTTTCCTTTTTTACTCATTTTCTTTTCTCTCCGTTTCTTCTTTTTCAGTTTTATCTTTCAAAAATACTTTTACAAATAAATTCTCTAAAGTATCAACTACTGTTGTAATAACACTATTCATCTTACCAGAAATCATTCCTAGTGTATTAATTAAAGGTGAAACTTTTTCTATTTTATCGTTAACATCATCTACTACTTTTAATACTTTGTCTATAGCAATTATTAGCTTTATTCCTAAAACTATTCCTACTACTATTACTATTATTAACAATAAATAAATAATTATTGGAAGAAATTGTGATAAAAACTCCATTTATTATTCACCCTCCCTTTCATCATACATAGAATCAATTAATTCAAATAAATCACTATCTAAAGTATCATCTAAATTATCTTTTTCTTCTTTAATAACTTCCTCATTATCAAGCTTTTCTAATTCATCTTCTATTGCTTCCATATTATTAGTTTGAGGAACTTCTAAAGTATCTTCCAAAGAAATCTCTTCAGATGCATTTTCTAATAAATCATCTATAGATTTATAATCATCTTTTTTTTCTTCAGGTTCTTCTTTTAAATCCTTTTCTTCAAAGAATGTAACAACCGGTTCATCTATAACATTTTTTTCTTCCTTTTTTGGTTCAAAAGCTTTCTTTCTAACTTCTTCTATAGTTATATTAGCTGCAACATCTTTTTTATCAACTATATCTTCTGCTTTATAATCTTGATTTAATATTCCATAAACCGGAGATATAATTGGTGAAGGTTTAAATTTCTTCTTATCAATTATCTCTTTTGTTTCTATCTTTTCGTAACGACCATAATCAGTTCTTTTTTCAATAGTTTTCTTTCTTTCGTATTCTAAAACATTATTATTTGGTTTTTGTTGTCTTGACATACTACTAACAAATTCTTCTTCATCAAAATCTGGAAAAGAAAAAGATTTTTCGCTTCTTGTCGGTTCTTTTGGACTATCAAACTTTTCTAAATCAAAATCATCATCGAAAGATGGAAGTTCACTTCTTCTAGATTCAAATCTAGGTTCAGTTTTTTGTTCAACTTTTGAATCAAAAGTTAAATCTCCCTTATCTTCCATTTTTGGTGGCTCTATCTTAACAATTTTGGTTTCTTCTTTAATATTCTCTTTTACTTTAATAGGTTCAGTAAATTCATCTTCCTCTTCAAATAAAATGTCTTTTAACTTTTTTACAAAACTCATAGGTTCACCTTCCTAATTTATATAATCAGTATCCTTAATAACTTCATCATTAATTTCATTATCTACCTGACTAGAATAGTCTAAAGAGCTACTTCTTTTTTTAGCACTTTCAAACATATCAAATACTTCTTCTGTATAATTTAAGTTATCTTCTTTTAATAAATTACTAATTACTATTTTATCGTATTTTACACTATTTAAAATACTTATGGCATTAACTAAAGCAGTATTAACTTCTTCACTGTCTACCATTACTTCTATTTTAGCATAATTATAAACAATTTCAATCAAATATTGATTATTTTCGTAGTTTTTAATCTCCAAATACCCTGTTTTATTGCCCTTTTGAATATTACTAAAATACACATTTTTATTTGAATTTTCATGAGTAAGAACTCTACTTTCATTTAAAGCTACTAAATCAAAATACAAATAATATTTTTCTTTAGAATTTGATAATATAGCATAATTCAAACCAGCATCTTCTACTCCTAAACCTCTAGGAACGTAAAAACTATATCCTTTTCGATAGTTATTCGCAGGCTTAGATTTAAGATTAAAATAATTGATAATATTATCATAACTCAGCTCTTTAACTCTAGCACATCCAGTTATGAATAATACAATAATTAATATTAGTACAATCTTCTTTATATTCATAATAACTCCGTAAATATTATATCATTTATTTTATTGCTTTTAAATACTTTATTTTTATTCCTTCTTTGCTAAACTTTTCTTCATATTCGGTCATAATATTAGGAATATCTTCTTGATGTAAATCATAGCTCAATTCCACTATTTCATAGCCATAATTTTTTAGAGATTCTAAACTATATGCAAATAAATCATCGTTATCTGTTTTTTGAATTATTATATTTTTATTTTTAAATAATTTATCATATAACTTTAAAAACTCTAATGATGTTAATCTTCTCTTTTCGTGTCTTTTCTTTGGCCAAGGGTCCGAAAAATTCAAATATATTATATCTACTTTATTCTTTAACAACTTTTCTAAATTTATAACATCACTAATAATTACTTTTAAATTATCTAAGTTATACTCCATCATTTTTTTTATTGCGACACTTGCTACACTAGAATATTTTTCTATCCCTATAAAATTAATATTTGGATTATTTAAAGCCATGTTTAAAATAAAATTACCTTTTCCCATCCCAATTTCTATATGAATTGGATTATCATTATTAAAATCTATACTATCTTTAATTAAAAATGAACAATTATTGATAACTTCATCTTTATATTTGGGATTTCGCATTCTCATTAATATCACATCCTATAATTTTACATATAATGAATTAGGAGGTTTATATGAAAAAAACTAGAAATTCTTTTTTTGCTGAAAATAGTTTTCAATCTTACAATCCTGTTCCAATGAATGGAGCTCCATATCAAGCAGCAAGTAATTATTTTTATGAAGGTCCACTTCCAAATAATATGCCTAATTCCATGCCTAATAATTATAACACGAATAGCGGAACTTATGATATAGAAACTCGTTTATCAAAAATAGAAAGACAAATAAATAGATTGGATTATCGTATAAGTAAACTTGAAGGCGCTAGTTCAGTTCTATCAACAGATAATTTTGATAATAATAATTCAAATATGTATATGTTATAGTTAGATATTATTTCTAACTTTTTTAATGATATATTATCATAGCGCTAAAGCAATATATTTGCTCTTCTCCATTCATAGCTACAGCTATTTGATACTTTATATCTATTATATCTATATCACTATCTAAAAACTCATTAACAGACATTTCCAAATCATTTTCACACTCTTCATCTATAACTTTTACTTTCATATAATCACCAATTATAATATATCAAATCATTATTTAACAATTTGTCGAAAAAATAATCATTCTCATTACTTTAGTTTTATGATATAATTTTCTAAAAGGTGGTTGTATGAAAGATAAGATATATATATTTGGTCATAAAAATCCAGATACAGATAGTGTTTGTGCATCTTTAACTTTATCGTATTTATATAACGAACTTGGTTATAATACTGAAGCTAGAATTCTTTCACACATTAATGAAGAAACTAAATTTGTATTAAATAAATTAAAAATAAAAACTCCTGAATTATTAAGTGATGTTAAATTAGATATTGGTGATATTAACTATCATCGTGGTTTTATGATTAATCATAAAGAATCTGTTTATAATGCTTTTAAGATAATGAACGATAATAATATGAGTTCTATCCCAATAGTTAATGATGATAATAAATTTTTAGGCGTATTTGCTATGAAAGATATTGCTAAGAAGCAAATACTTGATAATAATGAATTATTAGAAACTAGTTATAGCAATGTTTTAGAAGTTTTAAAAGGAAAAGAAATATTAAAAATAGATAATGAAATAAAAGGAGAAATTATTAATATCTCGGTTAAAAGCAATGCTTTTAACAATGAATTATTTAATAATAATTCTATACTTATTCTTAGTGGTAAAGAAAATCTTGTAGAAGAAGCAATTAAGCAAAAAATTGAGTTATTAATTATAACTAATGGTAATCATATAAAAGAAGATTATATAAAATTAGCTAAAGCTAATAAAGTAAATATAATTGAAACTAAGTTATCTACTTATGAAACTATATTAAAAATAGGATTTGCTAATTATACAGATAAATACCAATATACTTCTAATATAGTATGTGTTAATGAGACTATGGAATTATCTGATTTAAATGATGAAATAAATAAATCAAAACATAGTTATTATCCTGTTATTAATAATAAAAAAATATGTTTAGGCCTATTAAAAGTTTCTGATTTGTCTGATAAGACTAAGAAGAAAGTTATTTTAGTAGATCATAATGAAATAAATCAAAGTGTATATGGTTTAGAAGAAGCCGAGATAATTGGCATTATAGATCATCATAAATTAGGTAATTTAGGAACTAATACGCCAATTAACTTTAGAAATATGACTGTTGGTTCTACTTGCACAATTATCTATCATTTATATAAAGAAAACAAAGTTAAAATAACAAAAGAAATTGGAACCCTTTTACTTGCAGGACTAGTATCAGATACTTTACTTCTTAAAAGTCCTACTACTACTAAAGATGATGAAAAAGTTCTAGATGACTTAGTTAAAATTACAGGAATAAATGCCAAGAAATTTGCTATAGAAATGTTTAAAGCAAGCGATGCAGCTAATTCTAAAAGTTTAAAAGAAATTGTTTATACTGATTTCAAAGTATTTAATATTGACAAGAAAACAGTTGCTGTTAGTCAAATAACAACTTTAAATGCTAAAGCAATATTAAAACAAAAAAGTAGTTATATAAGATTTTTGAATAAAGAATGTACAAATAAAGGTTATGATTTAATGCTTTTAGCAATTACTGATATATTTCAAAATGGCTCTTACCTATTATTTAATACTAACAGCCATGATATTATTAAAAAATCCTTTGGAGATAACATAGAACAAGGAGATTTCATTAAAAATGTTATTTCAAGAAAAAAACAAATATTACCTCCACTTATGAATTCAATTCACTAATTCATAAGTGGATTTTTTATGTAAACATTTTAAAAAAGATAGGTTATTTACCTATCTTCTCTTCTCTTTTTGCTTCATTAAATAAATCATATGTAATAATTGAATTACCTACTTCTAATATTTTTTCAGCATACTCTTGATTATTAATTACATAATCATTATCTAGAATAGTTCCTTCTTTTAATATTTTATATTCTCCAGTAGAATTATTATAATATATTTTATCAGTTAAATAATTACCATTAGGAAATACTACAATATTATTATTTCTAATATTAAATATATCATGACCTAATACATATTTATTATCTACACCAAGCATATTATATAAAGTTGGAGCTAAGTCATACATACCCATTGTCCAAGATATTTTTCCTTTAAACTTCCTAGATAATTCTTTGTTTTTAGTCCATATAACCAATGGAGTTTTCTTTTTTAAATAATGATCATAATTATCATATAAAACATATTCTGGATCTTCTTCAGTTCGAACTTCACCAGTGACATAATCATAGTTATAAAGATAATTCATATCTTTATAACTTATCTTAGCATCATGATCACCATAAAATACAAATATAGTTTTATTAAAAGCATTACTCTCTTTTATATATTTTAAGAAATCTCCTAGAGCTTCATCAGCATACTTTGAACTAACTATATATCTACCAATATCTTTTTCACATAAATAACATGAAGATTGTTCAACACCACCTTGAGTCCAATAATCATTTATATCTAAAGTATAGGCTTCATTAGGTTTAAATGGTGAATGATTTGATAAGGTTATAATAGTTCCAAAATAATAATTATTCTCATTTTCAATATTCTCTAATTTAGAAACAGCTTGTTCAAAGAACTTCTTATCATTAATCCCTAGTCCAATAATGTCTTCTTTTTCAAAAGTAAATGTGTCTCGATAGTATAAATCTGTATAACCTAGCCGTGGATGGACATTGTTTCTATTCCACATAGCCGAATAATTACCATGCATACTAAATGTATAATAACCTTTATCTCTTAATAAACCTGGTAATGCTTTAAAAGTATTATCGGCATAGTTAGTAAACACTATTCCACTAGAAGATGGCAATAATCCGGTTAAAGTAATATATTCAGCATCAGAAGATGTTCCAGAAGATATTTGAGGATAAAAATTATCAAAATACATTCCTTCTTTAATTAATTTCTCTAGATTAGGAGTTACTTTTTCTCCATTAAATTCTAAATCCATCAAAAAGTTTTGCATACTTTCCATATGAACATAAATAATATTATATCCCTTAAGTATTCCTGTCCATTTATTCTTTTTGTTATATTCATTATCTACATTATTTTCAAAATAATTATTAAATAATTCATAAGCCTCTTCATAGCCAAATAAACTGCTTATTCTTGGTTTTACTGTTTGAAATATGTCATTAAATTGATACAAAATAATTCCAAATCTTTCAACTATATAATTTCTATTCCATTGTTTAGATAAACGACTATAATCTGTTCCACTAGCAGTTCCAAAAGATATTAATAAAAACACTAATCCTGCTGCTAAGGTTACTAAAACACTTTTCTTCTTTTTTTCAATCTTATTAACATAATTATAATAAGGAGATCTTCTTAAATTATTATGAATATAATAGAATAATATAGGTTGTAATATATATATAAAATCCACTAATCTTAATTGTTGAAATATAGAATCACTAACTGTTTCAGCTTGTTGAATTGCACTTAGTTCACTTAAAGAACCAAAAGATGCATAAAATGTATAATATACCGAATTAATAATCTCTATGGAACAAAAAATGATTAGCCATATTAAAAAGTAACGATATTGTTTTTCGGGCTTAAGAAGATAGCCAAAAGATCCAAATAGTAATATTAAACCAATATCTGTTACTAATGGTTTAATTGAAAAAAATCCGGAAATAGTTACATTTCGAAGAATAATTGAACCGCATATAGCTAAAATTAAGTATGTTAAAAACAATCTATTTGTAAAAATATATTTAATTGATTGCTTTTTAAAAGTTTTTAAATACTTTTTAACTCTTTTCATTTCTTCCTCTTTATCAGATATATTATAGCAAGTTTCCTTGTTATTATCAATTCTAGTTGCATATTTATCCTTTTTTTGGTATTATTTATATACCGGATGCAGGTGTGGTTCAATGGTTAGAATATAACCTTGCCAAGGTTGGGATGGGAGTTCGATTCTCCTCACTTGCTCCATAAGGAAATACGCTCGAACTTTTCGAGCTTTTTTATTACAACTAACTCAAATTGGGTTAGTTTTTTTGTGTATCGAACTCCCACGTTTAAGCTTGGAAGTCATACAAAGACTATCCTACAAAGAAAGGATGGTATTTATGGTAAATATTATTAAGCAAGAAGTTGTTATTGAAGAATCATTAAAAAAGAAGTTAGAACTAATATGTGAGTTTTCAAATA
>JAEELI010000002.1 GCA_016288795.1 Caryophanales bacterium
AACTGAACGACCTGAATAGTCAACACGTTTTCCTAATAAGTTTTGACGGAATCTTCCTTGCTTTCCCTTTAACATACTAGAAAGTGATTTCAAAGGACGATTTCCAGCACCTGTAACACTTCTTCCACGTCTTCCATTGTCAAATAATGAGTCTACAGCTTCTTGAAGCATACGTTTTTCATTTGGAACAATGATTGTTGGAGCACCTAATTCAAGTAATTTCTTTAAACGGTTATTTCTATTAATAATTCTTCTATATAAGTCATTTAAATCAGAAGTAGCAAATCTACCACCATCTAATTGAATCATTGGTCTAAGTTCTGGTGGAATAACTGGTAAAACAGTTAAAATCATCCACTCAGGCTTATTTCCTGATTCTTGGAAAGATACTAAAGCATCTAATCTTTTAACTAGACGAATTCTCTTTTGAGCGGTAGCGCCCTCTAATTCTTCTCTAACACTAGCAATTTCGCTTTCTAAGTCTACTCTTTTTAATAATTCTTGAATAGCTTCAGCACCCATACCTACTTTAAATGTATTTCCATACTTTTCATAGTAAGCACGATATTCTTTATCGGATAAAGTTTGCTTTGCTTCTAAAGGAACATTTCCTGGATCAATAACAACATAAGAAACAAAGTATAAAACTTCTTCCAAATCCCTTGGACTCATGTCTAGGACTAATCCCATCTTAGATGGAACTCCTTTAAAGAACCAAATGTGAGAGCAAGGTGCAGCAAGTTCAATGTGCCCCATACGTTCACGACGAACTTTAGAACGAGTTACTTCTACACCACATCTATCACAAACAACATTTTTATATCTTAGTCTTTTATATTTTCCACATGAACATTCAAAATCCTTAGTTGGACCAAAAATCTTCTCACAGAATAATCCGTCTCTTTCAGGTTTCAATGTTCTATAATTAATAGTTTCTGGTTTCTTTACTTCACCATAAGACCAACTACGAATTTTTTCTGGTGAGGCAATACTTATTTTTAAACCTTTAAATTTACTAACATCTATCATTATTCTGCCTCACTTTCTTCATCGATATCCCCAGGGAATTCCAGATCATCTAACGAATCTTCTTCCTCTTCCTCGATTACAGGTTCGAATGGCTCTTCATTTTCATTAGTATTTGGAAGTTCAATTTCTTCAATTCTGAATGGTTCATCACCATCTTCATCATCTTCCAATTCATTAAAGTCTACTACTTTATCATCATTATCAACAACTTGAACATCTAATCCTAAAGCTTGGAATTCCTTAACTAAAACTCTAAATGATTCTGGAACTCCTGCTTGATTAACAAGTTTTCCTTTAACTAAAGCTTCATAAACTTTAACACGACCAACTATATCATCAGCTTTAACTGTTAATATTTCTTGAAGAACATGAGCGGCTCCATAAGCATATAATGCCCAAACTTCCATTTCTCCAAATCTTTGGCCACCAAATTGAGCTTTACCACCAAGTGGTTGTTGAGTTACTAATGAGTAAGGTCCTGTTGCACGAGCATGTAATTTATCATCAACCATATGATGAAGTTTTACCATATACATGACTCCAACAGAAATTCTTTGATCGAATGGTTCACCGGTGCGACCATTGTATAATATAGTCTTACCATCTGGAGCCATTCCTGCACTAGCCATTTCTTCTTGAATATCATCCCAAGTCGCTGAGTCAAATACTGGAGTTGCATAATGAACACCCATTATTTTTCCAGCCATACCTAAGTGTAATTCTAATATTTGACCAATATTCATACGAGATGGAACGCCTAATGGATTAAGCATTACATCTACAGGTCTACCATCTGGTAAATATGGCATATCTTCTTCAGGTAGAACTAAAGAAATAACACCTTTATTACCATGACGACCACTCATTTTATCACCAATTTGAATTTTACGTTTTTGAATAATATATACACGAATTACTTTTGAAACACCAGCAGGTAATTCATCAGAATTCTCTTTCGTATATACTTTAACATCATGAACTACTCCACCAGCTCCATGTTCAACACGAAGAGATGTATCTCTAACTTCACGAGTTTTTTCTCCAAATATAGCATGTAATAATTTTTCTTCAGAAGTTAATTCTTGAACACCTTTTGGAGTTACTTTACCAACTAAAATATCTCCTTCTTTAACTTCTGTTCCAATTCTAATAATACCTTCTGAGTCCAAGTTCTTACGAGCTTCTTCACCAACATTTGGTATATCTCTTGTAATTTCCTCTGGACCTAGTTTAGTATCACGACAATCAATATCATAGTGATCTATATGTAATGATGTATAAACATCATCTTTTACTAATCTTTCGTTTAAAATAACTGCATCTTCATAGTTATATCCATTATAAGTCATGAATGCAACAGTCATATTCTTACCTAAGGCAAGTTCTCCATTTTCTGTAGATGGTCCATCAGCAATTACTTGACCGCGATGAACTTTATCACCTTTTTTAACCAATGGATGATGGTTAATTGATGATGATGCATTACTTCTTTCAAAATTAGCTAAATGATATGTTTCTTCACCCTTAGCAACTTTTACTACTATCTTTAAAGCATCTGCATATGTAACTACACCATCAGATTTACAAACTACTGTTGATCCTGAATCCCTTGCTGCAATCCACTCTACACCTGTTCCAACAATTGGAGCCTCACTAGTTAGTAGTGGAACTGCTTGACGTTGCATGTTAGAACCCATCAAAGTTCTATTGGCATCATCGAATTCCAAGAAAGGAATACAACTAGTTGTAATAGATACAACTTGACTTGGAGCAACATCGACAAAATCTACTAATTCGCTTTTAACCATAACGTTGTCACCATTATGACGAACTAATATCTCTGGCGCTTCTATCTTATTATTTTTATCTAACTTAACAGTTGCTTGGCTAATGAATAAATCTTGTTCTTCATCAGCAGTCATGTAAACTATTTCATCAGTTACAACACCATCAACAACTTTACGATATGGAGTCATTATAAATCCATATTCATTAACTTTAGCATATCCTGCTAAAGAAGTAATCAAACCAATGTTTTGTCCTTCTGGAGACTCAATTGGACATATTCTTCCATAGTGAGATGAGTTAACGTCACGAACATCCATTCCTGCACGTTCTCTCGATAATCCACCTGGTCCTAAAGAAGATAAACGTCTTTTATCAGTAAGTTCTGCAATTGGATTAATTTGGTCCATAAACTTAGATAATTGTGATGAACCAAAGAATTCTTTTAAAGCTGCAGTTACAGGTCTTATATTAATCAATGTTTTTGGTGTAATATTTTCAACTTCTTGAGTAGTCATTCTTTCTCTGATTACTCTTTCCATTCTTGCTACACCAGTTCTAAATTGATTTTGAATTAATTCTCCAACTTGACGAACTCTTCTATTTCCTAAGTTATCAATTTCATCTGTATTACCAATATTATCATGTAAGTTTAAGTAATAAGAAACAGCAGCATATACATCTGGTATTGTTAGTCTTTTTTCATCAACTGATTGATCAACACCAATTATTTTAATTGTTTTCTTATCATCTTCCTTATCATAAACTAATACTGTTTGAATTTTATTGTAATCATCTAATTCCATATTTGTAATAGTTTCATTTAAATTGTAACCATTAGCAAATATCTTCTTTAATTCTGCAAGAACCTTTTTATCAATTAAAGTTCCTTTCTTAAATACAACTTCTTTATCTACTTTAATATTTTCAGCTAAAGTACAACCTAGTAATCTTTCAGTAACATTTAGTTTTTTATTAAATTTATAACGTCCAACTTTAGCTAAATCATAACGGAATCTATCAAAGAATCTTGTTATTAATTGGTTTTTAGCACTATCTAATGTTGCTGGTTCACCAGGACGTAACTTTTCATATATTTCTATTAATGCTTCATCAGTGTTTCTAGAACTGTCTTTTTGAATAGTATTTTCTAAATATTCATTCTCACCAAAAACACTAATGATATCTTCATCACTAGATAATCCTATTGCTCTTAAGAATGTTGTAATTGGAACTTTTCTAGTTCTATCAATTCGAACATAAACAATATTTTTAGCATCAGTTTCAAACTCTAACCAAGTTCCTTTATTTGGTATAACTTCTCCACCAATAATATGACGTCCATTTTTATCTATTTCTCTTTTATAATAAATAGATGGACTACGAACAAGTTGAGAAACAATAACTCTTTCTGCTCCATTAATAATAAATGTTCCAGCATCAGTCATTAAAGGCATATCCCCAAGGAATATTTCTTGTTCCTTAACTTCTCCTGTTTCATGAATGAAAACTCTAGCTTCAACTTTTAATGGTGCAGCATAGTTTACCATTCTTTCTTTTGCTTCTTTAATAGAATATCTAGGTGATTCAAAGGAATAATCACCAAATTCTAAAGAAATATTACCTGTAAATGATTCCACAGGAAATAAGTCATCAAAAACTTCTCGAATACCATTATCCAAGAATTCTTGATAACTTTTCTTTTGAATTTCTAATAAATCAGCAAGTTCTAGCGTATTTTTTGATTTTGAAAAGCTTCTTCTTTCGCGATAATCACCAAATTTTAAGGTCTTATAAGCCACGATATCACCCCTATACATTTTTTTGGTTTTGGAAAATATAAATACGTCACCAATTTAAGATTTTAACAATAATTATAGGTAAAGTCAACTAATTTTTGGCAGAAATTACCCAAAAACCTTTACTTTTGTCTATAATTTGGCAAAAACATACTTTTTCTAATTCTTTTATAGCACTTTTTGCCCCTTGATCTTTGGAAATTACAAACCATAATTCCCCATCTTTATTTAAATATTTCAATCCTCCTAAAAGAAATTCTTTCAAAACTTCTTTTCCTACTCTAATTGGAGGGTTGGTAATAATTAAATCATATTTTTTATCAATTGAACTATATATATTACTTTCTTTTACTTCACAATCAACTTTATTTATATCTACATTCATTTTGCACAAGTGCAGTGCTCTTTTATTAATATCTACCATATCAACATGGACTTTTAATATTTTAGATAACACTATACCAATAAACCCATAGCCACAGCCAACATCTAAAATACTTTGAATATTATTTTTAGAACTGCTTAAAAAAGTTTTCACCAAAAATAAACTAGCAAAATCAATTCTATTTTTAGAAAAAACTCCATTATCACTTTTAAACACAAAATCATATTCATCTAAAGAGACATTTATGTCTCTAAGCTCACTTTTTAATTCTTTATTATTGGTCCAATAATGTTCCAAATATTATTCCCCGTTTCCCGTATGCAACTAGTATAGCACAATTAAAAAGGCGAAACAAGAAAGAATTGGACATTATTTTCGATATTTACACAATTCATTTTTTATTACAAAAAAAAGTTAGCTTTCGCTAACTTATTTTCCTAATTAAAATATTAGTTTAATTTGTCTTTTAATTTGCTTCCAGCTTTGAATGAAGCAACTGTCTTAGCAGGAATCTTTAATGGTTCTTTAGTTAAAGGATTAATTCCTTCTCTAGCAGCTCTTTTTTTAGCACTAAATGTACCAAAACCAACTAAAGTAACTTTTCCTTCCTTCTTTAATCCAGTAGAAATTCCTTCTAGAACTGCATCTAAAGCTCTACCAGCATCAGCCTTTGTTAAATTAGCTTTTTTTGCAACATATTCTACTAATTCTGTTTTAGACATGTTTCTTTACCTCCTCTAGTAACATAATCTTAAGGACCTATTGTCCTCACATAATAAGAGTAGCAAAAAAGCACGATAAAATCAACAAAAAATAGTGAAATTAATTAATATTTCACTATTTTTATAAAAACTGGACTATTTTTAACATCTAAATGTGTAAAATAAAGTCAAATATTATAGAACTATAGCTATTAAATTATTGCTTCCCTTATTAACTATCTTAGTTACTGTATTAGATAATTTAAAGCGAGTATTCTCTGGCATCATATTTAATTTAGCTTGAATACCTTCCTGAACAATAACTTCTAAACTACGCCCAAATATTTCACTCTTCCAAATACTTCCCGGATCACTTTCATAATCTTTCATCAAATAACTTATTAATTCTTTGCTTTGTAGTTCAGTGCCTATTATTGGTTCAAATGTATATTCAACATCTACCTTCATCAAGTGTAGTGATGACGCCAGTGCTTTTAGTTTAACTCCATATCTACTGCCCTGTTTAACAATCTCTGGCGTCTCTAAAGTTAAATCTTTTAATACGGGACTCACTATACCATATCCAGTTGTTTTAGCTTGCTTCAATGCTGATCTAATCGAATCTGTTTCTGCTTTGTTCTCTTTATATGTTGCAAATATTTTTAACAATCCTGCTTTAGTAGTAGCACTTTCTCCCATTAGTGACTTCAATGTCTCATCATATAGTTCATTTGGACTTTCAAGGGTAATTGTTATAATTCCTGAGGCGCTATCAAGTTCACTAATGAAAGCTTTAGATATATATTCACTATCTTCGAAATGATTGACTATATCATCAACATCTTTTAATTTTTCAACAGTTATAACGCTTTCCTTAATCTTATCAAGGTAATGCATTTTAATGCTATTACTGTTTGGTAAAACGTGAACCCACTCAGGCATATTTACTAAAATATCTAGAACTGGAAATTCATATAATGCCTTTTTTAATATACTCATTATTTCTTTTTCATTCATATTCTCCACATTTATTGGCATAACAGGAACATCATATTTTTCTTCTAAAGACTGTCTTAACTCCAAAGTCTCTGTATTAGTTGGATGAACTGTATTTAAGATGACAATGAATGGCTTACCAATACCCTTTAATTCTGAAATTACTTTTTCTTCAGCCTCTACATAATTATCTCTTTTTATTTCTCCAAACGAACCATCAGTCGTTACGACTAAGCCTATGGTTGAATGATCTTTTATAACTTTTTCGGTTCCTATTTCTGCTGCTTCTACAAAAGGAACTGCATCAGGAAACCATGGGGTCTTTACCATTCTAGGATTTCCATCTTCATCCTCATATCCGTTTGAGCCAGGGATTATATAGCCCACACAATCTACTAATTTAATTTCGGTTTCAAATGAATCAACCACTATTCTTGCTCCATTTGAAGGAACGAACTTCGGCTCTGTGGTCATGATTGTTTTACCTTCGGCGCTTTGTGGTATCTCATCTAAACACTTTTTCTTATCAAAATCATCAGTTATATTTGGGACAACCAAGTTCTCTATAAATCTTTTTATAAAAGTTGATTTACCTGTTCTAACCGCTCCTACTACACCCAAATATATTTCGCCATTTCCTCTTTTTGATATCGAAGAGATAATATTTTCCTTTTCCATTAATTCACCTTTTTCTACTTAATGCTATGAGAACTATAAAAACTTTATACCAAAAAATGCACAATCAATTAAGATTGTGCATGTCTTTCTTGCAGTTTTTGTCGCGACTCTTAAGATTAACTCATAATATTCCAGAGTCAAAAAATATTAGAGTTTTTTAGACATTTTTTTAAAATATTTTTGTTCGTTTTTAATATGATAGGCTAACGCCGCTCATACCGTCGTATTTTGTAGAAATGTTATACGGATATGAGAATACGCTTCCCAACCCAGCGCCAGATAAAGTATAATTTTGTGAATCTGCTAACGATAAATTAGTTACGGCATGTTGATAAGAAGCAAATATATCAGGATGAGTAATAGTCGGCGATACATCAGCATCAATTATCAATTGCAACTCAGTAATCGTGCTATTAACAATATTCATTGATATACCAAAGCCATTACTAAACTTCTTTATATTAGTTCCATTCCATGCATAATTGATTGTATGATATGTTCCGCTTGAATCTTTATATATTTGTCTCCCAATTTGAGATCCGTTTCTAAAGTTAAAACCGTACCCGCGAAAACCAATTACATCATAAGACCTCGTTACCGGAATGCCTTTCCATGTTGCTGTAAATGTAACATAATTATATGTTGTTCCGCCAACTAATATTAATGTTATTTTTTTGGCACCAGTTTCATAGGAACTTGAACCACTAGGTAAAGATTTCTCTCCACCTGAAGTTTCATTATTCGGTTTGATGTAGTTTTCATATTCTTCTTCCGTCATTTCTCTTTCAGTAGTAAGGTTTAAACTACTGTTATATGTTGTCTCAATATATTTTGTTTCTTTAATGATATTAGAATAATCCAAACTCAATAGTTTTTCATATTGTGATTCATCCATTGTCATAATATATTCATGGCTGTGAACTTGTATGAAATTTGCATATTCTTCTTCGCTAATAATAATACCATTATAATTAGTAATTGATTTTGCAAAAGTTATAATTGGAAAAAAAGCTAACAAACCAACAAACATATATATTATTGTTTTCCAATTTTTCAACATCTCAACTCCTTTCCAACTCAATTCTAAAAATCGTGTCGAAAAGTAGCAACCTATTTTGCCGAGAGAAAAGCCTTCTCAATTATTGAGAAGGCTTTAATTAATATGCTTCAAAATGTTATTGTTTAAAAAATCCATAGCCTCTTTATAATTGTTACATTTGCCAATGTTACAGCTTGTTACTTTGCTCTTGCCATAATCATAAATGTAGTTTTCCACTTCAATATTCTCTGAATTGAAAATCTTGACTTCGAGTGAATTTGTATTTAATAATAGAACATAATTATACACAAATGATTCTTTCTTGTAGTATGCATTAATTATTTTTGAATCAATAAAAAAATTTATATATCCAGCATTTAACTTTTTTTGATAAAAAGTATTATTAATTAACTTAAATCCTTGTTGTTTTAATATTGAATCTGTACTGTAACTATCACCATCTTCACTGTTGGATATTACTAATTCATTTTTGATGTTTTTTTCAATTAATTTATTATTAGTAAAGTTCATTTTAAAATCCAATTTAGCAATATATTCTTTTGCATTACTACTATTAATAACTCTAACTCTTAAATATAGGTTATTAAAATATTTACTTAAATCATCTACCACACTATAGCCAGCATAGTTAGAAAAACGAATTTCGTCTAAACTAGTAAAACTTTGTAAAATATGTTCTTTATTATTATCTAAGTAGAACAAATCAACGTTTACTATATCATTTTGTTTTATGACATCATTTCTAAACTTTATTTCTTTTAAGTATAACTCATCCTTTATTCTAGTTTCTATATAGACTCCAACTTTACTTCTTAAATCTTTACTTTCTAAGTAGACATCATAAACCTTAAATCTATTATATGATTTAGTAAAGATAATTGATGTTATAAGAATTATAACTATTAGTAGGGCTACTACAGTAATAATCTTAATTGCATCTGATTTTTCTTTATCTCTTTTTGTGAATTCTTTAATAACATCATGAACTAAAGACTCATCACCTTCTAGATCAGCTGATGCAACTATTAAATCTTGTAACGGAACTTTAAAAAGTTTACTAATTCTTACTAAGGTCTCAACATGAGGTATACTTATTCCTGTTTCCCATCTAGATATAGCTTTATCACTAACATTTATTTTATTAGCTAAATCTTTTTGAGTCCAATGGTTTTTATTTCTAATCTCTACTAGTATTTTTCCAAACTTATTATCCATACACATCCAAATTTATTATAACAAACAAAAAGAAAATAACAACCTTAGTTGTTATTATATGAGCATTTATCTTTAAAAGGACATTCTTGACATTTAGGTTTTATACTTAAACAAGTATATCTTCCAAAGAGAACTAATTGATGATGTAATCTACTCCATTTATCTTTTGGAAAAAATTTCATTAATTTCTTTTCCACTATCAAAACATCATCACTATTGTTAGCAATACCTAATCTTTTAGATACTCGATTAACATGAGTATCTACTGCTATTGCTGGTTCATTAAATAGATTGGCTAAAACCACATTTGTAGTCTTTCTTCCTACTCCAGGTAAACTTTCTAAGTATTCTCTATCATTAGGAACTATTCCATTATAATCTTTTATTAATCTCTTACAAATATCTTTTACATATTGAGCTTTTCTTTTACTTGTTCCTATAGATTTAATAATTTTTTCTATTGCCTCTACATCTAAATTACTTAGATTATTGATATTATATTTAAATAGTTCTTTAGTTACACTATTTACTCTTTTATCTGTAGTTTGAGCAGATAAGACTGTAGCTAATAACAACTCATAATCTTTATCATAATCTAATTCACACTTAGGATTGGGTATTAATATATCTAAATTATTAATAATTTCTTTACTACTTATCATAATCTTCTAACCAATTATAATTATAAATATTTGTTTCATCTAATTTGGGATTATCATATCTATTTTCCATTAATTTATCTACATCTTTACTTGTCTTAATACCTTTTTTACTCCATTCATATAATATAGTATCAATATATCTTATATTAGTAGCACCATTATATACGGCTTCTTGTAAGGCTCTTATTATTAACTCTTCATCATACATTTTATCTATCCATACTTTTATTATTTCAAATTCAGTTCCATTTAATGGTCTTCTAAATTCTTTTTCAAATGTAGTAAATATATCATCTTTTAGTCTTTTATTATTTTCTTCTTTTTTCTTATCTAAAATCATCTTATAAAATTTATCTAGAGATACTTTATCAACTATTTTATTATTATTATCTTTCTCACTATTTATTGATATTACTCCCTTAGTTAATAAACCATTATAAGCCTCTAATATTTCTTCTTTATTTATTTTTAATCTATTACATATTTTATCTAAATCAAAAGTCAAATCATCGGAATTTTCAAAAAATATTAATAACAAAAATTCAGTCAAAGTTAATTTTAATTTATTGGCTTCTTCTATAAAATTTGCTTCAACTACAAACTTTTTGTTATTTCCCATGATTATCCCTCCTTTAATTTTATAATAGCTTTCTTTAAATCATTATTTTTATTCTTTATTTTTTTATCTAAAATCAAGTATACTAATTCTTTTTTTACTTCATTAATCTTTTTTGAAGGCTCAATGTTTAATAAATTAATAATTTCTTGACTACTTATTTGTAATTCTTTAACAGATTTAATAGGTAATTTTTGGGCCATTTTATACACTGATTTTTTATTAATATTTAATATATCAGCAGCGACTGAAGATACATATAGACCATATTTATAAATAGTCTTATTATCTATAACTCCAGCATCAATTATTTGCCTAATGTTTATTATATTAGTTAATTCTTGTTTTGTCCATGCAAAGTTCTTTTCTAAATTTAATTGAGCCCACATTCCACAAATATCATTAACATAATCAATTCTATCATAGCTAATTCCTAATAATTCTAATATATGATATTTCTTTAATAGTTCTAACCCTATTAAATAATTCTTAGATAATAATATTTTACTTATTTCTTCTTTTACTCTTATATCTGATAAAGTTTTAACTAACTCATAGTTTTTCTTTATACATTCATCTAACTCTTCATCTATTTCAAAGTTCAAAACCGCGGCAAATCTAATTGCTCTAAGGATCCTTAATGGATCTTCTTCAAGTTTCTCTTGAGCATTGCCAACCATTTTAATTTTTCTTAATCTTAAATCTTTAACTCCATCTAATAAATCTATTATCTTTTCTTTACTATCCATACATATAGTATTAATAGTAAAATCTCTTCTAATAATATCTTCTTCTAAATTATCTATATAGAGAATTTCTGTAGGTTTTCTTTTATCATACTTTAATTCTTTTCTAAAAGTCGTTATATCTATATTGTATTTATTAATTTTAAGATTAAAACCACCATAAGTATTACTATTATAATTATTAGGAAATAATGCATGTAAATCTTTAGGTAATGCATTAGTACATATATCTATATCATAAGACTTTATTCCTAATAAATGATCTCTTACATATCCTCCAACTAAATATGCTTTATAACCAGAAGATTCTAATGAAACTAAAACTTTTTTAATTATTTTATCCATATAACCACCTTATTAAGTTATTTTTGACATTTTTCACAATAATAAGTACTTCTTCCTCCAATTTTTATTCTTTTAATAATCTCACCACAATTATAACATTTTTCTCCTTCTCTTTTATGAACTTTTAAATATTTTTGATAATTACCTATAACTCCTAAACTAGAAGTATAACTCTTAATTGTAGTTCCCCCTTCTTCTATTGCTTTTTCTAATATTATTTTAGCACCATTTATTATTCTTTCACACTCTTTTTTATTAATAGAACTTGTTTTTCTTAAGGGATTAATCTTGGATAAATATAAGACTTCATCTACATAAATATTTCCTAGGCCACTAATAATTTCTTGATCTAATAAACAAGTTTTAATTGGGTTCTTTTTGTTTTTAAACTTATCTAATAAATAACTTGGTGTTAACTCTTTAGAAAACGGTTCATATCCTTGTTTTTTTATTTCTGGAGTCTCATATAAATCCTTTTTTTCTATTATCTTCATTCTTCCAAATTTTCTAGTATCATGATATCTTAAATCGGTATTGTCATCAAATGAAATAATTATATGTTCATGTTTAGATATTTCATCTAAACTATTCTTAATAAAATACTTGCCTTCCATACGAAGATGACTCAACAAATAATGTTCTTTTAATTCAAATATTAACCATTTACCCACTCTCAATATATCTATAAACTCATTATTTATTAATATCTTTTTAAAATATTCTTCTTCGTTATCTAGCATCTTGTTATATAAAACTTTAACCCCCACGATTTTTTTGTGCAATATTCTATTGTTTAAAGTTCTTCTAACTGTTTCTACTTCAGCAAGTTCTGGCATATTATCACCTAAATATATCTTATCATACATTATATAAAAAGTAATGATTAAAAATCATTACTGATTAACTTGAATATTTAGCAACTTGATATGGGGTGCTTCAGTTGAGCTACTAATATTTCTATTAAAATTATGCTATATGACCCTATTGGATCAACACATATAAAGACAATTAAAAAGTAGATTTATATAAATCTACTTAGTTTTAAACCAATCTTCTCCAGTTGATATTTCAACTTTTAAAGGGACTTTAAGCTTTACTATATTTTCCATAGCATCTTTAACTATTTTTTGAAGCTTTTCTATCTCATCTTTTTTTGCATCTATAATAATTTCATCATGAACTTGTAATATCATTTTACTTTCTAAATTATTCTCTTTTAACTTATTATATACTTCAATCATAGCCATTTTCATTATATCAGCACTAGTTCCTTGAATTGGAGTATTTAATGCCATTCTTTCACCCATTGTTCTAACATTATAATTGGTATCTTTTAATTCTTTTATTTTTCTAATTCTACCAAACATAGTTTTAACTTCCCCAGTTTCATAAGCACTTTTAACTATGTTATCCATATAATGTTTTACTCCAGGATATAATTCATAATATTTATCGATAAATCTTTTGGCTTCACTAGGAGGTATATTTAAGTTTTCTCCTAAGCCAAAGCCGCTTATGCCATAGACAATTCCAAATATAACTGCTTTAGCTGTAGAACGCATATGCTTTGTAACTTCACTTTCTTCAATTCCATTAATGTCCGCGGCTACTTTAGTGTGGATATCTTGATTATTGACAAAAGCATCGATTAATTCTTTAGAATCAGATATGTGAGCAAGTATTCTTAACTCTATTTGGGAATAATCTGCACTTAATAATAAATCATATGATGGAACAAAAGCTAATCTTATTCTCTTTCCATATTCTTCTCTTGCTGGAATGTTTTGTAAATTTGGCTCCATAGAAGAAAGTCTTCCAGTTCTAGTTAATGTTTGATTAAAAATAGTTCTAATTTTACCATCTTCTAAAACGTAATTTTCTAATGTCTCTAAATATGTATTATATAATTTATTTAAGTTTCTAAATTCTAAAACTTTTTGAATAATTGGATAATCTGAAGCAAACTTTTGCAATGTTTTAACATCAGTTTTTGGCTTTAATTTTTTAGATGCAGAGCCAATATTTAAATCTTCAAATAAAACTTTAGCAAGTTGTTTAGGACTAGCTATATTGAACTCACTACCAGCTAGTTCATGTATTTCTTTAGTTAAAGCATCAATTTTCTTAGATACTTCTTCTTTCATTTCTAAGATCTTATTATTATCAAATTTAAATCCATTGCATTCCATATCTGCTAAAACATATATTAAAGGCATTTCTATTTTATTGAATATATCTTCTTGTTTCTCTTTTACTAAACGTTCTTTAAAGAATTCAAAATAATCAAATATGAACTTACTCTTTTTACAAAGGATATTCTCCATATTATCAAAACTTTTCTTTTTGAATTCATCATAACTAATCATTGGAACATTTAAACTATTCATTAATGGAGCAATATCCAAGGGAGCTGGCTCATCAACAAGATAAGATGCAACCATCATATCAAAAGAACATGTAATATTTTTATCTAAAACTACCAAACTCTTTTTTAAATCATATGTAATTAAATTCTTGGCTTTTAAAACATCTAAGGCTTCTTTTATTAATTCTTTATCAACAAAATAAGTATTATTTTTATCAGTAATAGATAAGCCTAATGGAGATCCCATATGATAATTTTCATCATCAACTTCTAGATAGAAAGCTACATCTCCATCTAGTTTTAAATCCTCAATTTTACTAATTTTAATATATTCATTATCCTTAGCATTTGCTTGCAATGCGTTAATATTATTAACGCTCTTTAACATAGAATAAAACTCTAAGTCTTCATAAATATTCTTTAAATCATTAATTTTTGGTCCAGAATACTTAAAAGATTCAAAATTTATATCTATTGGAACTTCTCTATATATGGTTGCTATTTCGTAACTCATATAAGCATCATTTTTACCTTCAATTAATTTTTCTTGTAACTTTCCTTTAATACTATCTATATTATTATAAATACCATCTAAAGAACCATACTCTTGTAATAGCTTTAAAGCCGTCTTTTCGCCAATTCCTTTAACCCCAGGAATATTATCTGAAGAATCCCCCATCAATGCTTTTAAGTCAATTATTTTAAGCGGGTCAATTCCCCATTCACTTTTAAATGATTTTTCATTATATCTAATAAATCCAGATTGTTTTAATAATTTAATCTCAGTCTCAAAGCTAATTAATTGTAATAAATCTTTATCACTAGAAACAATCAACGAATAATAATCTTTATCTTCCTCGGCTTTCTTAGCTATGGTTCCAATTATATCATCAGCTTCATAAGGAGCAAGTTCTTGATAACATATTCCCATAGCATCCAATATTTTTCTTGCTATAGGCATTTGCATTTTTAATTCATCTGGAGTTTCACTTCTTCCTTCTTTATAAAAATCATATTTTTCTTTTCTAAAATTTTTGCCTATATCAAATGCCACGACTATATATTCTGGTGTTTCTTCAGCTAATATTTTATTAATCATCAAAGCAAAACCATACAAAGCATTAGTTGGAAAATTCTTGCTATTACGCATAATATTTCCTGTATATGCCGTTGCATAATAAGATCTAAATAATAAATTATTACCATCAATTAGAACTACTTTCTTCATTAGATATCACCTAAAATTATTATAACTAAAAAAGACTATATTTAAAAGATTAATCTTAAATATACTCTTAATATTAGTTGATTTAAAAATGTTGAATTCTAGGTTATTTCTTAATGCCAGCTGCATACTGCATCTCCACTTCCGGTCATACTACACGAAACCGAAGAAAGAAATGAGTCAATCGCCGCATCTCCATATGAAGAGACATAATAACTAAACGAATCATCGTCACATCTTAGAAGATTATCAGTTAAATATGTTGAATTACATGTTGCTCCTAAGGCAGTCAATTCACTATAGTATGTGCTTGCGTTACTCCATGTGTTTGGTTGCAAACAATACTCTGTTGAATTAGATACTCTACATACTTCACTATAAACTCCAGTTGTTCCATATCCTTTTATGTAATGGTTTAATCCATCATTGCTTGTTAATGGCTCTGATAACCATGGCCAGTCCGTATTTGAATTAAATGTATAATAGTATGTTTGAGGTGTCTCGGCTATACTACATGTAAATGATGTTGCTGTGATTGTTATTGTGATATCTTTATTTGCTAATGCACTTTGGTTTAATGAATAATAATTTAACATTCTTATTGATGCTGTTATTTGTTTTGGAGTGCTTCTTGATACCCCATTCATTGCTCCAGGAATTGTTATTGGAAATAAGTTTTGGGCATTAAAATCATAATCTATTCCATTGATATTTAATACTATTTGGCCTGTTGATTTTCCACTCCACCCTTGAAATGCTGTATACAAGTTATTTGTTCCTGTCGCTGTTACATTCAATGTATAGTTACAATTAAAGAATCCCAGGCCATTTACTGTTGTATGGGCTATTTCTATTACATTTTCACTTGTTGTCGGTGTTCCATCTGTTGTTCCATAGTACGTAACATCTCCACTTTTTCTCATCATATCTCCAGCACCCAAATTAAGAGACAAAGCATTTGTCCCACTAGCTAATGTAACACTTCCTACCTCAGGTGCTGATGCGCTTATTGTTTTTGAACCAAAACTATTTGTAGCAGTTATACTAAAATAAGCATATGATGCTCCGATGACTAGGGCCAACAAAATTAGAACTACTACAACTATAGATATTATTGCTTTCTTTTTATTTTCCATTATTATCACCTATATACTATCTTATATATTTAGAATACTACAATCTACTTACTATAGTCAATCGTTTAATATTATTAATTAGTAATACTTTAACTTATATACATATATTTTATTAAGGTGATGTAATGTTTAATTTGTTATTATCTTTAATTAAAGGAATGGTTTTTTGGACTGGGAGTTATGGAAATAATGTTTTCCCAGAGCCACTTTCGGAAAAAGAAGAAGAAAAATATGTTAATTTAATGATTGATGGAAATAATGAAGCTAGAAACATTTTAATAGAACATAATCTTAGATTAGTGGCTCACATAGTCAAAAAAATTGAAAGTCCTGGAATAGATACAGATGATTTAATATCCATTGGCACCATTGGGTTAATTAAAGGCATTGATACTTATAAAAAGAATCATAAGGTTAAGATAACTACTTATGCTGCTAGGTGCATTCAAAATGAAATACTAATGTTTTATAGGAGTAATAAAAAAAATCAAAATACAATATCATTGAATGATTCAATTGGTTATGATAAAGAAGGTAATGAAATAAACCTTGGAGATCTATTAGAAGATAAAGACGATGATATATTAGATAAGATTGAAGTAAAAGATAATATTAATCTATTATCTAAATATCTCAAAACATTAAATAAAAGAGAAAAAGAAATAATAATTAAGAGATATGGACTAAATAATAAAAAAGATTTAACTCAAAAAGAAATTGCAGATAACTTAGGAATATCTAGAAGTTATGTATCAAGAATAGAAAAAAGAGCTTTAACTAAGATACTAAGAGAATTCATAAAAAATAAGAGGATATAAATCCTCTTATTTGCAATTGTCTACTAATTTTAATGGAACTATATAAGCATTTGTTTTTTTGTTCTTAGTCACTTCTATTTCTAAATAAAGACTATTTTCAGTATAGTTTTTACATGTTGCAGCATAATTATCAATATGAAAATTTATATTCTTTAAAAAGTCTTTAATTGACATATTCTCTTTAGGCTGACATTTTTCTATAACTTTTTTTGTATCACCACTATCTTCATAGAATGTACATACTATATCATCATATACTTTATCTTCATCTTCTCCACAGTAATTAACTTCAGATATATATATAGATGTTTTGTCTTTATTGTATGCCATACTACCAGTGACTTTAAAATCATGACAATTAGAAGTAATTTGTTTAAATTCAAAATTATTATTAGATTTAGTTAATATAATTAGTAATGTAATTATACTAATCATCAAAACTCCCCCGATAAGAATAAATATCCATTTATTCTTACTTGGTTTATTATTTAATAATTCATCTAAACTCAAATCATATTCTTGACATATTTCTTTAATAATTGCAATATCAGGAATATTTTTACCATTTTCCCATTTAGATACTGCTTGATAAGTAACACCAAATTTTTCAGCAAAATCTTTTTGACTTAAATTATTTTTTAATCTAATGTCCTTTATTACTTTTCCAATATCATCATTGTTCATAATTACTTCTCTCTAATATTAATAAATATTAATAAACCTTTCAATATATCTTGAACTTTATCATCTATTTCCAGTTCACTAATATCATTAAAACACTCAAATGATAATTCATCAAGTCTATTTAAAGCATAATTGTAACTTCCGCTTGTTTTTAATAAATCTTGGACTTTTAAAATATCTTTTTCTTCTAAGTTTTTAGAACCATATAATTTTAAGAATTCTTGTTTATATGGTGTGTTAATTATATGAGAATATAAAATAGTTTGTTTAAATTCCTCAATATCACTAATATTAGATTTACCTAATTCATTCTTATTACCAAATATTCCTAATAAATCATCTTTAATTTGGAAAGAAACGCCAATTCTATTTAAAACATTAACTAAATCTTGAGGTATTTCTTTATTATTTAATAAATAACCCAAAGTAACTGGTCCAATTAAAGTATAATAACTAGTTTTTAAATTATATATATTTAGAACTTCTTCTTCAGATGTGTTGTATGCAAAGTATTTACCTTTAAATGGTAAATACACATCTAACATTTCTCCTTTTATAGTTTTAATTACAATATCATTAAAAACTTTTAAAATAGCACTTAAATTCTTATGATTTTTATATTTATTAACAATAATATTATTGGCTTCATAAAAGCCTAAGTCACCAGTGCAAATTCCAATAGAATTTGCTAATTTTAATGTTTTTTCTTGATATTCTTTATCACTAATAACATTTAAATAATTGTGACATATTCTTCTAGGTATTGTTTCTTTACCACGACGAATTTTGGCATTATCTATAATATCATCATGAATTAAAACTGAAGTTTGAAACATTTCATAAGCATAAGCTAAATCTAAGTAGTCTTTATTCATTTTTGAATTAGACATATATGAACCTAAGGCAATTAACACTCCTCTTATATACTTACCATCTTTATTTAAATCAATAAAATCTTTTACTATGCCTTGGATAATTTCATTATCATTATCTTTTAATAATTCATTATTAACTTTATCTTGATTTTTTTCTAATTCTTTAACTATTTTTTTATAAAATAATAAATACTCCAATAAATATTTATAATTATAAATTTCTTTAACTGGAGTCCATATAGAACCAGTAATACCTATCTTAGTTGAATCATCTATATCTTTAATTGATACAAATTTTATTAAATCTCTAATATTTTTAAAGACATAAGTTTCTGTTCGGGCACTAACGCGATTAAATAATTCTTGATCATCATCAACTATAATCATTAAATCGCTTTTTTTAGCTAAAGCTTCACTACTATCATAATTTCTATTTAAAGATAAACAATATGAATTATTGATATCCAAATTATAATTATCATATAAAGTCTTTAGTTTTTTTGTTAAGTCAGTAAATAATGATTTACTGACATTTTGACCACTCATAATATATTTGTTTTTATTATCACTTAATTTAAGAAAATCACTATCACTTTTAATAAATACTATTTCATTATTAAAATATTCATTAATTTCTTTAGTTTCAAAATAATTATAATCGCCAATAATAACTATTTCATAACCCAAATCAATTTTTTCTTGAATAGTGGCTCTAATCTTATCAATATTAGAACATGTAGAATCATAATACTCTATATTATTATTATCTAAGTATTCATAAACTTCTCTACTAGAGCCATATGGGCTTAGTATAACAATATCATCATATGATACATCTCTAATATCATTAACCACTTTAATACCTATATCATTTAATTCTTTTAAAACTTTATTATTATTTAAATAATTATGATATAAATAGATATTCTTAGGATTCTCCTTTTTTATTTCTTTTTCATATATTTCATAAATTGTTGTTAATGTTTTTGTTAAACCCTTACAACTTCCACATACACTTGCTATTTCAATCATCTAAAACCCATCCAATCTAAAAAAAGAAATAGACGCCTATTTCTTAAAAAGAATCAATATTAATTTTAACTTTTGGCATATTATTAATAGCCGCGAAAGCTTGAATTAATGTTCTAATAGATGTAGACATTTTACCATTTCTTCCAATTACTCTTCCCATATCTGATTCAGGAACTAGTATTTCTAAAATAGTTACATCTTCATCTGCTTGAAATTCTGATACTTTTACAAGTTCAGGTTCTTTAACAATACTTTTAACTAAATATTCAGCAAATTCTACTACAGACATAATAACCTCTATTTAGTTTTCTTTTTGCTTTCAGCATATTTTGCCATAATACCAGCACGAGATAATATGTTTTTTACTGTATCTGTTGGTTGAGCACCATTCTTTAACCATGAAAGTGCCTTTTCCTCATCGATTGTAAAAACATCTTCTCCCTTTATTGGATTATAAGTTCCAACTGTTTCAATGAATCTTCCATCTCTTGGGAATCTTGAATCAGCTGCCACTATTCTATAAAATGGTTTTTGTTTAGATCCCATTCTTTTTAATCTTAATTTTACTGCCATAATTGGTCCTCCTTTTAAACTAGAGTTAGTATAACATATCTTATAGTAGTCGTCAACAATTTTTGTTGACGACTACTCGTTTTCTAAATAATCTTCATTAATACTATCTATTTCATTAGATAATTCTTCATCAAGAACTTCTTCATAGTCATCTTCGATGTCTTCGACAGATATTTTTACTTTAGTATTGCCAACTATTTCTACTCCCATTTCTTTTTCAATTGTTAATTCAATATCATTACCTTTAATATCTGCTTTAGATACAGTTGGCTGTTTTAAACTTCTAACTATTATTTCATTCGTATTATCTAATAGATTTCCATTTTTAATTGGCACGGTTATTTTATCTAAATAGCTAAATCTTTTGGTAGATACTGCAGTCTTAGTATCATTATCATATGAATACCAAACGTTAACGTCATAAGATCCAGATACATCTACTACACCATTATTATTAGTTCCATTAAATGAATTATTTATTACCCAACAACCTAGAATAGTATTAGGAATTTCCTCAGGTGAAAAACTAAAAACATTAGTGCTGGATTTTTTAGCTTTTCCCACCACTGCTTTAGTAACAATTTCCCGATAATTAGTCAAATTAATCACTCCTCTAATTTAATCTATGCGTATTTTCATAAAATGAACACAATTATTTTTAATGACTTAATTCTTGGTAAATGCTATAATGAAGATGGTGAGTAGTATGGATTGTATATTTTGTAAAATTGTTAAGGGAGAGCTTCCTTCTTATAGATTATATGAAGATGATTTAATAATAGTTTTAATGGATGCCTATCCAAATGTTGATGGCCATGTTTTAATTATTCCTAAAGAACATTATGAAACATTTAAAGATATTCCTGATGAATTACTAAATCATATTAATAAATTTGCTAAGGAATGGACAGATAAAATAATGGAAAGATTAAATGCTAAAGAATTAACTTTATTAGTTAACTATGGTGCATCGCAAATGATTAAGCATTATCATCTTCATTTATTACCTAATTTTGGAACTAGGGCTGAAAAAGAAGCCAAAGATGTTTATGAGGTGTTAAAAAATGGCTAAGTTAAGAAAAAAAGCCAAAAGAAAGTTATTATTAATATTTGTATTATTAGTGGTTTTAATTGGATTCTTTGGCTATAAGTTTTTATTGAAGGATGATAATCCAATTAAGAAAAAAATTGATGAAATAGTTGAGCCAGTTAATCCCATTAAAACATACACAGCAAAATTAATTGCCACTGGCGATACAGTTATTCACTCTGGTCTTTATAGAGCAGCTTATAAAAGCGATACTAAAACATATGATTTTAGTGGAATGCTTACATATACAAAAGAATTATTAAAAGACTATGATATTAAATATTATAATCAAGAAACTATATTTGATGATAGTAAAAGTCCAGTTAGTTATCCTAGATTTAATACTCCTTCAGCCTTTGGAGATGCAATGATCGATGCTGGATTTAATGTAGTATCTTTAGCTACTAACCATTCTATGGATATGGGAGGCACTAGTGCAAAGGTTAGTGCTAGTTATTGGGAAAGTAAAGATAATATATTGACACATGGTATGGCTTCTAGTGCTGAGGCTAGAGAAAACTATCAAATAATGGATGCAAATGGTATTACTTATACAATGTTATCATACACTTATGGCACTAATGGTTTAGGAGCTGGAGAGATTAATAAAGAACCATTTATAGTAAATCTATATAATGAAGATACTGTTTTAAAGGATATTGAAGCGGTTAGAGATAAAGTTGATATCTTAATAGTTGCAATGCACTGGGGAAATGAATACCAACAAGTTGCATCAGAAACGCAAAAAAACCAAGCTCAGTTTTTAGCAGAACATGGTGTTGACATAGTTTTAGGTAATCATTCCCATTCAGTTCAACCTTGGGAGAAGATTGGTGATACGGTAGTATTCTACTCTTTTGGTAATTTTATATCTAATCAAATGGGAGCTGAACAATCAATAGTCAGAAAAGTTGGTGTTATAGGATTATTTGGAACGCTAGATATTACTAAAACATTAGATACTAGAGACAATACTAAAACTATCACTATAGATAACATTGGAGCTGAATTCAATTACACTTATCGTTACTATGATTCAAGTATTGGTAAGAATAATTATGTAGTTATTCCTTTTAGTAAAATGGAAAATAAATATTTAAATGTTTATTATCAAGGAAAAGACTTACAAAGTGTCTATGATGAATTTAGTGCAGTTTTAAAAAAGTATGATGATTCAATTAATATTAAACCATTAAGTATAAGTGAAGAATCAAATACAACTGGATAAAAACTTCGTTTTAAAAACGAAGTTTTTTTCAGCAATAATATAAATATTGAAACCAAAAAGAAGCTTATAGCTTCATTTAATAATATATTGGACCACCTATTATAATAGCCAATAATATAAATAGCACTATGACTAAGAATATGTGGTTATCATTAAAATTATTATGTCCTTTTTTTACAGGACATTCTTCTTTTTTAGAACAATTCATTTTATTCCTCCTTTATTCTATTTATATATAAGCTCCTACAATTATAATTAGTAATATAAATAATACTAAAATAATAGCAGCGCCCATTCCGTTATTTCCACAATTCATAATTCACTCCTCCTTTATATCTATTCATTAATAATTTATGGTAATTATTTATAAATGTGAGTGTTTAATTTATTGTATTTAATAGTTTATGTGCTATAATACTACTTAGGAGGAAAAATGAAAAAGAAAATAATATTAAGTATGCTTTGCCTTTTTTTACTTTGTGGATGTGGTAAAATCCCTAAATTAAAGAATGGCGAAGAAGCAGTTATCACATTTGCTAAAGATGGCAAAAAACATAAAATTAGTGCTGATGATTTATATCAAGAATTAAAAAACAATTTTGGATTAGAAGCTACAGTTAAATTAATTAATAGCTATATTTTAGAAAATGAATTTGCTAGTTATAAGGAAAAGGCAGAATCTGATGCTAAAAATTATATGGATGGTTTAATTGAGGCTTATGGAGATGAAACAAAGTTACTTGAAGCAGTTCAAAGTAATACTAACTACTCTACTTTAGAGGCTTATCAAGACTATTTATATTTAAGCTTTATGGAAACCCATGCAACTAAAGAATATGCTAAGACATTAGTTACAGATAAAGAGATTGATGCTTATTATAAAGATGAAGTTAAAGGCGATGTTGAAATTTATCATATTTTAGTAACACCTAAGGTTACTGATGGTATGAAAGATGAAGAAAAAACAAAAGCTGAAGATACTGCTAAAGAAACTATTAATAAGATTATTAAAGAATTAGATGAATCTAAAGATAAACTAGATACATTTAAGAAGTTAGTTAAAAAATATACTGAAGATGAAAGCACTAAGAGTAAAGATGGTAATTTAGGATATATTAATTATGGTGATCTATCTGATAAATATGATGAATTAATTGATGCAGCATATAAATTAAAAGATGGTGAATATAGTAAAAGTATTATCACTACAGAAATGGGATACCATGTAATATATAGAAAATCTATTAAAGAAAAAGACAAATTAAAAGATATAAAAGATGAAATAATTGAATCTTTAGCAGAAAGAAAAATGCAACAAGGTAATTTAGCTGTTGATTCATTAAAATATTATAGAAAACTATATAATATGGAAATTATAGATTCAACACTTAATAGACAATATGGCATTTATTTGAATAATTTAGCAAATAAAGGAAATTAAAAAAAATTCAGAAATTATTCTGAATTTTTTTTAAACCCTTTTTTTAATAAAGAAATCTTTATTCTATATTCTAATTCTTCTCCACTATACTTTCTTGATAATTTATTTTTTACTTTATTATATTCTTTTTGATAAATACTATCATCATCAGATATATTATAATTATCCATAATAGATAAGATATCTTCTTTATAAAATCCTTTATTAATTAAGTCTTGAGTTATTTTTTGCTTTAAAAATAAAGATGATAAATTATGATTAGTTTCTATTTTCTTTTTTATATATTTATTTATCTTATTATTCCATACTTCCTTAGGAATACTATTTAAATAAGTTAATACTTCTTCATCTTTAAATCCAAGTTTATTTAAATCAAATAATATTTTCTTGGGACCAACTAATTTTAAATTTATTTCATCATTTACATAAGATTTAATATATAAACTATTATTTATATATCCTTCTTTTTTTAATCTATCAATTGTCCAATTTATATTACTAGAGCTATAATCTTTAAGTTTTTTTCTTATTTCCTTTTCAGTCCTTAACTTAGTATTTAAAAACTTTAAAGCTACATGATAGCTTTCATAATTATTATTTTCATTTAAAATATTCTTTAATTCTTTTTCATTTATTTCTTTTTTGACTAATAACTCATATTTTAAAATGATATCATCATATAATAAATATTTTTCTTTATTATCTAATTCTATTTCATAAATAGAACTCTTTTTCTTCTTATAACTATTTATTTTCATATTCACGACAAGCATCGCTTAATTCTTTAATAAACTTATCTACTTCTTCCATGGTGTTAACCCTAGCCCCAGCAGCATACTTGTGTCCTCCTCCGTTGTATTTACTAGCTATTGTGTTAACAATGGGGCCACGACTACGAATACTTATTTTATATTGATTATTTTTTATATCTTCAGTAATAAACGTCCATACAAGTAATTCCTCAATAAAATTATAACCATTTATTAAATTTGATGGTGTTGCTAAATCAACATTAAATGCTTTTAAATCTTCATCACTTATTTTTATATATCCTAATTTATTTTCATCAATTACTAAATTATTTGTAATAAAAGCGATAAACTTATGTTCACTAAAAGGTCTTGTATATAAAACATCATATAAAGAAGTAAAATCTATTTGACTATACTCTAATAAATATTTAAGAGTCGCGATTGTTTCAACTGTAGTGTTTTTCAAAGAAAATCTTTCACTATCTGAAACCATTCCTAAGAAAAGATTTTCTGCGACTTTTTTATTCATTTTTAATTTAGTATTTAATATTAATTCAGTAACCATTTGACTAGCACTGGATTTCTTTTCATCAATCCAAGAGAAAGAAGCTTTTATATCTTCTTTAGGATGATGATCTATTATCATAATATCTTTATATTTTAATCCTTCAATACCATCTACTCGTGCTAAATTAGGAACATCTACTACAATTAATAAAGCATTGTTCAATTCTTCATAATTAACCTTATCCATTATTCCATAAGATTTAAATTTAGCTACTCCTACACCAACAGCAAAGACTTTTTTACTAGGGAAAGTTAGTCTAATTGAATCTCTTAATGCTATTTGAGCACCAATTGCATCAGGATCAGGCCCTATATGACGCGCTACTACTATATTAGATGCTTTTTTTATTTCACGATATAGTTTATTTAAAATGCGTTTATTTATTATAATATCACTCCTAACTAATAAACTTCATTGTATCAAGAGCAATCATTACTTCTTCATTAGTTGGAACAACCATAACTGGAATTTTAGATTCAGGACTACTTATAACACCTTCAGTAGTTTCTTTATAACTAGCTATGCTTGCATTCAAATCTTCATCTTCTACTATTCCTATTGGTTTTAGTCTTTTCATTACTTCACTACGAGCTAAGATACCATTTTCACCAACACCAGCAGTCCAAACAATTGCATCTACTTTGCCTTCTAATTCAATATAATAATCTACTATATATTTAGCAATGCGATCACAATACATTTTGAATCCCATTTTTGCTCTTTCATTACCTTTATTCATTTCTATTTCAACATCGCGGTTATCTGAAACACCACATATTCCTAAACAACCACTCTTTTTATTTAATTCATTAGTTACTTCGCTAATATTCATACCAGATTCTTTACATACATACTCTAAGATAGATGGATCGATTGAACCAGAACGTGTTCCCATCATTAAACCATCCAACGGAGTAATACCCATTGTTGTATCATAACATACACCATCTTTAATAGCAGCAATAGATGAACCACTTCCAATATGGCAACTAATAATATTAATTTTATTTTTCTTTAATATTTTTTTCATCTTCTCAGTTATATATTTATGGCTAGTTCCATGGAATCCATATTTTCTAACTCCATATTTTTCATACCATTCATAAGGAACTGGATAAATATAGTTATAATCTGGCATAGTTTGATGAAATGCAGTATCAAATACCGCTACATTTGGAACATCTAATTTTTCCATCATTGCTTCAATACCAGCTAAATTACCTGGATGATGTAGTGGACCTAACTTAGTCAAATCTTTAATATCCTTTATAACTTCATCATTTATTAATACAGAATCAGAATATTTTTCTCCCCCGTGTAAAACACGATGTCCTACACCTTTTATTTCTTTCAATGATTTAACTATTTTATTTTCTAATAGTTCTTCAAATACTACAGAAACAGCGTCAGCATGATTCTTTAAATATCTTTCTTTTTTGATTTTTTCTCCATTAACTTTAATGGTCCAAAAAGAATCTTCTAAACCTATTTTTTCTACATAACCACTTATTAATACTTTTTCTTCTGGCATTTCTAATAATTGAAATTTCAAAGAAGAACTACCAGCATTTACAGATAAAATTTTCATAATTAACACCTCTAGTTACAATTATAAAGGACTAATTATAATTTATCAAGTTCTAGTATTTTTAATATTTATTTTAAATAGTTTTTGAACCTAAGCTCACTTATAATAATAAAATTATTTCACTCTCGATATCACAAACTTAGGCTGTTCACCAACAATAACTGAATCTGTAACGTCAATTACCTCACATTCATCTTTAGAGTATTCTTTTATAAAATCTTCTTCACTATCAAAGATTAACTCTTTTCCATACCATGGTTTAGAAAACTCTGGAGTTAATTCCAAATATATTGTTTTACCCTCCAAATAAAAAGTTAGGACTGTATGATATTTATCACGATGAACATCATGTTGAAGCCATATTTTACTTGGAATATTATGATCTGCTAATAGTTTTCTCATCAAAACTACAGTATCATGGCATATTGCTATTTTATGTTTCATTGTTACTTCAGGTTCTTGAACACGATATATAGTAAATAATTGATCAAAAAATACTGTATCAAATATTCCACTTTGATCTGGCAAATACTTTCTACCATCACAATAGAATCCATACTTATAACCATTATTTAATAATTCTTTTTTTAAAAAATCACATGCTTCTTTAATATTCATTTCTTTTTCTCCTTTATCTTAAGCTTTCTTAAATACTCTTTTTGCTCTTCAGTTATACGATAACTTTCAATCGCTTTTTGAATTGTTTTATTGTGTGTCCATACATCTAATACTTTGTTTTCTAAATATGATATTGTATCATTATATTGTTTAGCTAAAGCTGTAGCAAAAAACCAAGCAACCATCATATTTACATAGTATTCATTAGATTTTACTTGAGAAACCATTTTTAAATAATTTGGATTATAATTATCATCTAAGTAATGTTGCATAAGCATTCCAATACCAAAACGAATAGTATAAGTATCTCTAGACTTTATCCATACTTTGATATGCTCGAGCAACTCCCCTGGGTGTTTTTTAAACACCTTAGGAGTCATTTGGTCACAAGTTGCCCAGTTATCTACATATGGCAAAAACTTATTAATATAAGATATACACTCATCATAATCTTTTATTTCAGAAATAATAAATGCATGTAATTGGTTCTCATCAAAATACTTATGTGGCAAATTATTCAAAAATGAGGAATAATCTTCTGTTTTAACCATTTCTTTAGCTAGTTTTCTAAGCACTGGGGTTCTAACTCCAATTATAGTCTCTGTATCAACATTGGGGATGATTTTATATTGCATAGCTTGATAAGTCTTGTCTTGGAGTTTATACAATTTATCCACTATATTATCCATAATCATTTCCTTTCCAAAACACACAGTGTTTCCACATGTTCTGTCATAGGAAACATATCAAACAAAGTAATATCTTTTACTGAATAGTCATTTTCTAGTATTTTTATATCTCTAGCCAAGGATATTGGAAAACAGGAAATATAAATAATCTTTTCTATTTTTTCAGATATTATTTTGTTAAGTATATCTTTATTAACTCCACTTCTCGGTGGATCGAGTAAAATAGTTTTATAAGAATTATTTATCTTATCTATAATATCCTTAGCATCAGCACATATAAATTCTATATTATCTTTTTTATTCAACAACTTATTTGAGTTGGCATCATTAATAGCATTTTCATTTATCTCTACTCCTAAGGTCAATTGATTATTCAAAACACTAAATGTTCCAACTCCACAGTAAAAATCTAACATACTTCCTTTATCTTCTTCTGCTATTCTTTTAAATATTTTTGAACATATGTCTTCATTAATTTGAAAAAAAGCATTATAACTTACTTTAAATAAATAATCATCTATTTTATCAATAAAATAATTATTCCCATATATAGTTTCCTCGTTTATTACTACTCCAACTACTTTATGATTCATGGTTATTCTATCAATATTATCAATCTTATCTTGAGAATTAATAATAATTAATAATTCATTTTTATAATTACTTCTAATAACTATTTCTCCATTAATAATATTTAACAAAGATAAATCTTTCAGAAGAGAGTTAATACTCTCTTTGCATAGTAAACACTTTCCAATTTCTACTAATTCATGGGTCTTTGTTTCATAATAACCAATTTTTTTATCTATTACTTTTAACGAAACTTTATTGCGATAATTATATTTATTTGAACTTTTAACTATTTTATCAACTGAATAATTAATTTTATTCATTTTAAATATATCATTAACCTTATTTAATTTATATTCAAGACTATCACTATAACTAATATGTCCTAAATCACAACCACCACATCTATCGTAATATGGACATTTATATTCACATCTTTTTTTAGAAGGAGTTTTAATATAATCTATATTACCTTCAATATAGTTCTTTTTTTCTTTAACATCTTTTAACTTGACTATATCACCAGGCACTGTCTTTGGAACAAAGACTATTTTATTATTTAAATAACCTATTCCCCGTCCCATATTATCAAATTTAACTATTTCTACTTCCATATATATCAACCAAGTAAATTATATCAATAATTTACTATTTTTAAAATAAATATGAATTATTAAATAGTTATTTAATCATAATATAATTAGTGATTTTATGAATAAATATTTAAAGAGATTATTAATAGATTATAAAAATATTCCGGATTTAAAATATAAAGATATTAAAACAAATATATTTAAAAGAATTTATATTATCTATTTAGAATCTATTTGTGATAGTTCTAAAATAAATGATTTTATATTAAAAAATTTAACTAATCCCTTGGCAAAGCCTGATCTAAATAGTTCCATACCTGGTCCTAATACAATTAAAATAAATAATTATAATGATATAAAGAAATATTTGCATAATGGCTTTGCCATAGTTCTATATTTAAATACTATATTAGCTATAGAAGTAAAAGCACCATTATCCAGAAGCATCCCTACTTCAAGCCGAGAACCTACTTTATATGGACCTGAGGATGCTTTCTGTGAAAACTATCAAACTAATTTAGGATTAATTAAAAGAAGAATAAAGAGTTCTAGTTTAGAGACTAAAGAATTAACTATAGGAAAAAGAAGTTCTACTCTTGTTGGAGTTTGTTATATTAATGATATAATTAAAAAGAAAAACTTAAACACAGTTATTGATAAACTAAATAAAATAGACACAGATAGCATCTTAGATGTAGGAATAATTGTTAATTATTTAGAAGAAGAATCTAAAAGTGTTTTTCCAACAATTAGAAGAACAGAAAGACCCGATGTAGTGGCATCAAGTTTATTAGAAGGTAAAATTGTTATCTTAGTAGATACTTCTCCATTTGCAATTATTTTACCTACTTTCCTAGGGGATTTTATAAATCCCATTAGTGATAACTATGTTAAAAGCCCCAATGTAGCTTTTTTAAAGCTACTAAGACTATTTTGTTTTATTCTAGCTATCATTATGCCGTCTTTATTTGTAGCAGTTACAAATTATAATCAAGAAACTATACCGGCTAATTTATTGATTAATTTTAGTATTCAACAATCTAGTGTTCCCTTTCCTGCCACTATTGAACTGTTAATATTAATAATAATCTGCGATATTTTAAGAGAAAGTGATTTAAGGTTCCCATCAAATTTTGGTTCAACCATATCCATTTTGGGAGCATTAATTATTGGTGAAGCTGCAGTTAATGCTGGCATTGTTTCTCCAATTATGATTATTATAACTTCTTTAACATATATCTGTAGTCTCATATTTAATGATTTAGAAATAAACAATGCTATTAGATACTATAGATATTTATTTTTATTCCTAGGGGCCTTTTTAGGCCTATACGGCATTTTTATTGCCTCAACCTTCTTACTAATTAACTTAGTATCTTTAAAATCTATAGGTTCTCCCTATCTTTTTCCCCTAGCGCCTTTTGACAAGAATTATTTCTTTAAAACTATTTTAAAGAAAAAAGAAGTTAATAATACTCAAAGAAGCGCTCTTTTAAGTGAAAATGATTTAACGAAGGGAGAAAATAAATGAAAAAGATTATTTTTTTAATAACTATTATTTTTCTTTTAGGAGGTTGTTACGACAATATAGAACTAAATGATTTATCGATAATTAGTGCGATGGGAATTGATTATATAAATAATAATTTCTATGTTACTTATGAAATATATAATGATAATAAATCAGAAAATACTCAAGAATTATTAAGCTATACTATATCGGGAATGGGTAATAGTATTAGTTCAGCAATTACTGATGCTAATTATAAAACTGGAAAAAAAGCATACTTTGCTCATTTAAAAATAATAATTCTTAGTTCTAGTATTATAGAAAAACACTTTAATGATATTACAGATTTTTTGTTTCGGAGCACTGATATTAGAGATGAATTTCAACTAGTTGTATCAGATAACTATTCTCCCAAAGAAATACTTGAAAGAAATAGCGAAAGGCACCCAGTAGTTGGAGATTTAATAAATACTTTGTTAAATCTTGAAAAATATAACAATGGAATTGCCACGAATGAAACTTTTAAAAGTATTATGTCAAAATTAATCGGAGCTAAACAAGATATTATTTTAAATTCCATCACTGTAAATGATGACCGACTAAGTTTAGGAAAATATTATATATTTAATAAATATAAATGGGTAAATAATATTAGTAAAACTAAAACCAGTATATACAATATGCTAAGTCAAAATATATCTAATACTTTGTTAAGTAAGAAATACAAAGGCAAAAATTTTGCCATTGGGACTAAAAGTGTCAACTTTAAGTTAGATATTGATAAAGATAAAATAATAATTAAGGGTTCACTAGAAGGAATTATTAAAGAAAATAATCCTGGTTTAGATTTAAATAAAATCAAAACATATAAGAAAATAAATAAAGACTTTAGTAAACTAATTGAGGATGAAATTATTGCTTTAATTAAACATTTACAAAATAGTCATAGTGATATTTTAGGATTTGAAGATATATATTATAAAAAATATAATCAAGATAATTATAATCTCTGGATAACTAATGAAGTTGAAGTAAATGTTGATTTAAGAATTAATAAACAAGGATATATATTTGAGGTGAATAATGAATAAGAAACTAGTTTATTTTATTAGTTCTGGTAGTATGTTTGGCATAGGTTTTTATATAATGTTACAAACTAATGGTAAAAATAGTTATATTAGTTTAGCTCTTGGAACTATTCTTGGAATAGCCATATTGTATATTTATAGTTTATTTAATAAATGTTTAAATAATAAAAAGTTAAAAGATGTTCTACCCAATTCATTTTTAGGAGTATTATTTAAAATAATTCTAATAATGTTTTATATTACAATAATAACTATAGTTTTATTAGTCCTAGCTACTTTTGTTAATTCATTTTATTTAGTGAGAACTCCAATATATATAGTTTTATTATTTTTTGGACTATTAAGTGTTTATTTAGTTAGTAAAGAAGAATATGTATTCTTTAGCATTAGTTCTATTTTATATTATTTAAATATCTTAGTGGTAGTTTTATTTGCCTTAGGACTTACTCCTTATATGAAAGTTAGTGAACTAATGCCGTGGTTTAATTTTAATAGTTTAAGTATCATAAAGGGATCTATAATATATGCTTTAATTACTACCGTTCCTACTATATTAGTAATAGACTATAATTATAAGTTCAAAGACGTTTTAAAAGAATACCTAGGGGCTTCCTTAATAAACTTTATAATAATTATAAGTATAATATTATCTTTAGGAAGCCCACTTATAAAAGTATATAAATTCCCTGAATATGATGCTTTAAAACAAATAAAAATATTAGATTTTATAGAAAATATAGAAAACATAAGTGCAATTAACTGGTATTTATCATTATTTATGATATTAAGTGTTGCTATACATGATATAAAAAGAATTACACCAAAAAAACATAATAAAATATACTTGTTTTTATTGTTACTGGTGCCTTTTTTATTAACTATTAATATATTTTATAAAAACTATATTAAAACTATCTATTTAGTTAATTATTACCCTCTTACATTGTTTATATTCTTTATATTATTTATTTTATTATTTATTTATATAAAAATAAAAAAAGAATAATTACTTATTCCTTAAATCCATTTACTAATATATATTTTTCTAGTTGTATTTTCTTGATAATTGGCAAATATTTTAATTATATTATCAACAAAACTTCTTAATATATTATTATCTTTTTTTACTCTTATAGTTAGAATCTCTTCTTGAAGAGTACTTCTAAAAAGATAATCTTTTAAGTAACTGCCCAAAACTTTATCTAGTTTTTCAACTTTACTAATATCATCTTTATTATTAGTGTTGATAGAAAAAATATACTTTTTATAGATACTAACTATTTTTTCAGATAGAACATCATCATCTTGAAAATCAAAATTGACAATATTGTAATAGTTAGGGCAATATTTTAAAATTTCTTTTGCATTACTCATCTATCATCACTCTCTATTTAAATAAATAATACTACAATAAGAGTTAGAAATCAAGATAAAAGCGAACAAAAAAAGGCAAAAAATAATAATCATAAAGCAAAAAAAATAATCACTCTGATAAAATGACTATTCCTAGTTTTAATAACTCCTCACATCATTTAAAATCACTCTCCATGATTTTAAATATTACAAATATTATCAGTATTCGTTGTGATTCGCTTATCTTTTTGAGTTTTCTTTCTCAATAAACAATTGTCTTGCTTAGCGCAGATAAGATTATTATATATAAAATATAACAATTTATTTAACTACATATAATTTTTAGCAAATATCACGTTATTAAATAATAAATTAAATATAATAAATAAATTTAAAATATTAATAAAATAATAACTACTAGACACTTGATCCAAATTATAATATTTTACTAAGCAATTATAATATAACATGTTATATTATAATTGTCAACAAAAAAAATACAATTTTTTCCGTTTTTTTACAAAATAAAAAAGTAGAACTTTTTTATTAAGCTCTACCAGCATATTTTCCGTCTTTTGTTGAGACCAAAACAGTCTCTCCTTCATTGATAAATAAAGGAACTTTAATAACTTTGCCTGTTTCTATAGTTGCATCTTTTTGCGCATTTGTTGCAGTATTACCCTTTACAGCTTCAGATGTTTCAATTATTTTATATTCAATTTTTTCTGGAAGAGTTATACCAATTATTTCTCCTTCATAAAAATCTATTGAAATATCTATGCCTTCTTTTACATAATTAGCATCTTCACCCAAAATACTACGAGGAACTTCTATTTGTTCATATGTCTCATTATTCATAAAAACAAAATTATCCCCACTAGCATATAAGTATTGAACACTATTTTTATCTATGTGAGCTTTTGTAATTTTAATATTAGTATTAAATGTTTGTTCAACTGTTGATCCTGTTTTTAAATTTTTAAGTTTTATTCTAACAAAAGCAGGGCCCTTTCCTGGTTTAACATGTTGAAATTCTTGAATTAAACATAGATTGCCATCTATTAAGACAGTCATACCATTTTTTATATCATTAATATTTATATTCATGATTACCCTCCTTATTTATTATTTTTTTTCTTTTACAAGAACACTTTTACGACATTTAGGACAATATTTTTTTAATTCTAAACGTTCAGGATTATTCTTTTTATTTTTGCTAGTTGGACGTAATTCAGTTCCACATTCTGTACATCTCATATTAACAAAGTTACGATTTTCATTTTTAGCCATTAAAAATCACCCTCCAATTCCTTCCTATTATATCAAACTTTTGTTATTTTTCAAATAAAAAGTTCATAATACCTCGGGAAACATATTTAGTCCAATAAACTTTACTATAATTATATTTCTGAGTCTTATATATATTGGGTGCTAAAATAATAATACTAAACCTAGGATTATCGTAGGGGGCAAAACCAACAAATCCAATTGAAGTTGTTTTTGTATCCATTAAACCATCATTATTTGTATCCACAAATGTTTCACTAGTGCCTGTTTTGCCCGCCGGGTTATATTTCTTGTCAATATAAGTTCTAGCAGTTCCCTTAGTAGTAGCTAAATGCATAGCTTCCTTTAATCTTTCAATATATTTATCTTCTAAAGTTATTTTCTTTATTGTTTTATATTCATTTCCTTTACCATTGATACTTTTCATTAGCTGAGGCCTTTTTTTATTACCATTATTAGCTAACGTATTAACATATTGAAATAATTCCATTGGTGTATAAGTGTCATATTGGCCAATAGTCAAGTTAAGTAACAAATCTCCACTTTTTTTCGAACCTATTATACCTATTTTTTCATCAGGCAAATCGATACCAGTCAAATCTCCCAAACCATACTCTTTATACATATTTCTTAATTTATTAAAAGCATCTTCAGTTTTATTTAAATGCATATTAAACTTATACCTTTCATTAGTAAGTCCCAAAGCAATTCTGAATTGATAATAATTACTGCTCTTACTAATGGCCGTCAAATCATTGACGCGCCCAAGTCGTTTATAACTACACTTTATTGGCACTTGATACAGTTTTATACAACCATCATTAACAGATGTTCCAATATCTATAACATTATTTTTATAGCCTGTGCTTAAAGTGGCCATTTTAACTATTGAACCTACTGTCCAAGAGGTATTAATCAAACTCGTATTAACATTTTCAAAAGTTCCATTGCTTTTTATTCTTTGGCCGCTTAAAGCAATAATTTCTCCTGTTTGGGGATTTCCTACAATACTAAACATTTCTTGAAAATAATCTGTATTAGAACGCTTCTTAGCTTTTATAATATTTTCTTTCAATAATCTTTCTAATTCTTGTTGAGCATCTATATCTATCGATAAAACTAAATCACTTCCCCTTTTTCCTTCTTTTATTAATTCTAATTTATTATCTTTAGTAACTTTATATAAATCTTTTTCTCCTTTTAAAACACTATCATATTCTTTTTCTAAGTAGCTTAGACCTACTATATCATCCAGATTATAACCAAGATTTAAATACTCTTCTTTATTTTCTTTAGGAATACTTCCTATTCTTCCAAATATATCCTTAAGAGAATTGCCATAATTATAAACTCTTTCCCAAGATATTTCCGTAGTTATTCCTTGTATATTATTATTTATAAGCTCTTTATATTCTTCATCATTAATATTCTTTTTTATTAATTTATTAGCATAGGAATAGCCTTGGTTCATTAAGTAATATATGCTTGCACTTTTCTTATCTAGTATCGATAGTTTATCTAGCATATCATCAGTTATTCTTTTATTCTTTAAATCCTCTATATCCTTAAGAGTTAGTTTCCTTTCTTTATATAATCTATACTCATCTTTAGTAATTAAATCATCTCCATTATTGTTCAGAATTAGCCAAAATTTTTTATAACTATTTTCATTTAAATTAACATTTATAATTTTGGCTAATTCATAGGCTATTTTTATTTCATCATCCCTTTTAATACTATTTAGTTTATGATAATAAACACTTTTAACTCCTATATTATCTACCAATACTTTATTATTTCGATCTAATATTCTCCCTCTAGGAGCGCTTTCGCCATAAACATAATTATTTGTCTTTTGATCTAATAACAATAACCATTTATTCTTCTCTATGACATTTATATATATAAGCCTTAAAACTATAACAAGAAAAATAAAAATTAAATATCCATATTTCTTTATCATAATAATCATTATTATTATGGGATAATTAGTATTTAGTATTCATTTATAATAAGAAGAATAAACTATATTAGGTGATTTTATGTTTAATATAATAGAAAAATTTATTAATAAGATGTCTATAGATGATGTGAATAATTTTGCCTTAAGTAAAAATATTCATTTATCTAATGATGAATTGATATGGACATATAACTTTATTAAAAAGAATTATAAGAATTATTTTTCTAACCCCAAAGCTTTTAATATAGATTTATATAAAAATAACTATTCAAAAGAAAACTTTAACAAAATTGTTAAAGTTTTCAATGAGTATTCTCAAAAGTATTCTAATTACTTATAATAATCTCTAATATCTGCAATTAAATTATTATTAAATTTTCCCTTTTTTAGCATATCTATTTCAAATTTATATGGAGGATATGATAATTCTTTATCGTTATCACTTTTACTAACATATGGTGTTTCTAGTATCTTAGGAACATTTTTTAATCTTGTGTTATTAACTATTTTTAATAATGTTTCAAATCCAATATGGCCAAGTCCAATATTTTCATGACGATCTTTATGGCTTGCTAATGGATTTTTACTATCATTAACATGAACACATTTTATTTTATTAACACCAATTATTTTATCAAAATTATCTAAGTAATCATCAAAATGATTCATATCAACGCCTGAATCATTTAAATGACAAGTATCTAAACAAATACCAATATTATTGGATTTAACGCCATCTAAAATGGTTTTTATTTCCTCCAATGTTTTTCCACATTCACTACCTTTTCCAGCCATTGTCTCTAAAATAACCATACATTTATCGTTATCATCAATAACAAAGTTTAACGCCTCAATAATATTGTTAATTCCTTCTTCAGTTGTTAGTTTAACACTAGATCCTGGATGCAAAACAATGTATTTTATTCCCATTTCTTCGCATCTGCTTATTTCCTTTTTTAAAAAGCTAATAGAAAAATTCCAGGCATCTATTTTTTCTTTGTTTGCTAAATTTATTATATATGGAGCATGACAAATAACGTTATTTAATTCTATGTTATTTTGTTTCATTAATTCAATAGCATCACTTGTCCATTTTTTAGATATTTCGCTTCTAATAGTATTTTGTGGTGCCCCAGTATAAATCATAAATGCATTAGCTCCATAACTAATTGCTTCTTTTGTTGAACCAAGTAATTGCTCATTATTAAAATGAACATGACTGCCTATAATCATAATTTCACTCCTAATTAAATTATAACATAAAAAAATCTCGCTTTCACGAGATTTAATTAACTATTATATAGCTTAACACTTAGCGTGTGTGCTTGCTGTCCAAGTCGCTGTGCTAAATGCGGTGAAACCAGTATAATCCTCTCTTGTTCCTCCGATAATCTTAAACTCATCATTTTTCTTTAAGTTTAATGTAAAAGTATAAGCATTTGTAGAAGTGTTAACTAATACTTTTCCAGAATAAGCAGATGTGTTTCCATCATATATTCCTAAGTTTGCTAATTCTTCAACTGTAAAGCAATACTCACTTCCAGAATGATAACTTTTATCAGTTGTAAAAGTTATTTTTCCTAGACCATCTAAGCTTACGGCTTCTCTAGCAGCTTTAACAACTTCAGTAGCTTCAACATTGAATGCGTCTCTACGAGCATTTTGCATATATGGAAGTATTGTTGTAACACCAATTACTGTTACAATTGCAAGTATTACGATTACTGCTAGTAATTCGATTAATGTAAAACCTTTCTTATTCATTATTAAACCCTATTTCATTAACTACATGCTACAGTAGCAGATGTTGACTCTGTTATAGATATAGATCCGGTTGTAGCTTTAGTAGCAAGATATTTCTTTCCATCAGTCATACTTAATTGATATACATATCCGTTACCAGAAGATGCTTTAGTTACTCGAACCGTTCCTGAATACTTGTTACTTGCTGCAGTAGCTGATACAACATTAGCGTCTTTATTCCATAATCCTAAATCAACTAGATTCTTTAAAGTGAAGCAATAACCATTTGTGATGCTTGTATAATTATTTGTTATTGAATTAATTTGAATTAAACTTACTGCGTTTGAAGCAGCATCAATAACATAGTTAGCTTCATCAGTAAATGCATCTTTTCCTGCATTTTGAATGTAAGGTAATATTGTAGTTGCACCAATTACTGTTACAATTGCAAGTATTACGATTACTGCTAATAATTCGATTAATGTAAAACCTTTTTTATTATCCATCATTATCCTCCGCTTCTATTAACTACAGATATTAGTTGTTGTTGTTGATTCACTTACTGAAATAGCTCCATCAATTGCTTTAGTAGCAAGGAACTTCTTTCCATCAGTCATGTTTAGTTGGTAAGTATAAGCACTTCCACTTTTCATAACTTTAACTTTTCCAGAATACTTGTTGGTTGCTGCAGTATCTGATACAACAGTAGCATCCTTATTCCATAATCCTAAATCAACTAGATTTTTTAAAGTGAAGCAATATCCTGTTACAGTAGTTCCACTTTTTACTTCTGTATAGTTAGTTGTTACAGAACCAATTTGAATTAAACTAACTGCATTTGAAGCTGCTTCAACAACGTAATTAGCTTCATCAGAAAATGCATCTCTTCCTGCGTTTTGAATGTAAGGTAATATTGTAGTTGCACCAATTACTGTTACAATTGCAAGTATTACGATTACTGCTAATAATTCGATTAATGTAAAACCTTTCTTTTCGTTTAAAATATTCATTCCTCTTTTCACCTATCCTTATTCTAATCTTACAATAATTACATTTTAATGTCAATTATATAAATATTATTTTTTTGAGTTTACATTTCTATTTATCCGCTATGAGTATATGAAGTTTGATTTCCTAATTTATCTTTTATTGTCACTGTTTGACCACTATTAAGGGTTACATCTACTTCAGTGTTATTAACTGATACCCAAGAACCATTTCCTATTTTATAACTATCTATTCCACTACCCATATCAGCAAATATTGCTTTATTAGCTGATTTAGATACTACTTGAGGACCTTTATTATCTATTTTCATTGTAATAGTTTTAGAATACATTTTATTATCTTTTATATAAGTAAATTTTACTGTATCTCTATACTCATTTTGTGAAGTAATATTAATTGAACTATTACCTTTTTGATCTATTCCACTTGTAGATGACCACAAGCAAGTTGTAGTTGAACAACCACTAATCGTGCTATTACCGTTATATGCTGTTAAAGTAACTGTTCCATTAGCGGGTCTAATCCAGTCGCCATTATTTTTTTCAACACCATTTTGTCTAATAACTATTCTTAGTTGCACTAAACCACTGGATGAATTATCACACTTGACTGTTGCAACATAATAACTACCCTTTAATTGCATATATACATTACAATCATTTAATGGAGTATTTGTTGTAGGATCTATTACTTGATTAGAATCATTATCACTTTCTAAATAACCAGATAAAACTAATTCTTGAACTGTAACGCTTTCTATTTTTGTATCAAAAGCATATTTTGCGCCAGCGATTTCAATATTAGATATAATTTGTTCTTTATTCTTTTCTTTAATATTGCTACTTAAACTAGTCATCGATACTACTCCTAGAGTAACTATAACACCTAAAATAAATATTGCTGCTAGAAGTTCAACTAAAGTGAAACCTTTTTTATTCATATTATCACCTATAATAATTTTAACTTATTTTATTTTTTTTTACAATAATAATTAACCTAGAGCGATGTCTAAAACCATCATTATTGTAAAGCCCAGCATTGTTAAAAAGGAAATAAAATTTGATGAAGTATTTTTTTGACTTTCAGGAATCAATTCACTAACAGCAACATAGATCATTGCTCCGGCGGCAAAGGATAAGAAAAAAGGTAATATATTTTGAATGTGCAATACTAGTATACAGCCAACTACTCCAGCAATTGGTTCAACTAAACCACTAGATATGCCATATAAAAAAGATTTGGTACGTGATAGTTTTTCTCTTCGAAGTGGTAGACTAACCGCACACCCTTCCGGAAAATTTTGAATAGCTATACCTACTGCTAGCATAAAGGCTCCCAATAAGGTGGCATCAGGAAGATTTTTTGCGATGGATCCAAAGGCTACACCTATAGCTAAACCTTCGGGAATATTATGAAGGGTAATTGAAAATATTAACATTGCACTTCTTCTTATACTATTATTATTATTTTTATGAACCAACAATCTTGCAAATATTCTATCGCTTATAATTAAAAATAATCCACCAGCAAAAAATCCCAAAGAAACAACTAACCATGGATTTAACTTTAGGCTTTCAGCCCCTTGGATTGCAGGATTAAGTAAAGAAAAAAATGATGCCGCAATCATCACTCCTGCTGAAAGTCCTAACATTCCATCTAATATCTTTTCATTAACTCTTTTAAACATAAAGACTACAGATGCTCCTAGGGCTGTAACAAAAAAAGTCATTAAGGTGGCAATAATTGTTTGGACTATAACATTGGAATTAATATAAAAATTTATCATAAAAAAATACACCCTATTATATTAAATAAACAATAATTAATAAGGTGTAGGCACAAAAAAAGAAGATAATACTTCTTTTTTAATAGAGAATTCTCTTCTCAAAAAATAATGGATACTATCTATTAACTAATAGATGAAGTACAAGTAAAGTCCGCAAATGAAATAGATACATTAAAGTTTGCACCCTTTAAGTCATTTTGATCTGTTGTTTGAAGATTTTTGAAAGTCATTTGAGCTGTTATGTTAACATTAGCGTCTCCACTAATTGTAGCAGTTCCAGCTTTTGTTCCAAAATTCTTAAGAGTTGCAAAACCTATACCAGTTCCAGATGTTACATCAGTAATAGTTACTCCACTAGGTAATGTAAGAATTAATTCACCATCATCATCTCCTAATGCAGCATAAGTTCCAGTTTCACCATTGTTATCAGCCATAGTTATTGTAGTATTAAATGTACAATTATATGTTTGACCTTGAGCGCTATTGGTTGATGTAATATTTGCTATATTATGAGTAGCCTCAGTTTTTGTTGATACAGCACAGGTTCCGCCATTAGTAGCTGCATAATATGTTCCATATGCAGATGATGCATTAGCCATATTATTAACAGGCATGTTAATACATAAAGTATTAGCACTAGAAGACATGGCAATTGTACCAGTAGTTCCTGTTTGAGTATTAATTGCTGTTGAATTTGTTAAAGTAGATGATGTAACTGAATAATATGCAAATGTTGCACCAACTACAGCAACTAATAAAGTAGCAATAGCAACAACTGTTAATAACATTGTATTTTTCTTATCCATTATTTCCCTCCTCTCATTTTTCATATTCCGAAATACTATCTTCTATATTTCTATAATCATTTTACAAAACTATTTTTTTAGTGTCAATATTTTTTATAAAAAAATGATGAAATTTATTCATCATTTTTGTTCTTAAATTGTAATATAATAGGTGTTCCTTCCAAGTCTATAGCCTCTCTTATTTTGTTTTCTAAATACCTTTCATAACTGAAATGAACCAAGGATTTATTATTAACATTGAATGTAAACTTTGGAGGCACTATATCAGTTTGACTAACAAAATATATTTTTAATCTTTTGCCTTTATAAGAAGGTGGTTCATGTAATGAAACTGCCTCACTTATAATATCATTTAACAAGCTTGTTTTTACTTCTTTTCGATTATTTTCATAAGCTTTAATTATTTCTGGCATTAATGTTCCTAATCTTTTTTTAGTCTTTGCTGAAACAAAAACAAAATTGATATATGGAACAAATTTAAAATATACTTCTAATTCTTTTTTCCATCTTTTTAAATCTTCATTAGGATCTTTTATTGTATCCCATTTATTAACTGCAATAACTATTCCTTTTCCAGAATCTATTGCATAAGACAAAATATGTTTATCGTGCTCTATAATACCTTCTTTAGCATCTAAAACTAAAACACATACATTACTTCTTTCTATAGCTTTCATGCTTCTAAGAAGGCTGTATTTTTCAACGGTTTCGTAGATGCGTCCCTTTTTTCTCATACCTGCAGTATCAATAACTATATAATCTTTATTATCATATCTAAATTTAGTATCAATTGCATCTCTAGTAGTCCCAGCTTGGGGAGAGACAATGACTCTCTCTTCGTTTAATAAAGCATTTATTAAACTACTTTTTCCAACATTAGGTCTTCCGATAAAAGAAAACTTTAATATATTATCCTCAATAGTTTCTTCTTCTTTAATATCTTTAGTTAAATACTCTAATAATTCTTTAAAACCTAGGTTATGTTCAGCTGAAACTGACATAACATTATCGAAGCCCAATTCATAAAAACTATAGATATTCTCTTTTCTTTTTTCATTATCTATTTTATTAACTACAACGACTACTTCTTTATTAGATTTTTTTAACATATTACGGATTTTCTTATCTCCATCAGTAATACCTTCTAAACCATCTACAACAAATAAAATAGTATCTGCTTCGTCAATAGCAAGCTCTGCTTGCATTATTATATCTTTTTCGAAGAGATTATCATCTCCGTGGATACCACCAGTATCTATAACATTAAACTTTTTATTATTGTAATTACATACTCCATAAATACGATCTCTAGTAATTCCAGGCACATCTAAAATAATCGATTTTTTCTCGCGAATCAATCGATTAAATATACTACTTTTTCCAACATTAGGTTTACCAATTAAAGAAATCGTTTTCATAAAACTCCCTACTAACTACACCTATCGCTTGTTCCAGCCACCTTAGCATATACTCTCTTATTTTTATAATAAACTATAACAGTATTATTATCTAAATAAGAACTTTTGCCACTTGGGTCAACAATACAACCACTTCCACAGTTAACATCTTTATCTTTGTCTAAGTAATCTGGGACAAAATCTTTAACTGTTTTAGATACACATTTATTATTATTATATTTTTTTGATGATGCAATTAATTCATTACGGAAATCCTCTCCCCATAAAACTGCAGCCTCTTGAATTAAATCATATTTTTTTTCTAACATCTTATCTTTTATAGCTTGATTTTGTCCAGTTATAGATGTAAATGATATTGTTGCTATAATTGCAAGTATTGCTATAACTGCTAATAACTCAATTAATGTAAATCCCTTTTTTTCCACATTTAATTTCCTTTCAAATACTTTTCTATTATTTCTAATACCTCTTGTCTACCTTTTTTAGTAATTGTAGACCAAGGTAGAAAATCATCTTCTAATTTTAGAGTATCTTTAATTAATCTATCTTGCTTTGCTCTACTATTCTTAGTTACTTTATCATATTTAGTCGCGACTACCGTAATATTTAATTTATAGTATTTCAAAAATGAATACATTAATATATCATCTTCAGTTGGTTTATGACGATAATCAATTAGTAAAAATACATGACATAAGTTTTTTCTATTGATTAAGTAATCCTCAATCATAATTCCAAATTTCTTTTGCATTTCCTTAGAAACATTAGCAAAACCATAACCTGGAACATCTACTAAATAAAAATTATTATTTATGTGATAAAAGTTCAAAGTTTGGGTTTTGCCCGGCTTTGATGATACTCGAGCAAAATTTTTTCTTTCAATTAAAGTGTTAATAAAACTACTTTTACCAACATTACTACGGCCCAAAAGTAAAAACTCAGGATTATTATCCTCGGGATATTGACTGACTCTAATGGCCGAGATTGGTTCTTCTACAGATTCAATTTGCATATTTGTTTCACCGGTTTTATTATATATTAAAAATTTGTTATTTGCAAATAATTGGATTAGTGTTAGAATATAAACTACGGTTTTAGGAGGATTGGAAATGAGCAAATATAATTGGACAGAAGATGATTTAAGGAATTGCCTTAATAAATTACATAGACTTTTAAAAAAGGAAAAAGATCCCGATAGAATCGAATTAATAAATGTTGATATTAATTCATTAAATTCTCTTTTAAGTGATGAGATGAATAAAAAAGATAATACACCTAAGTTATTGGAATTATATAGATGGGCTAAAGAAGATTATCACGAGTTTGAATTCTTAAAACCAGCTTTTGTTGAATTCTATGATGTGGTTTCTAAAAATAACGGCTATGATGAAGTGAATTTCAAAAAAATCAGTTTATCAAAGAAAGATATACTTTCTATTACTCACGATTTTTATAAAAGTTTAGGTCATTACTTTTTTAGCAACTTCATGAGAGTTTTTTACAGAAGAAAAGATCATACTCGTTTTAATAATTCTCTTGAAGATTATGACTACCGAGGCGCAACTTTCTACGTTCTATCATTAAAAGAATCTTTTATTGAAATTAATCGTGATTTTTCTGCCCTAGATATTTTAACTTCAATTCATGAATATATGCATGCCACTAGCGCAGTTATTAATCCTGGACATATGTCAGATGAAAAAAACATATATTCCGAAATAGACCCTTTATTTATCGAATTGATTGCTTATGATTATTTAGAAGATTTATTTAATGATGGAACTGCTACTAAATTAAGATATCTAACTCATTTAGATAGAGTTGAAGAAAGTTATGACTTACAATCTTTATTTAAAGTGATGGATTATGAAAAAGGATTAAAAAAAGAATTTACAACAAATAAAGAATTAAAAGATGCAGGAATGGAATGTAATATATTGGATGTTGAATTAGAAAATATTTTATATTATCCAAATGTTGATTCTGAAAAATATGTAACAAGTTATATGTTTGCTGTGGAACTATATAGTTTATATAAAGAAGATAAAGAAAAAGCATTGAATTATTTAAAACAAATACTTTTAATGAAGAAAATGAGTCCAGAGCAATATTATTCAAGAATTAAAAGTTTAGGATTATATCCAAATAATTCTATTAGAACTTTTCATAAAGAATTAATTGCTGAGACTAATAGATTAGTCAGAACAAAAAAACAGGATTAAATCCTGTTTTTTTATTCTACGGTAACTGATTTAGCTAAATTTCTTGGTTTATCAATATCACATTTACGTAATTTAGCTACTTCATAAGCAAGTAATTGCAATGGAATTACGGTTACTATAGGTTGAACTATATCATGAACTTTAGGTATAACTATTTTTTGATTATAGAAATCATCTTCTATATCTTCATTGGTTACTAATAAAACATAAGCATGTCTTGCTTTAACCTCTTTTAAATTACTAATAGTTTTGCCAATAATGCTTTCTTTAGTACAAACACCAATAACTGGAGTTCCTTCATCAATTAAAGATATTGTTCCATGTTTTAATTCTCCAGCTTGGAAAGCTATGCTATTGATATAAGAAGTCTCTTTTAATTTTAAACTTCCTTCTAAACATAAAACATAATCTACTAATCTACCAATAAAGAATACATTATCGTGTTTATAAATTGTTTTAGCAATCCTTTTATAATCTTTTTCTAAAACTATATCTAATTCTTTATCAATATCAAATTCTTTCAATAATTCTGTTTTATTAGATAGTTTTATAGCAAGCAATGCTAGAAGCGTTGCTTGCGCAACAAACGCTTTTGTTGTTGCAACTGCAATCTCAGGTCCAGCTTTTATGTATAAAGTCCATAAAGCTTCTCTTGCAATAGATGATCCCACTACATTAACTATAGCCAAAGTATCAATACCATCTTCTTTAGCTTTCCTTAGGGCTGCAAGTGAATCAGCAGTTTCTCCAGATTGACTAATAATTATTACTAAGGTTTCTTTATCATAAAAGTTATCTTTATAACGATATTCACTAGCAACCTCTACATATACTGGAATATGGGCATATTCTTCAATTAAATATTTAGCTATATAACCAACATAATAAGCAGATCCACAGCCCACTATATGAATGTTTTTATACTTTTTAAAATCTGGCATAGTTTTCTTAAAACTATTTTTTTCTACATAATAATTAAAAGTATCTTGAACAACTTTTTTGCTTTCATGAATTTCCTTTAACATGTAATGTTCATATCCATTTAATTCAGCAGCATTTCTACTTCCTTCAAATGTATAAATATCTTTCTTTTGCTTAACTAAATCTTTATTATAAACTTCATAATTATCTTTAGTTAATTTAACTATTTCATCTTCATCTAATAAAACATATTTATTTGTCCAATCTAAGATTGCAGGAACATCACTAGCTAAGTAATAACCATTTTTATCTTTAGCTACGATTAATGGACTTCCACATCTAGTCGCATAAATACTATTTAAATCATCATCACAAATAATTCCTAAAGCATATGAACCAGTTAATTCGCCAATAGTCTTAGATATAGTTTTCAATATATCTTTTTCTTTTTTATAATTATAATCTAATAATCCTGCAACTATTTCTGAATCAGTTTCTGTTTGAAAACTATATCCTTCCTTGATTAATTTTTCTTTAATTGAAACATAATTTTCAACAATACCATTATGAACTATTGTCCATTTACCTACACGATGAGGATGTGAATTAACTTTACTAACTTCTCCATGAGTAGCCCATCTAGTATGGCCTATACCCATATTAGTATTTTCATCTAGATTGATCTTCTCCTCTAGATTTTTAATTCTTCCTATTTCTTTTTCGATAAATACTTTGTTATCTTTAACGAAAGATAACCCAGCAGAATCATACCCCCTATATTCTAATAGCTTCAAGCCATTAATAATTCTAGGTAAAGCTTTATCTTCACCTATATAACCAACAATTCCACACATATATACTCCTTCTAGATGAATAAGTGACTAAAATGGTAATTTCATTTTACCATTACTCATATTTTTCATCATATCCTTCATCATATCAAATTGTTTTAATAATTTATTTACTTCTTCAACCGATCTACCACTACCCTTAGCAATTCTTTGCTTACGAGTTGCTTTTAGAACCTCTGGATGCCTTCTTTCATAAGGGGTCATAGATAATATAATTGCTTCAATATGAGCCATATCTTTTGGATCTATAGAAACATTATTAAGTCCCATATTACGAGCCCCAGGCATCATTTTTAACAAATTTTCTAGTGGCCCAAGTTTTTTTATTTGTTTTAAATTTGTTAAGAAATCTTCTAAGTTATAAGTCCCTTTTTTCAATTTATCAGTTTGGGCCTTAGCGTCATCTTCCGAGACAACCCCTTCAACTTTTTCAGCAATAGAAAGAATATCTCCCATATCTAAAATTCTTTCCGCCATTCTTTCAGGATAGAATTCAGATAATCCATCCATTTTTTCAGAATCACCAACAAATTTAATTGGGACATTTGTAAGATGTCTTAATGATAAAGCTACACCACCTTTAGTATTTCCATCCATTTTAGTTAGAATACATCCAGTTAATTTTAAAGTATCATTAAAACCATTAATAACATTTATAGCGTCTTGTCCCATCATTGCGTCCAACACTAAAATTGTTTCATTTAATTCTATATTATCTGCAATAGAAACTAACTCTTGCATTAATTCTTCATCTATTTGTAATCTACCAGCTGTATCGATAATTACATAATCCAAATTATTTTCTTTTGCGTGCTCAATACCATTTTTTACTATTTGTAAAACATCTTTGCTGTCCTCTTTCCAAACAGGAATATTTAAAGAATCTCCTATTTGTTGTAATTGAGTTATTGCCGCAGGACGATAAACGTCTCCTGCTATTAAAAGAGGTTTACGATTATACTTTTTACGTAGTAAATTAGCAAGTTTACCAGCTGTAGTAGTTTTACCACTACCCTGTAATCCACATAACATAACTATAGCAAACTTTGAAGAAGTATCTAAAGGTGCCCATTCTTCACCTAACAATGCTACTAATTCATCTTTTACTATCTTTATAAATAATTCATCTGGTTTTAAACTTTTAGATACTTCACTACCTAAAGCTTTTTCTTTTACCTTACTAGTAAACTCTTTAACAACATTGTAGTTTACATCCGCTTCTAATAATGCCATTCTAATTTCTTTCATCGCATCATTTATATTAGCTTCAGTTATTTTCCCCATTCCTCTAATCGACTTAATCGCATTAGATAGTCTATCTCCCATATATTCGAACATAATTATTCTCCTTTAATTATCAGATTAATTCTTTCTTTTATTGTATCAATATTATCCAAATTAATTATATCCATTAAAATACTCTTATTTTTATATATATTCAATACTTTTTCATAATTTTCTAATTGCTTTTCACTATTTTTAATAATGATTCCTACCCTAGATTTAGATATATTCTTTATGTCTGCAATCTCTTGCATAGATAAGTTTTCGCCATAATATAAATCAAATATATCTCTAGCATTATCTTTTAACAAATCCTTATATATTAAATATAATTCATTATAGTATACAAACTTTTCCATTAAACCATATCCTTAAATAAACCATAAATATAATTTTCTATATCAAATGGTTTTAAATCCGTCATTTTTTCCCCAAGGCCAATAAATTTAACCGGAATATTAACTTCTTCTTTAATAGCTAAAACTATTCCTCCTTTAGCAGTTCCATCAAGCTTTGTTAAAACTATTCCTGTAATATCAGTAATCTCTTTAAAAGCCTCAGCTTGCATAATTCCGTTTTGACCAGTTGAAGCATCAATTACTAAAAGAGTTTCATGAGGAGCTCCCTTAATATGAGTTCCAATTACTTTATTTATTTTTTCTAATTCTTTCATTAAATTAACTTTATTTTGCAATCTACCAGCAGTATCTATTAGTACAATATCAACATTTTCCTCTTTAGCTTTAACTAAGCCATCATAAATTACACTTGCAGGATCACTGCCTTCTTTCCCGTAGAAAAGAGATTTAGTTCTTTCGGCCCAAATTTCCAATTGCGAAACTGCTCCTGCTCTAAAAGTATCACCAGCAATCATCATTACTTTTTTGCCTTCAGATATATATTTATGAGCAAGTTTCGCTATGGTAGTGGTTTTGCCAACTCCATTTACGCCAACCATTAAAATTACAGTTGGACCATCTTCACTAATATTAATTTTATCTGATAAAGATTCTCCCTCAACATATATAACTAATAATTCATCTACTATGACTTCTTTTAAATATTCTGTATCAGAAATACTCTCTTTTTTTACTCTATCACGTAATTTTTCCATGAACTTCATAACTGTATTAACACCAATATCAGCCATGATTAAAAGATTTTCTAGTTCTTCAAAGTATTCTTCAGATACCTTAGTATACTTTATTCCTAATATATTTAATGAAGAAACAAAGTTATCTCTAGTCTTTTTTAAACCTTCATCATAATCTTTTATTTCCTCTAATTCTTCTTTATCCTTTACACTTTCTTTTTTTATTACAATACTTTTTAATTTATCAAATAATCCCATAATAAGTATCCTCCTAATTAATAATAACAAATTTTACATTATTTTACTACATTTTTACAAAATAAAATAGTTACAAAACAAGTAATTATTCTTTTGAAATGATTATAAAAATGATAATTTATGGACTTTTTTCATATTTTGTTGTATACTATTTAGTAGTTAAAGAACTTTTATATTAAAAGAAAGAGGGAAATTATGAAAGATTCTCGCGCAACAAGCGTAGTGGCTTTAGGTGGTCTTGGTGAAGTTGGTAAAAACATGTATGTTATTACTCATGAAGACGAAATAATTATTATTGATGCTGGAGTAATGTTTCCAGAAGTAGGTCTTTTAGGAGTTGACTATGTTATTCAAGATGTCACCTATTTAAAACAAAATGAAAAGAAAATTAAAGCATTATTTATAACGCATGGTCATGAAGACCATATTGGGGGAATACCATTTTTATTAGCTCAAGTTCATATTCCAGTTATTTATGCTCCCAAAATAGCTAAAGATCTAATAGATAAAAAATTAGAAGAAAGAAATATTAAATACGATAATATTGAAGTTATAACTAAAGATTTAACAGTCAAATTTAAACACTTCCAATTAGAATTTGTTAATACTACTCACTCTATTCCAGATAGTTATGCTATTGTTATTAGAACTCCAAATGGAATTATTTTTGAAACAGGAGATTTTAAATTTGACTTAACTCCTATAGGGCCTATGGCTGATATTCATAAAATGGCTAGTTTAGGAAGCGAAGGAGTTGCACTACTATTAAGCGATTCAACCAATGCCTTATCTACTGGTTTTTCTAATAGTGAGTCTATAGTTGATGATACTTTAAATGATATAATTGGAAAGCATGTTGGTAGAGTTATTATTGCTACATTTGCTTCAAATATATATAGAATTAAACATATTGTTGAAACTTGTAAAAAATATAATCGTAAGATTGTAGCTTTTGGTAGAAGTATGGATGCTGCTATTGAACTAGCTTTAAATAATGGACTTATTACTGATAAATCTATATTTATAGATGCTAATCAAGCTAAAAGTTTGAAAAGAACAGAGATTTGTATATTATGCACAGGTTCTCAAGGAGAACCATTGGCTGCTTTATCTAGGATAGCTAATGGAACTCATAAACAAGTATCCTTACTACCTGATGATTTAGTTATATTCTCCTCTAGTCCTATTCCTGGTAATGCTGAAAGTATTAATAGAACAATTAATAAATTATATTTAAAGGGAGTAAGAGTTTATACTAATACAGAATTTAGTGATGTTCATACTTCAGGACATGCTAAATTAGAGGAATTAAAATGGATGTTAAGAATTATTAAGCCAAAATTCTTTATGCCTATGCATGGTGAATTTAGAATGTTACAACAGCATACAAAGATTGCTGAAATGTGTGATATTCCAATAGAAAATACATTTATTTGTTCAAATGGTGAAGTTGTTGAATTATTAGATGGAAAAGCATATAAAAAAGGAACAGTTCCAGCCGGAGATGTATATGTTGATGGCTCAAGAGTTGGTGATGTTGGTTCTATAGTTATTAAAGATAGAAAGTTAATGAGTCAAGATGGTATATTAATTTCAATATTAAATATTAATACTTTAACTAGAAAATTATTAATTAAACCTAATGTTACCGCTAGAGGCTTTGTTTTAGTAAATGAAAATCAAGAATTAATGAATAAAATTGAAAATAAAATTGCTGACATTGTTAATAATTTCTTAAAAAACTCTATATATAACTATACTGACTTAAAAAATCAAATTATTTTAGAATTGTTACCTTTTATTAATGATTTAACTGGTAGAAGACCTATTATTCTTCCTGTTATAATGGAAGTTAATAAAAAAGAAGAATAAAAACTGATAAAAAAATAATATCAGTTTTTTTACTATATATATAATATATATAGTAATATGCAAAATATATGATATAATACTATTATGAATAATAGGAGCAATGTATGAAGAAGAGAAATAAAGGAAAAGAAAAAAAGCTTAATTCTACTCTACTAATTACTATTTTAGTTTTATTTTGTTGTGTCCTATTATCTTTAGGTTTTTCTTCATTTCAGGCAAATTTAGATATAAGTGGTATTGGTGCTTATTTCCGTATTCAAAAAGATATTAGAATTACTAATATAAGCGCTTCTAGTTTTGCTTCATCAGCTTATACCAACTGGGAAGAATTCAATGTTAGTAATATTAATGCTAGTATTGTTTTACCTAATCAAAACTCTACTGTTACTTATGACATTCCTGTTATAAATGTTGGTAATGTAGAAATGGGAATATTAGATATAACTGGATTACCAAATAATTTAACATATTCTATTTCAAATTATAATTTAAAAGATACTTTATGTGATGACACAAATACTAATCAATGTAAATTAGGATCAACTACTACTCTTCAAGTTACAATTGGTTATGCTCCTAATGGATATAATAGTAGTAATATTACTTATAATGTAAATATGGATTTTGATTTTAGACAAGTATATTCACTAAATTATGTAGGTTTTTCAAACACTTCTAGTTTGCCTTCTACTATTTTAGATGGTGAAACTAAAAATATTACATTTACTAATTCTACTGGTATTCCTGCCGATACTACAGTAACTAATGCTTCAGCGACTTATTCAAGTCCTACTCTAACGTTATCTAATGCTTCTGATAATGTTGTGGTTACAAGGAAGTTCTCTGTAACATATGTTGATTTTACTGGTGATACTTCAGGACTTATTTCAAGAATAGGACCTGAAGGTGGAACTATCGCATTCAATAGCACTACTGGTATTCCTGAATTTGTTTTAGTTAGTGGTGCTATAGGAAATTATAACTCAACCAATAATATATTAACTATATCTGATGTTACATCTAATGTTGTAGTTACTATGGCAACTGATGGAAATGTAGAGATTGTATCTATATCAAGGACTGATATATCTAATGTTACTGAAAATAATGCCCCAGTAATAACTAGCGATGGCCAAGGAATAACGTTTGATTTAGGTGTTACGGTTAACCAAAGCAACTATAATCAAGATTTCTTTATTAAATATGCTATTGATATCAATAATGATTCAGTATCAGAGCAAAAACTATTAGCGACTAATTTTACTCCAAGAATTGTTGGATCAGGTAATGTTCCTAACGTAACCTACACAATAACTGATGCTAATGGTAATCAAGTATTAAATTCTACGATACCACCTAAGACTACCGAAACATATTACTTAACTATTAACATTTATCCACAAGAACAAGGATCTTGGGGCGTTGAAGGAGAAACTTCTGTTGATACTGTAAAAAATGGTATCGTATCTGGTTCTATAGATGGAAGTAATCAAGGAAACTTAACCGGTTCTAATACTACTGCTCATTTTGTAGCTTCTGTAGTTAATTCATTCGACGAAACTAAAAGTTTCACACTTTCAATAGATGATAATAGATTTAGTATTGTAGACTCAAATGGAAATGCTATTTCGGCAATGAGCATTACTGCAAATACAACTGATACATACGATTTCTATATTAAAAACAATAATGGCAACAACTTTATGTCATCGCCATGTGATTTAAACGTTAATATTAATTATGATAGTAATGTTTCAAGTATTGGTGTTTTAAGCTTAAGTGTTGATGTTGATCCATCTCTTACTGATAGCACTCCACCAGTTATTAATAATGTTACTGCTACTATTACAAGCACTCAAAAAGAAATACGAGTTTCTTGGAGTGGCTACGATGATAATCCTATAGATAAATACTATTTACAAATATATTCTTCTGATGGAAATAATAATGATACATTTATTGATGAAGTAACTATAAATGGTGCTGCAAATAATACAGTTGTTAATTATACAGTTACGGTTCCAACCGATGATACCTACTATTTCTTTAAAGTTTATGGCGAAGATAGAGCCCAAGCTCATAATAAAGCTTCAGCTTCCGACATTTCAGGATGTTCACCAAGTTCAGGATATTGTTCAAAAACTACTACTGAAAAATATAAATGGAACTTTGAAGTTACTTTAGTTCTAACTAACGCTACATCAACAAATGGAACTACTACTACAAATAATAATGTAAGAACCGTAAAATTTAATGTTCCATATGATGGTAATATCAATACTACCTTAAATGGTGCTGGAAATGATTATAACTCTCCATCATCTATAAGTTCTGCGACTATTACCTATGCAAATGGAACTACTTCTAACCTTCGAAGTGGTTCTTCTTCCCAAACAGCTTATAACTATAATACTAACTCACACGTTTTAAATGTTTACCATGTAATTGGAGATATAACAATTGAAGCATCCGGTGTTCAAACTCAAACCTGTTTAGCCGAAGGAACAAAAATACTACTGGCTAATGGTTCATCTAAAAACATTGAGGATATAGGATATGATGATTTGCTGGCGGTATGGAACTATGATACTGGAGAATTAACTTATGAATATCCATTATGGATTGAAAGCGAGCATATTTCCGATCAAGTTACAAGGGTTACATTCTCTGATCATTCTTATATAGACTTTGTTGGAAACCATGCTATTTATAATTCAGACATAGATCTATTTGTTAATATTCTTGATAATGAAAACTTTAAAATAGGAACTCATGTAGCAAAAATTAAAAACAATAAATTAGTTAATGTTTCTGTAACCAATATTGAAACTATTTATAAAAAGGTAAAATACTATTTTGTTGGTTCAACAACATACTATAATATTTTCGCAAATAATATTTTAACAACTGATAGAACCCTTATGATATCTAACTTATATGGATTTGATAAAAATGCCAAGTGGCCAAAAGAAAAACATCAAATTCTCGCAAATAAAAACAATTTATTAGATTACTCGTATTTTGAAGATGTTCTCCCATATTATTTATATAAAGGATTCAGAGTTCAAGAAGCAGGTTATTTAATTAATAATAAATTAGTAGATTTAGATACATTTAAGAAGTATATATATGGATTTATTATTAATCCTTCAATGATTACACCACCAATAACTAAGAATAATGACCGCTATTGGATGGTTACAACTAGTGAAGATATAATAACTGAAAATAATAAAGAAAAATATTTGAAAAAAGAAGGAAGCAAATATAAAGTTCCTAAGATTAATAAAAAGAACTTTAAAGGTTGGTTAAATACTGCTGACAACTTGATTTATAAGCCTGGTGATAAAATAGTTGTTAGTCACGGAATTCATTTAAAAGCAGTATATGATACAAAATTACATTTTGAAAAGAATTTACAAAAGAAAACAAATTATAAAATATTAAAATAACCTAGATACTAGGTTATTTTTTTATCAAAAAAAGAAGCATTATTTTGCTTCTTCTTGTGCTCTAGTTTCTCTAATGACTGTAATTTTAATTGTTCCAGGATATTGCATCTCTGATTCAATCTTCTCTTTCATTTCTCTAGCAATCTTATAACTATTTGAATCATCAATTTCATCAGGTTTAACCATTACTCTAATTTCTCTTCCAGCTTGCATTGCATATGCTTTTTCAACGCCTTCAAATGATTGTCCGATTTCTTCTAGTTGTTCTAAACGTTTAATATAATTTTCTAATGAATCATTTCTAGCTCCAGGTCTTGCTGCAGATAGTGTATCAGCGACTGAAACTAAAACCGCAATTACAGATTTAGCTTCTTTGTCACCATGATGAGAAACAATTCCATCAACTACTACTTCAGATTCATGATATTTTTTAGCAATTTGTTCACCAATTTCAACATGGCTTCCTTCAACTTCAAAATCTATTGATTTACCAATATCATGTAATAATCCAGCTCTTTTTGCCAAAGTAACATTCTCGCCTAATTCTGAAGCCATTAATCCACAAAGGTTAGCAACCTCGATTGAATGCTTCAAAGCATTTTGACCATAACTAGTTCTAAAATTTAATTTACCAACTAGATTTATTAATTCTGGATCCATTTTCGTAATACCTAAATCAGTAATTGCATTATTACCAATTTCGGTAATCTTATTCATAACATCCTTACATGTTTTATCATATACTTCTTCAATTCTACTTGGATGAATTCTTCCATCCTTAATTAAAGTTTCTATAGTTATTTTTGCTATTTCTCTTCTTAGTGGATCAAAAGAAGATAACACGATAGTTTCTGGAGTATCATCAATTATTAAATCTACTCCTGTAACACTTTCAAATGTTCTAATATTTCTTCCTTCTCTTCCAATTAATCTACCCTTTATTTCATCATTAGGTAAATCTATTGTTGAAACAGTTTGGGTTCCAACTACGTCATCAGCATATCTTTCCATGCTGCTTACTATTAATTGCTTTGCTTTATCATTAGCAACTAATTTAGCTTTTGCTTCTTCATCTCGGATATATTCTGCTATTTCTAAAGACATTTCTGATTCAATTTTAGCCATAATTAAATCATGTGCTTTTTCTTTGCTTAATCCCGAAATTTTTTCTAGTTCTTGAACTTCTTCTTTAAGAAGTTTATCCATCTTTTCTTCTTTTTCTTGTAAGCTTGCTTGCTTAACTAACAAATTATTTTCTTTTTCTTCTAAAGCCATGTCACGCTTTTGTAACATTTCTTCTCTTTTATCTAAGTTATTTTCACGAGACATAAGTCTGTCTTCGTTTTCTTTAATTTCTTTTTTCTTTTCTTTTATTTCTTCATTAGTTTGTTGTTTTAGTTTGTAAGATTCTTCCTTTAATTCAAGTAAAGTATCTCTTTTATGTTTATCAGCTTCTTTTTTAGCATTTTCCAATAATTTATTAGCATTATTTTGAGCATTAACGCCTTTTAATTTATTTACTACAAAGACAATTACTGCTCCAATTATAATTCCAAGAAATAGAATCAAGATGGTTACGGCTACATTATCCATCTTTCTCTCTCCATTTCTAATTTTTTATAGATTACAATTAATATAATTATCTATAACTTCATTATATATGCTATTATAACTTTTATCAAGTTTAATTTTCTCGATTTGACCATTTGTTGAACACAAAAATCGTTATAAAAATCATTTTATAACGATTAGCAATTATTTTATTGTGTTAGTTTAATGATATTCACAGCAAAAATAATAGTTCAAAAATTAAACTAAACTGAGGCATAAGAACATTCGCTGTTTTCACCTATTGCGCAAAGACTATGGCTAGAATAAGATCCACAAGATACAGTTCCATATATGTCAGCATTTACACTACACCAGACTGAACTAAAACTTCCACACGTTATAGCATCTTCGTCATACATAGTGCACGTAAGGCCTAAAGCTTCCATTTCTGTTTTTGCCACATTTATTTTATTTAAATAAGATGGGTCTAAACAATACTCTGTTCCACTAAATATACCACACACTTCATCATAAGAACTGCCAGAATATCCCATTATATAATAATCTAAACCATTATTAGTTGTTAAAGGATCAGAAATTTTAGGGTAAGATTTATTTGCGTCATATACATAGTAGACAGGAGTTGCAACGCTGCAGCTAAAACTAGTTGCAGTTATTGTTATTGTTATATCTTTATTTTGTAATACATCTTGATTTAAAGAATACTTATTTACCATTCTAACGGATGCCTCTATATATTTTGGTTTGCTACTTGATACTCCATTTAACGTTCCATTTATTGTTATGGGAAATAAATTAGTAGTTCTAAAATCATAATCAGTTCCATTTATATTTAATAATATTTGACCATATGATTTACTACCCCATCCTTGGAATGCTGTATACAAATTATTGGTTCCAGTAGCTGCTACATTTAATGTATATGAACAATTAAATGTTCCTGCCCCACTTACTGTTGTATGTGCAAGTTGAACACTTGTTACATCAGTAGTAGGAACTCCACTAGTTGTTCCATAATAAGTAACATCTCCTGTTTTTTTCATCATATCTGAGCCTCGTAAATTTAGTGATAATGAATTATTATCACCAACTAGAGATACACTTCCTAAGGCGGGTGTAGTTGCACTAATAGTTTTTGAACCAAAGCTATTTGTTGAAGAAACTTGGAAATAAGCATATGAAGCACCCAGAACTAAAATTAGAAGTACAACAAACACTATTGTCGAATATATTACTAGTTTTTTTCTATTATCCATATTATTCTCCTACCAATATTGGTATCCATTCTTACATATAAAGTATATCATCAAGTCCCATTGGGGTCAATGTGATATTAAAATGAAGCCTCATTAATATAAAAAACAGAAGATTAATTAATCTTCTGTTTTATTCTTTTTAGCTTTTTCAAATCCATAATGCTCATATATTTTATCTTCTATTTCCATTGCCATTTCTGGATTTCCTCTTAGAACAGCTTTAACATTTTCTTTTCCTTGACCTATTTTTTCTCCTCTGTATGCATACCAGGCACCACTTTTTTCGATTATTCCTATCTCACTACCAATATCTACAAGTTCTCCTTCATGAGATATTCCTTCGCCATACATAATGTCTACACATGCTGTTTTAAAAGGCGGCGCAACTTTGTTTTTAACAACTTTAATGTTAGTTCTATTTCCTAGAACTTGATCGCCTTGTTTAATCTGTTCACCACGACGAATATCTAAACGAACACTAGAATAGAACTTTAATGCTCTTCCCCCTGGAGTAGTTTCTGGATTCCCAAATAGAACTCCAACCTTTTCTCTTAATTGATTTATAAATATTGCAGTTGTGCTTGTTTTATTAAGTGTTCCAGATAACTTTCTTAATGCTTGAGACATCAATCTTGCTTGCAAGCCAACATGACTATCTCCCATTTCTCCATCTATTTCAGCCTGAGGAACTAATGCTGCCACTGAGTCTATAACTATTATATCTATCGCTTCACTTTTAACTAATGCATCACATATTTCTAATGCTTGTTCTCCAGTATCTGGTTGAGATAATAGCAGTTCATTAATATCAACGCCTAAACTTCTAGCATAAACTGGATCTAATGCATGTTCAGCATCAATAAATGCTGCTCTTCCTCCTGCCTTTTGAGCTGCAGCTATGGCTTGTAAAGCTATAGTTGTCTTCCCTGAAGATTCAGGACCATATATTTCAATAATTCTTCCTTTAGGAAATCCCCCAACTCCTAAAGCAACGTCTAGTGCTATTGAGCCACTGCTAGTTACATCTATTTTAATATGTTCTTCAGCCCCTAATTTCATAATTGCACCAGCACCAAATTGTTTTTCTATGTCTTTTAAAACTTGTTCTAATGCTTTATCTGTATTTTTTTCTTCTTTTGCTTTCATTTTTTTCCTTTCTTATTATTAATACACTTTCTGATAAATTAATTGTATCCTAAAGAAAAAATAATGTCAATACTAAAACGAACAAATGTTTTAAAAAATAACTACTCGCGGTAGTTATTCCCTAATAATTCAATATCATCTGTTAAATACTTTATTCTTTCGATAAGCCTTTTAGCCTTAACTAAATCCTCATTTTCTTTAGTTAAGCTTAAGTGACGTTCTAATTCGCTTATGTTTAAATTTGATGTAAAGAATGTTGGCATTCCCTTATTCATTCTTGTTTGTAAGATAGTTCCTAATATTTCATCTCTACCCCAATCAGTAACTTTTTCAGCCCCAAGGTCATCCAATAAAAGAATATCTACATTTTCTAAATAATATAGCTTATCTCCAACTAAACTTAGATTTTCTTTTAATCGCCTTAGTAATTCTGGAACATATACTATTTCTGTATTTACTTGATATTTATTCTTTAATTCATTTAATAGTGCTGCTAATAGAAATGTTTTTCCTGTTCCAAAATTACCATGCAAGTATAATCCTTTATTAGTTGTTATTGGATCATATTTATCATAATATTCCTTTATCCATTTAATAACTTCTAGTCTATTTTTAGTTGGTTTAATATCTTTAATTCTTGCTTTATCTAATATACTTTCATTAGTTTCTTTAATTTTTTCAAATTCTTTCTTTTGATATTTGCAAGGAGTATAAGAAAAGGTTAAAAAACTAGTATTATTATCTGGAAAATATACATGCCCTTTCACTTTATTTTTACAACTATATAAACTCTTACAATTTTTACAATTAGCTAATTCTTCTAAACAATCACTAATTTTAATTGCATTCTTTTTAGCCTCTTTTTCACTAATATGTAGTTTTTTAACCAAGGCTTTAAATTCATCTTTTTTTAATTCTTCTTCATATGTTTTATTTTGTTCTAAAACATACTCTTTACTACTAGCTACTTTCATTAATTAAACTCCTTCAATAAGTCTTTTAAATACTTTTCTTCCTCTTCATTTAGATTTTCATCTTGTATTTTCTTTTCAAACCAAATTGGGGTTCCAACTGTTTTCTTCTCTTTAACTTTTGGAGGCATCTTTTGTTGCGTTTTCTTATAGTCTTTTTCAGCAAATTCCATAGCGTCTTTAGCAGTTTTAATACCAGCCCTTTTCCAATAAGCTCCAATTTGTTCTACATAATCTTCTACTAAGCGATTATTGTTTTTTATCAAAACATAGTCTAACAAGACATTTACTACTGCGGGAGATAATTCCAAATCAAGAATTAATTTTTCTAATAGTTTTAAATCTTTGGCAGTAGGTTTAGCACCATGATATTTATGTCTCAAAAAATCATAAGGAGATGTATTTTCAAAAATATTAATAATTCTCCCTTTACGGGAATTATCTCCCAAGGGATTTTTCAAATAATCAGGTTGAGTTCTATAAACTAAAGTTGGTAATGTTCCTTTTATATATTGATAGTCTTTTCTTGCTAATATTCTTAAACCATTTTTATCTATATTTCCATACTCATTTAAAACACTTCTAATTAATTCAGTCATCTTTAAAGTATCTATGTTGTATATAAAAGCTAAATTATTAATAAACTCCCTAGTTTTTTTATTAAATGCTCTTTCATTAATCATATTTTTAGAAATACTAGCCATAATTTCATCAAAATTTATTCTTGAATCAACCATTATACTATTGGTAGTCTTATCCCGTAGGTCGTTAGATAATGTCCATTTAGAAGTATCATATACATCATCTAACTTTTTAGTTATTTCATGATATTCCTTTAAATCGGCCTTAGGTAGTTTATATTTTGTTTTTAACATTTCATATTCTTTTTCACCAATATTATTATATAAAACTATATTTAAGATTGGATGATTAAAGAATTCTTGAGGAGTTAATGGTGAATATAATTCATATACATAATCATTAACGCTTCCCTCTTTTATATAAGTTTTTAATAAACCAAAAGCCTCAAGAGATTCTCTGGCTAATTTTATTCCCCCAATTCCACTTTTTAAAACTGTCATTAAATGATGATGAATTAAATCATTGCTCATCATAGTTAAAGTATCTATATCATTCCAAAAAGTAAAGTATAGGGATACCGCTAAAGAACCTAGTAAAGGTTCATATAAATTAATTATAATTTGTCTATCGGTATCTGATAGAACACTTTTATTAATAACAATGTATCTATCTGCCGGCAATAAGTTTCCTGTTTCCATATGCTTCACCTTTCATTTAATTATTATAAATTAAGATTATTTTATACACAAGATTATTCTCAAAAATGTTGAAAACTTATTGCTTTTGTTGAAAAAAGAAAAGCATATGCTTTTCTATTTGTATTGACTTGTTATTCCAAAATAAGACTCTAAAGTTATCCAATTACCATCATTATATAATTTAGTTGCTAAATCCTCCCCAACATATCTTAAATGCCATGATTCATACTTATAACCTGTTTCATTACTTTTTCCCTGAGGATATCTAATAATAAATCCATATTTATATGCATTATCATTTAACCATATTGCTGGAGGCGTTCCATCAAATGCACTAGTTATACAAGAGTATCCTTTGTGGCAAATGTCCACGGCTAATCCTGTTTGATGCTCAGAATGACCAGGACGTGCTGAATATGTATCTGCTTTTGTTTGGCCATCTCTTTTAACATAACTATTATAAAGGCTCTTTTGGGTTTTATAAGATCTAAAACCACTTCCTATAGACATAGAATCAAATCCAGCTTCCTTAGCAGCAGCAAACAATTCATCAACTTTATTTTTAACAGTTGAGTTTAAACCTGGATTATATGAATCTGGTAAAGAATAAGTTTTATTAACAACTAAAACTCCATTTATATAGGTAATACCATTTTTAGTCACTGCACTATACCCCTTGGAAGTTGTCCAACTTTTATCTTCATTTTTTGGAGGTTTTATCTCAACTTTCTTGGGCTCTACCACTAAGGTAAAATCAACTTCCTTAGAATTTCCACTAGAATCCTTTGCTACATATTTCAATTTATAGGTTCCAGCTTTTTTAATATTGTATTTACCATCTATTTTAGCTTCTATTTTTTCTTTAGAATTATCAGTAACTATAACACCTTTTAATAAGTCAACTTTATCTCCTTCAGTAACAGTTATCTTATCTTTAAACTTTATTTCTGGTGGATTAGTATCTACAACTTTAACTTTAGCCTCTTTAGTAATATTATTTTTATTTTTATCTTTAAAACTTAAAGTTATTTTATTTTCCCCCAAACTATCAAAACTTACTTTTTTATTCTTATTTATTTGTTCACAATTGACAACACTTTCCACAAATGATGATAGTGCATATTTTTCATTAATTTCTAACACATTTTCTTTTTTTAAATTAACTTCAACCTTAGATTGATTAAAATATGCCAAGGAAGAAGTTGATATTATTCCTAAAGCCGATAAAATAATAATTATCATTCTTAAAGGATTTTTTTCTTTTTTTATTTCCTCTATAGTTGTTTCTATATTAATATTCTCTTTTTTAGGCACACTTTTTTTAGCAGTATTTTTCTTTTTAACTGTCTTAGAACTAGTTTTTGTTTGCGTAGTTTTGCCTTTATTTTTAGAACTAACATTTTTATTAGTTCCGGTTTTCTTCTTTGTTTTAGTAGTGCCTTTACTTGTTACCTTTTTAGAACTAGAACTTTTCTTTTTAGGTGACTTGCTATTATTATTTTTAGGTGAACTACTTTTTTTAGTCTTATTTACTTTCTTTTTAACATTTTCAGCCATAATGTCCCTCTAATCAAAATTTAATATAACAAAATAACTATCATTAATCAATATCATTATTCCAAGGATTTTTTGGAGACGGATCAGTCGGATCCCAACCGCGAGAGGAACTATCAACATCTATTTTTATTGCTGCAGGTTTTGTTACTCCTTCAGGTAAAGAATCGCTTTCAATTATTTCTATTGTAGTTCCTGGAGCTATATTTTCATATATCCACTTTGCATCTTTTACTGCCAAACGAACACATCCATGCGATGCCAAATCACCTAGTTTATTATATTCTTTATAGCTAAGCATGTTCCAATCCCCACCCTTTGCAGGTCTACCATTATAAGGAACTGAATGAAACCAAATAGATTTATAGATTCGAGTCGCATATCTTCCATATGCCCCACCCGAGAAAGAAATTACTTCTGTTTTAGTGCTAGTAGTAAATACCCCAACTGGAGTGGCATTCCCTGCCGAGACTACAAACACCCTTCTCAACTTTGTATATTCTCCATTTTTATCTTTATAATAAATCATTAAAGTATTTTGAGTTTTATTAAGAATGACATAATAGGCATCTGGAGATGGAATTATTTTCTTTTCTTCAACCACAAGATTAAATTCTTCAGTTGTTTTATTACCACTTGAATCTTCAGCATTTAGTTGCATTTTATATGTTCCAACTTTTTCTATATTGTAATTTCCAATTAATATTGGTTTTATTGTTTCTTGAGAATTATCTACAACAGTTATGTCTTTTAATATATCTACATTAGAATCTTCCTCAACTATTAGTTCTTTTTTAAAGTTTATTATTGGATTTTCTTCATCAACAACTTGAACTTTTACTTTTTTATTTTTTAAAACACCAAATCCATTCTTATATTTTATAGTAATTGTTTTTGTTCCTAAAGAATCAAAGTATATCTCTTCATCTTTATTTATAACACTATCCACAACCATATCACTAACAAATTCTTTAACTTTATGTAAAGTATTAATTCCAACAGAATTATTTTTAGAAATATTAGCGACAACAACATTAATATTATTGTATAAAAGCATAGAAAGACATGCAATTAACAGAATTATTAATACTAAGCTAATTACTCTCTTCATATGCTCACCTACTATACTAATACTATATCATTTAATACGGCAAGTTTACATTCGCAATATAAATGTAATGACAATTTTACAGTTAATTAACACACAAAAGACACTGACTAAACAGTGTCTTTTGCAACTATGTTAACAATCTTGTTTGGAACAACTATTGTTTTAACAATTTCTTTGTATTGCAAATGTTTTTGAACATTTGCCTCAGCTAAAGCTTTTTTTATTATTTCATCTTTATCTTCATCTTTAGCTATTAATATTTCTCCTCTTAATTTCCCGTTAACTTGGATACCAATTTTAAATTCTTTATCTATTGTTTTTTCTTCATTATAAACTGGCCAAGCGCTTTCACAAATAGGTTTATAACCTATTTGTTCATTTAATTCCTCAGTGATATGAGGCGCTATGGGATTAAGTAAAGTTAACAACAAACGATAATCCTCTTTAGTAATAGATTCTTTTTCATCATAACTATTAGCTAAAATCATTAAACTTGATATTGCGGTATTATAACCCATATTCATAATATCATTTTCTACTTTTTTAATAGTTTTATTTTGATTAACTTCTAAGTCTTCGCTAAATCCTTCTTTATCATTTATTTTATCTTTTAATCTAATTATTTTATCGACAAACCTTTTACATCCTTTTAACGAATCTGTGCTCCATGGAGCTGCCAATTGATAATCTCCCATAAATAATTCATAAATACGTAGTGTATCAGCCCCATACTCTTTAACTATATCATCTGGATTTATAACATTGCCTTTACTCTTACTCATTTTTTGATTATCAGGGCCCAAGACCATTCCATGAGACACTCTTGTCCAAATCATTTCACTATTAGGAACCAAACCTATATTATATAAGAATTGAACCCAGAATCTAGCATATAATAAGTGTCTTGCTGTATGTTCCATTCCTCCATTATACCAATCTACTTTGCCCCAATATTTCATAGCGTCCATTGAAGCAAATTCTTTATCATTGTTTGGATCCATAAATCTTAAGAAATACCAACTAGATCCTGCCCAGTTTGGCATTGTATCAGTTTCTCTTTTAGCATCTCCACCACACTTAGGGCATTTACAATTAACCCATTCCGTTATATTTGCTAACGGACTTTCACCATCTTCAGTAGGCTCATATTCTGCAACATCAGGCAAAAGAAGTGGTAAATCTTTTTCATCCATTGGAACCCAACCACATTTTGGACAATTAATCATTGGAATTGGCTCTCCCCAAAATCTTTGACGCGAGAATATCCAATCACGCATTTTATAGTTATTAGTCTTACGAGCAATTCCCTTCTTAACTAAATAATCTGTTATCTTTTCTTTTGCTTCTAAAACAGTTAAACCATTAAAATCACCACTATTGATTAAGTGCGAATTACTTTCTAAATATTCTCCTTTTTCATAAGCTTTCTCCTTGGTATCTTTACCATCTATAACTTGAATCATTTCAATATTATGTTCAATAGCGTATTCAAAATCTCTTTGATCATGACTAGGGACAGCCATTACTGCTCCAGTTCCATAATCGCCTAAAACAAAATCTCCCAAAAATATTGGAACTTCTTTGCCATTAACCGGATTAATTGCTTTAATACCTTTAACTAAGACACCAGTTTTACCTTTATTCAATTCCGTTCTATCCATATTTGACTTAGTTAATGTTTCTTTAATATAATCTTCAACTTCTTTTTTATTCTCAACTCTAGGCATTAATTCTTGAATTAATTTGCCATCTGGCGCTAAGACAAAGAATGTAATTCCATAGATAGTTTCAATACAAGTTGTAAATATTGAGAATTTTCCTCCTCCGACTATATCAATATCTACTTCTACGCCTTCGCTTTTACCAATCCAATTAATTTGACCTAATTTAACCTTAGGAGCAAAGTTTGTATCATCCAAGCCTTTTAATAAGCTTTCTGAGTAATCACTCATTTTTAACATCCATTGGCTTTTTTTCTTTTGAACAACTTTGCTACCACATCTTTCACATACTCCCCCAGCTGCATCTTCATTAGATAAAACACTTTTACATGTAGGACACCAGTTAACAGGAATAGTTTCTTTATAAGCCATGCCATGTTTATAAAACTCTAAAAATTGCCATTGAGTCCATTTATAATACTCTGGATCAGTAGTTGAAAACTCTCTGGACCAATCGAATGAAAAACCTAAAGATTTCATTTGTGCTTTAAATGTTTTAATATTTTCTTTAACAGCTTCTTTAGGATGAATATGATTTTTAATTGCATATTGTTCGGCTGGGGCACCAAAAGCATCCCAACCCATTGGATATAAAACATTATATCCTTGTAAGCGCATCATTCTGGCTATTGCATCTTGAGCTGTATATCCTCTGACATGGCCAACATGTAATCCTGAACCACTAGGATAAGGAAATTCTACTAAAATATAATAATGTTTCTTTTTATCACCGTTGTTGGCTTTAAAGGTTTCTTTTTCATCCCAATAATCTTGCCATTTTTTCTCTATAACTTTAAAATTCATTATTTTGTCATTCCTTTCTTGACTAAGCGTCTACCTAATATTTCATACATTGAGTAAATTAATGCAAATAATAATATAAAACCAATTAGTAATTTAAGAAGAATAAAGATATTTAAAACTAACATTATAACTATAACTGTAGACATAATAAAGGCATTTATTAAAGATATCTCTATTAATAAATAATGCATATTTAATTTACTCTTATCCAAATTAAATTTAGCAACTAAGTATGATATCTCCATTAGTTCATTATTCTTTTTGCTCTCCTTTTTACCCAAGTATTTTTTCAAATACCTTCTCTTTACTAAAAAATAATCTACTAAGAATATAATTAATAGTAAAACTAAAAATACTATTATAGAAGCTTCCCTTTTATCCATAATTCCTCCTAAATAAAAAAGATGGTTCCCAAAGGGTGAGATAAACTCACGGTACCACCTTTATTTTTTGCTCAATGTCTATATAGCGACTAACCTAACACATCCAAAAGCAAGTTCATAATATTTTCTTATTAGTTTTCACCAGCCACTAACTCTCTATAAAAGAATAATATTACTAATACTCTTTCTTCATCTGCGCTTTTATTATATTAAATTTGCTCAATATATTCAAGAAGTTTAATAAACATTTTTATAAATACTTCTCTTAAACCAACACTTCTTAATTTTCTAATTGCTATTCTCTTTCGATTAATTGGTTCTTCTCCAAATATGATTGCTGCAATTCTTTCCTTTAAATATGTCTCTATTTTTAAATCATTAATAATTTCATTAATATCTTCGTTGACAATTCTAACTGCATCTATTTCGATATTATTTCCCATGCAACTAATATTTAGTTGCTTTTTAGTATCTACATTCTTAATATCTATAATAAAGTCATTATCATCTACATATGATTTAAATCCTTCCATCTTTTTGCCATTAATATCTACTGCTACTTTTTCTGGCTCTCTAGTATTTCTAAATCTAATGCGATAATCTCTATTATCAGGAATTATACCTGTTTTTCCCTCAACTGGTTGAATAGTCAATTGATAATTATCACTAGCATAATTGAAATCTATTGTATTAATAACATAGAAACCTTCTTCATATAGTGATGAATAGCCATCATCTTCATATAATCGATAAATGTTACTCTTTCCAGGGAAAATTTGTATTTCCATTCTCTTAGGAGAAGAAGTATCATTCAAATTATCTTTAATAATACTCAAAGGAACTATTGATCCTGCTTTAGCAAACACTGGATAATCTTCATCTTTATAGAATGATATATATCTTTTGTTTCCTACAAACTTCTTACCAGTTTTAAAATCATACCATATTCCTTTAGGTAGGAATATCTTTTCTACACTTCTATTCATGACTTCGTCTTTAGGTTTAGTAATCGGAGCCACTAATAACTCGGTGCCAAAATAATATTCATTTTTGTAATCAGGTTCATCGACTAATTCCGGATAATAATAATATAATGGTTGAATTACTGGTAAAAAATTAGTTCTATATTTATATCCCTCAGTGTATAAATAAGGAATTAGTCTATGTCTTAATTCACAATACTCTTTAACGATAGTATATGTTTTCATATCCCAACGCCATGGTTCTCTTTTATAATATATTCCTCTTCGAGAACTAAATCTAAATATTGGACTAAATGTTGAAAACTCGACATATCGCAAATATAATTCGCTATCTTCAACTCCGTTTTTGTATCCACCAACATCATGACTCCACCAAGAAAGTCCAATGTTACTAGCACTGGAATTAAATGATGGAAGATATTTTAAAGTTTTCCAACCAACTTGAGTTTCCCCAGAATAATGAACTGGATATAAATGAGATGCTTTACCACCATTTCTAGATAATAACATACCTCTTTTATCTTGAAATTTTTTATAATCATTAAAATGATAATAATCTAAAATTCTAGTAGTTAATTCATCTTGACTATCTATCCAAAAGAAATCTACTCCAGTTTCATATAATGGTTCAATTAAATTTTTAAAATAACTAATAATAAAATCTGAGTTTAGAACTTTGAAAGGAATAACATTTCCTTTTTCAATGCCCAAATCTTCACACATCTTTGAGTATCCTTCATTCATATCATTGATACCCTCAATTCCATCAAGATTTAGGCCAATTCTAACTCCAATTTCATGCATATATTTTGTAAAATCCTTAGGATTTGGAAACAATTTATTATTAAATGTATAACCTGTTTTATATAAATTATAATTGCTTGCATCCTTTTTATGCCAAAATTCACTAAGTAATAAAACAGATAAAGGAATTTCATGTTTATTAAAGGCTTGAACCAATTTCTTGGTGTCTTCATAACTATATATTTGATCTTTATTCCACCATATACCTAAAGCATATCTTGGTATTAAAGGTGGTTCTCCAGTTAAAGTAAAGTAATCTTTTAAACATAACCCAAAATCTCTTCTATAAATGAATAAGTAAAAATCTTGATATTTTTTATCACTAGGCTCTAATAAACCATCTTTATTAATACGCATAGAGCGAGAATCATCTAAGTAAGCAAATCCGTCAGTTGAATACAAGCCTTTTCCTAAAGGGGTATCATAACCATACTCTTCTAGACTAAAAGCGCTTCCTTTAAAGTTTCTTGCTTCCGGATGATTTACATACCATATTCTATCAGTATTAACTAATTTAACTTTCAAATTAGAATCCGGAGCAAAAGATGGCCCCTTAAATGGTTTTTCTTTAGCATATTGTAAAACAAAGTATTTGGTAGTTATAACTAAAAATTTATCATCTTGCTCAGTTTTTATTTTAGGAGAGTTTGAAAACGTTCTATTATGAACTAATTCAGTCGCGCCATCATAAAACTTTCCGTCTAGAGAATATTCAAAACGGATTAAACGATCAGTTAAAATAGTAATACGATAATTAACCCCTTTAAAGGTATATTTACTATCACTAATTAGCTTTTCTGCATCAATTTTAAAATGATCACCTAAACTAGCCATAACCTACCTTCTCCTATTATATAGGATATCAAAAATGCAAGATTTTTTCAATAAAAAAGAGATTATTAATCTCAATAAAATACTAATCGAAATATAATGTGCAATATGCTGTCCCATCACTAGTTATCGTTATTTTATTGCTATTAGCGCTAAAAGGAACATTTACTATATCGCCATTATTATTTAAACACACTGATTTCGTTGTATTTAGAGTTTTTCCTGTTGGAAAAGTTTCATTATTATATCTAATATAACTACCATTTTGTTTAACATATATAGCTATTCCATTTTGTTTCATAGCAAGTTTTTTTAATTCTAACCTATTTTGATGAGTTTTATACAATAGAAAAGCACAACATAATGAAATAATTATGAATATACAAGATAATATTACTTTATGATGACTGATAATATTTTTCATTAAATCTCACTTTCTATTCTATATGTTAAGTATAAACTAATAAAAAAAAATAATCAACAATTAAAAAGAATAAGTTAATTAAACTTATCCTTCATTTCTTCTAAAAACTTTTCATTATCAAAGTAATCTATTTTCATGTGTTTTCTAACATCTTCCAAAGTCTCATTTGCTTTTTTATTAGCAATCTCAGTTCCTTTTTTCAATACATCATATACATAATCTAAATCTTTAACCAATTCTTCTCTCTTTTCTCTAATAGGTTTGATTGTATCACATAAAATGTTAGCTAAGAACTTTTTAATTGTTACATCTCCTAAACCACCTTTTTGATAATGACTTTTTAATTCATCTAAACTGTTATACTCTGGCAAATACTTAGCAAAATCTTCAGGTGAACAAAATACATCTAAATAAGTAAAAACAACGTTTCCTTCGATTTTGCCTGGGTCCGTTACTTTAATATGATCAGGATCTGTATACATTTGCATTACTTTTTTTCTAATATCTTCTTCACTATCGTCTAAATATATACAATTACCTAAGCTTTTACTCATTTTGCTCTTTCCATCAATTCCAGGTAATCTTTTAGCAGTCTTACTTTCTGGCAGTAATTCCTTAGGCTCAACTAAAGTTTCTCCATAAATTCTATTAAATGAATGAACTATTTCTCTTGCTTGTTCAATCATTGGTAATTGATCTTCACCTACTGGTATAGTTGTAGCTTTAAATGCAGTGATATCAGCTGTTTGACTAACCGGATAATTTAAAAATCCAGAAGGAATAGATTCTTCAAATCCTCTTAGACCCAATTCTTGTTTAACAGTCGGATTACGATACAATCTTGATACTGTAACTAAATTCATATAATAAAAAGTTAACTCTGTTAATGCTGGTATTTGAGATTGAATAAAAATATGAGTTTTTTCTGGATCAATTCCACACGCCAAATAAAATAGTGCCACTTCTAAAACATTATCACGAACTTTATCTGGATTATCAAAGTTATCAGTTAATGCTTGACTATCTGCAATCATCAAATATATTTCGTCATAATCACCGCTATTTTGTAATTTAACTCGATTTCTTAAAGAACCAACGTAGTGCCCTAAGTGAAGTTTTCCTGTTGGTCTATCACCAGTTAAAATTATCTTTTTCATAATATCACCTTTTTCAAAAGTATTATAACACACCTATTTTTATTATTCTATGGTATACTTTAATTATATATTATTTATAAGAGGTGAATAATAATGTTAAAATATGAAACAAATTCAAAATTAGTTCAAAAAGGACAAGTGTTTGTAGCTATCAAGGGGCACACTGTCGATGGTCACGAATATATAGAAGAAGCTATTAAAAATGGAGCTTCTAAAATAATTAGTGAAAAAGATTTAAATATAAGTGTGCCCTATGAAAAAGTTGAAGATACAAAAAAATATTTAGATGATATATTAGTTAAAGAATATAAAAATGAAATTAATAAAATAAAAATTATTGGAATTACTGGAACTAATGGTAAAACTACTAGTTGTTTTTTAACATATCAAATGTTACTTAAATTAAATAAAAATGCAGCATATTTAGGCACTATTGGCTATTATAGAAAAGATTATTATCAAATCATGAATAATACTACTCCAGATATTTTGACTCTATATAAGATACTTATGGACGCTAGAGATAATAATGTTGAATACTTAGTTATGGAAGTATCTAGTCATGCTCTATCATATGAAAGAATTAAAGGATTAAAACTAATATGTGGAGCTTTCACTAACTTAACTGAAGATCATTTGGATTATCATAAGACAATGGAAGCTTATTTAAATGAAAAATTAAAAATAACAAACTATCTAACTAAAGATGGCGTAATGATACTTAATAGTGATGATAAAGCTTCCCAAAGTTTTATGAATAAATATCCAAATTATAAAACTTATGGTTTAAATGGTGATTATAAAATAGTTAATTATGAAATATTACCAAATAAAACTAATTTAGAATTCTCTTATGATAATAAAACTTATAATGTAACAACTAATTTAACAAGTAAATTTAATATATATAATTATTTAACTTGCGTTGGAATCTTAAACAGTATTGGTTTTGAATTAAATGAATTAATAAAAATAACTAAAGATATCTACCCTCCTAAAGGAAGATGCGAAACTTATAAAGTTGGTAAAGGATATGCAATAGTTGATTATGCTCATACTCCGGATGCTGTTCAAAAAGTTATTGAAGCTTATTTAGAATTAAAACAAAATAGGATAATAACTATTATAGGCTGTGGTGGCGATAGAGACCCAATTAAAAGACCTATTATGGGTGATATTGCTACAAAACTATCTGATTATGTTATATTTACTAATGATAATCCTAGAACAGAAGATCCAGTTAAAATAATGGATGATATTATTAAAGGAGTTCATAGTGACAATTATGAGATTATCCATGATAGAAAGAAAGCCATTATAAAAGGGATTGAAATGATGGAAGATAATGATATATTACTAGTTTTAGGTAAAGGTCATGAAGACTATCAAATAATTGGTCATGAGAAAATACATTTTGATGATGCAGAAATAATTCAAAAATATGAATATTAACAAATGACAAATAATATGTTATATTATGATTAGGAGGAAAAGATGCATTATTTAGTAGCCATTTTAATTGGTGCTGTATCTGGATGGTTAGCCGGATTAATAATGGGTTCAAAAGGTGGTTTAATTAGAAATATCATCTTAGGTATTGCTGGTGGTTTTGTCGGCAGTTTCATTTTTAGATTATTACCTATTTCTGTTGCTGATGGTTACCTTGGAACAATCATTACTTCCGTTGTTGGAGCAGCATTAATAATTTTCATAGTTAATAGATTCATAAAATAAAACAGATTATTTATTAATCTGTTTTATTTAATTTTATAATCATTTTTCTAACAACATCTTCTAAGTATTTAACTTTATCTTCGTCTTTTATCTTCTCTACGTATATTGGTTTGCCAAATACTATTTTAGGATGGGAACGAAATTTCCAATTAGATTTCATTGCAAAAGGAATAATTGGAACCCCAGTTTTTTCAGCAAAACTAATTACTCCAGGTTTAAATGGTAATATCAAATCTTTTTTATGATATGTTCCCTCGGGAAAAATTCCAATAATTTTTCCTCTATTTAATAAATCGATTACTTCCTTCTTTGCTTCTGGATTTTTTTGAGAGCGATCTATTCTTATTAGATGCATCATTTTGAAAAACCAAGCAGATGAGCCATCAAACAGTTCCTTTTTTCCCAAAAAATGAATAGGTCTATTAGTAGCTTTATATAACATGTAAGCATCATAATTGCTTAAATGGTTACCAGCTAGTATATATGCTCCTTTTTTGGGAATATTTTCCTTTCCTGAAACTTTACCGCCAAACCAAATATTACCTGCAAACTTTATTATATGAGAAACAATTTGATAACCTATATAAGATTTATGCTTCCTCATTTTTATTTTCCTCTTCTAGTTTAGTAAAAGCAACTTTACCAACTAAAGTTGTAGGTAATTTTTTACGATATTCATAAGATTTAGGTAAAGAATACTTACTAATATTCTTACGGCATAATTCTTGAATTTCCTTTTTTAATTCTGAAGTTTCCTCAACTCCATCTTTTAAAACAATATAGGCTTTAGCAACTTGGCCTTTGTATGGATGAGGAACTCCAATAACTGTACATGCTAAAACGTCTTTATGACTAACAATAACATTTTCAATATATGATGGATATATATTATAACCAGAAGATATAATAATTCTTTTTATTCTTTGTTTAAATATAATTATACCTTCTTTAGTCATACAACCAACATCACCGGTATGTAACCACACTTTTCCATCATCATGATATCTTAATGTTTGATTGGTTTCTAATTCATTATTTAAATATCCCATCATTACTGTAGGACCACTTATACATATTTCACCATCTTCACCAAATGGAGCATTTTCATGAGAATCTATTTTAACTATTTTAAAATATGTATCAGGGAATGGTATACCAATGCAACCATCAGCAATATATCCGTCTTCATTTGTTAAGCAGGTTGCTGCAGTTGCTTCAGTTAGACCAAAACCTGGTCTAACGCTGGCATATGAGCCATGGTCATGAAGATATTCATCAACTTTTTTCTTTAACTCTGGAGTTAATATATCTCCCCCAGAGATAACAGCTTCAACACATTCCAAATCATTACTTTTTAATTTTTGTTTTAATAAAGCCTCATATAAAGTTGGAACTCCTACTATAAAGTTTGGTTTAGTTCTTTTAATTAAATCACCAAATTGTTTGGCATCAAACTGAGGTATTAATATACATTTCATTGCACTAATTAATGGAGTATGAATACATACAGCTAAACCAAAGCCGTGAAATATAGGCAATAGTGATAAAACTGAATTACCTGGTATAGTTTGTTTTATCATTTCATGAGCTCCCAAGGCTAAGGAATTGAAATTAAGATTAGATAGCATAATGCCCTTAGGAGTACCAGTTGTTCCCCCACTATATAGTATTACTGCTAAATCATTAGCTCCTCTAGCTTCATGACAAACTCCAACAAAATCTGGGGCTGAAGCAATAAAATGATTCCATAAAACTATATCTTCATCATCTTTAGGTATTTTTATTTTTTTCTTATAATTAGTAACTTTATACAAATAATGCATAAATGGTGGCATTGATGTATCAGGAGATGCCACAATTATTTTTTGCAACTTAGTATTCCTTTTTATTTTTAATGCTTTTTCTAAGCAACTATCTAAGATAACCATAAATTTAGATTCTGCTTGATTAACATAATTTTCTATTTCTTTTTCTGAAGATAAAGGATGTATCATAGATACTACTGCTCCAATTAAATTAACTGCATAAACTGTGCAGATTGCTTCTGGAGTAGATGGCATACAAATAGTTACCCGATCATCTTTGTCCACCCCATAATTCTTCAATGCTTTAGCAACATCCTCTATTTGTTTCATAAATACTCGATAAGTTATTTTTTTACCAAAGTATTCATAAGCATAATACTCCGGATATTTTCTAGATACTGCCATTAAAGCATCAACCATACTACCTGATGGATACTCTAGGTTTGGTCTAGCATCTTGATATTCTTTTAGCCAAGGCCTTAATAATTCATCTTTAGTCAATTTTGATTTCATCTTTTGCACTACCCTCTAATAATTTTGGATTATTTAATATATGTTGTATTAATTTGACTGACTTAATTAAGTAAAAACCATCTGAGGTTCTTTCATCCATTGTCATTCCAAATTCGCAATAATATTTTTTTTCAACCTTTCCATTTACTTTTACTTCTTCTTCTTTTATTTCTCCCATAGTAACTAATCCAGGGCTTGTTCCAAATTCAGTAACATTGTGATAAATACCCCCAAATTTTAAACTACCTAAATTAGATAATATCATACTGCTATAATATAAATTATCTTTAACTAATGAAGAAGGTAATTTTCCTTTTTTATCTAACCATTTTAAAAATCCTACAACAGGTATTCTAATTGGATTAGGCATCTTTCCTAACACATTAATTGCGTCATTCGCACCTTCTCCAGTATCTCCTTCTTTTCTAATACTATTGACCTTATCAGCAATCTTCTTGCCAAATGTCCAAATATTATCATCTTCTTCTAAAGGCATAACTACCATTATTTCATCAGATGTATCATTAAAATCTATTTTCATAACAAATGCTAAGCTAACATCATTATGCTCATATACATGCCTATTAGCAACAAATCTATTTAATATCGGTCTATTGTATATTGTTTTACCAATAGTCAACGCAAAAGCATGAAAATAAGTTATATTATTACCTTTTTTCTTTTGATCTTCAATATAGTGAACTAAATTAGTTACATCCATTTTTTGATTTATATAAAGTTCACTCATATATCTTTTGGGTTTTAAATCAATACATATTTGGGTCATGCCACCAATATCGCGACAACGTCTTGCATCTTTTCTATCTCCAAATCTTCTCTTATACTTCTTCTTTTCCATACTTACCCTTTCATTTTATGTTGAAATATTTTTTATCTATGCTATAATAGTTTACGTAACGCAGGTGTAGTTTAATGGTAGAACTATAGCCTTCCAAGCTATTAACGTGGGTTCGATTCCCATCACCTGCTCCATAGATTATTCAAAAGTCCGTTTATTCGGGCTTTTTTCATTTTCTAAATATCAAAATTACAACTTTTTTTATTATCTAATAAAATCTGCGATAATTCTCCCAAAATAATTCAACCTTCCAACATCAATTATATCATATTTATTATTTTTTTATATAAAAACATTTAAAAAGATGAGCAAACACTCATCCATAGCTTATAATTTAAATTTCTATTTTATTATTAACAATAAAACAATTATTATTGATTATGTGTATTAAAACACCATGAAGCCAAGTCGTGATTAACATAACAATAACTGCCACTTCCTACTACTACGCGTCCATCATCATGAATATAAATATATAGATCATCAAAATTAGACTCTTCTTTTTGACATAAAACATAATTTTGATTTTCTTGATCAGTTTTTGCACAAGTCCACCCAACTTTTTCAAATTTCGTTTTATAATCACTAACATTATTCCAATCATTAGGTTTTACGCATATAGTATTACTATTAGTTATAATACAAGCTTCACTATCAATTCTATCATATTTGTATCCAGTTTCATGTTCTACACATTTATAATAACTACCTTCTCCAATGTATATGTTAGAACTTCCATCACATTTTAAACCTTTATTAATATAACTTGAAAAAAAGTTGTTAAAGTCTTCTTTTGAATAAAAACCATATGTGAAATACTCAATTGTATCTTTATCACTTTCATATGTACCATAAAAAACCTCGATTACAGGATTTGCTGATATGGCCTCACTAATAGTTTCTTTTATAAAGAATTTTTTGTTTAGTGTTTTATAATCACTCACTTTTTTTGCTAAAGAACTTGGTGTAAACTCACCATTTTCCTCAATACTGTAATACATTACTTTGTTACTTGAACTATTACTCTGTTCTCTTTTTTCTGTTTCATCATTGTTTATTGGTAATTGTTTATTATTCGTTTTATAAAAAAAATAACCTATACCTATACCAATTAATACAACTACTCCAATTAAAATAATATATAATGATATATTATTTTTCTTTTTTTCAACATTTTGAATATTATTTTCTTCCACAATAAATCAACCTCTCAAACCAGTTTAATTATATTATGCTTTTTTAATTCATGCAATATCTCAAGCCATAATTTTTCCCCGGTAATTCACCGGTAATTTTATTCATATTATTTTATAAAACAATGTATTTATGGGCATTAAAAAAACAAGTAACAAACCCATCACCTGCTCCATAAATTATTCAAAAGTCCGTATATTCGGGCTTTTTTCATTTTCTAAATATCAAAATTACAACTTTTTTTATTATCTAATAAAATCTGCGATAATTCTCCCAAAATAATTCAACCTTCCAACATTAATTATATCATATTTATTGATAATATAATACATATTTGTTACTTGTAAAATAAATAATTGTATTAAAAAAGTGAGTAAATAAAACTCACTTTATCATGGTAGAATTTAAGATTATCTTCTTCCAAATGACTCATTTTCACCTTTTTGTGGATAAAATATTGGATTATTAGTGGAATATCTAACCCAATCTTCAAATGAATTAGCATATCTTTCATTTTGATAAATTCCATCAACAATACTTCCAGCATATCTATAATTAACTATAGCCTCAACTTCTTTTTTTAAAACTTCTGGTCTAAATAATGTTCCGGCAGCTAACATAATTTGTTGACTATGCGCCATTATTGCATCATATGTAGCTTTAGCGCCTTCATTAAATGCATATTCATAGTCTTGTTTAGTTATAACTTTTTCAATTGTCATTCTTGATCTACCATATTCCGTAGCTAAAAACCATGTGTGAGCAAATTTAACTCTTGCCACTAATTGTGGATCAATGTAAGGAATTCCGGTCTTCCTATCAACTACAGCATATTCCCCATTTTGTTTAATAATATTATATCTATCAAATAAGCTTTTGACGTCTTCAAATTGATAACCCATTTCAACACCTCTATTTAGATTATAACTTACTTTGATATTATTCTCAATATATAGTATAATCCAAGTATACTAGGATGTGTTAAGTATGAAAAGAATATTGATATGTGGAATTGTTTTATTACTTGTAGCAGGATGTGGTAAAAAATATACTGTTGAAGATGTAGTAAACAATAAAAGTTTTAAGTTCATAACTAATAGCAAGGAATATAACTTAAAATGCAGTAAGGAAGTTGAAAAGAAAACTACAACAATTTCTGTTTACTTTAATAATGACCGTAAAACAGTTATATTCAATGTTAAAGGCTCTTCAAAATATGATGGTGATATTACAATAACTGATAAGATTAACACATTTGATAATGCCTATTCCTTGCTAAACTCAGATGGATATAAATGTGAAATTGTTGAAGATGATAATGAATGGTTACAAAAAAGAATAGAAGAACAAGAAAGATTAAAAAAAGCATTAGCTAAATCTTCTGCTAAATCATCGTTTAATTACAAGGAAGCTGGTAAGCTTCTATGCAATAAATATAATGGTATAACAGATAATTCTTTCACAATTAAAAATGAGACTTTCTATTATAATAAATCAAAATGGAGCAACATTAAATATGAATGCTCAGAACAATATATTTTTAGTTTCAATAAAAAAGGTAAAACTAAACATGTAAATTATTGGTTAATGTGTCCAAATGATGCTAAAAGAAATGAATATATGCAAATAGCTACAATAGATGATAGTATTGATAATTTTCAAAAAGTTTATGAAAAATACACTAGCAATGATTTTGTGTGTGAGTATTAAAAATAATTATATGGTATAATTATTCTAGTGATTAATATGAATAAAGAATTAATAAGAACAATAAAGTTTACTTTGTTTTCTATTTCTGCCGGAGCAATTGAATTTGGTTTATTTACATTGCTTACATTATGGACAAATTGGAATTATTGGGTATGTTATTTAATTGCACTGGTGGCGTCAGTTATATGGAACTTTACTCTTAATAGAGAGTTTACATTTAAATCTAGCAATAATGTTCCTGTAGCTATGGCTAAAGTTTTAGCATTCTATGTAGTTTTTACTCCCCTTTCAACTATATTGGGCAATTATCTAGTTGAAACATGTCATTGGAATGAATTTCTAGTTACAATCATAAATATGTTATTAAATTTTATTCTTGAATACCTATATGATAGATTTTATGTATTTAAAGATAGTATGGATACTAAAAAGAAAAAAAACGCTTAAAGCGTTTTTTTCATTTCGTTTATTTTGTTATATGTATCATATAAAATCACGCTGGCTGCAGTTGATCCATTTATTGAATTACACATGCCTAATAAAGGAAGATGAATAATTGCATCTGATAGATTAAGCAATTCTTGAGAAACTCCATCATATTCTCTTCCAAGAATAAAACATACTGGTGAAGAAGGATAAAATTCACGATAATCAATACTATTGTCTGCTACTTCGTCAGAAATGATTTGAACTCCTTTAGGTTTTAGTTTTTGGGCTATTTCAACTGGATTCTCATAATATTCCCAAGGAACCCACTTCTCTACTCCTCGAGAACTAGTCTTAATCTTTTTATTCGGAGGAACGATAGTCTTTCCACATATATATACTTTTTTTACTAATAAAGCATCAGATAATCTAGGAATAGTTATGTGCAACTTTTAAACAGTCTAAAATTCCAATATCTTTTACATATCTTATTTACCTAAAGCATGTATAATGCAGTCCAGTATTCCTCCTTTAATATGTTTTATTATAAATAGATAAATAAAAAGTCAAACAAAAAAGTAGATAACCATTTCTACTTTTTTAATATATACTATCTTTTATTTCTAATTTTCTAACTTTTTTCATATCTTTTCCAGCTTCATCCCATACATCTCGGTGATCGAAAGCCATTTCTTCAGCTTCAAAATATTGAATATGACCTTTTTTATCAGAATAAACATCTAAGAAGTATCCACCTAGAGCATTAGATAAACCTTTTTTTGTTTGGAATTGTGTAATATCACATAATGCTGGAGTTAATACACATTGAACATTACGATATAAGAATGTATAACTCTTATGATAATGACCAATTAATAATATTTTTGGTTTATTATGTGACTCTAATTTTTCTATTCTTTGTTGAGGATTATAAGAAACTGATTTAGAAGAACCTCCTCCTGGATGGTCTAAAAGAACTTTTACACCGTCAAAACTAAACTCTCCTGTATCTTGTCCTAAATAAACCAAATCCTTTCTTACTCTCGAAATCCAACTATTAACTGTTGCTTGTCCATTTTTATAATGAGTTTCATCGTGACTGCCTAAAATATAATAAGTTGTCATTCCATTTATTTCAGGATACATATCTACTACATAACCAGCTTGTTCATCAAAGCCATGCAAGAATTGTTGCCTTGGGCTCTCAGGTCTATTTGGATAATTACCATCAACAACATCACCAATGTGTAAAACAGTTTTAATTCCTCTTTTATAAGCCTCTTCATATATTTCATTTAATAAATGTAATTGTTGATGAATATTACCAAAATGAGTATCAGAAACAACACAAATTTCATTATGATTTAATTCTTCAGCATTTCTACTAGGCTTTTGAATTAAATTCTTCTTAACTGTTTTCCTTTTAAATACTAAGGTTCCATCTTCAACTTCCATAGATATATCTTTTCCATATATTCTACATAATTCCATTAAAGCATTTAATTCATTTCTATTATAATGTAATTTTTCCATAAATGTTTCAACACTCATATTATGTTTCATATATCTATAAACTTTGTTTACGTATTCTCTTGTAGTATCTATATCAGCCATTCAATTCCTCTCCTTTAATTAAAACTAGTTTTTTAGGATTATCTTTTATATCCAGTTTCTTTGCTTTTGTATAATCATTTTTATCAGTTGTATAATATGGAGAATTAAATGCTGTAAAACTATCTAATAAACCTTTTTCATTAGTTCTAACAGTTACATACCAAGCTCCAACAGTATTAGCATATCTTTTATCATTCATTTCTTTAGTAGTGGCACAAACAGATGGAACAGATAAACAATGAACATTTCGATAATAGTATTTTTCCATTTGTAATAATCCGCCCATTATTAAGATATCTGGTTTATCCTCACTACGATAAGAATCTATTTGTTGTTGTGTTCTATATGAAGATGTATATGTTTTAGCAAGTTGGCTACTCAATAATTGAACTCTAACTTTATCAATTAATAAATCACATGACTTTGGTCCTAAATAAACCATATCACTTCTTTTATCAGCAATTCTTCTGCCTATATCTACTTTATATTTTTTTATATGCTTATCATCATTTTTACCAGTTATAAAATAAGTTGTCATTCCTTCTATTTTAGGGAAAAATTTACTAATATACTCTATTTGTTCATAAGTATCATCTAAAAATAATGTTTCTTTATATCTATCAGTTATAGGATATATACCAGCAGAAATATTCCCACATAAGATAACATTATCATATCCCATTTCATATCCCTTTTGATAAATATCATTCAAAATAGATAATTGTTGACTTTTACTTCCAAATAAAGTATCAGATACAGCAATAAATTTAAATTCATTAGCATCATTCGTTTCAAAATTATATGTATTTTTGTCACGGAATTCTATATCTCCTTGATTAATCATATAAATATCGTCTTGTTCTTTTCTATAAACAATATTATTTCCACTTTCTCTAGCTTGATAAATTAAATCAAAAACTTCATATTCATGCAAGCCGAATTCCAAACATACTTGTTCTAAAGTTCTTTCTTTTTGAATAAACAAAAGAATATTCCTTATTAATTCCTCAGTTTCCATTTTACCTCCCACTAAAAAAAGGTGGCACCTATATTAAGTCCAACCTTTATAATTTCTTTTTGTTATACATACCTTCATGGTGATCACCTTATCCCCAATTATAATTATAACAAAATATTTTTTTATTTAAATACCATTTGGCATAATTTTACATATTTTTTTGCCTACGTATTTTTTCATCTATTCTTCTTACTCTTTGATATCCTTTTTCGTTTGGTAATCCCCATCCATCAGTATTTGTTCCTTTTAAATCAAAGAACATAGGATAGCCTCCACCTTGGAACCAATCATCTAAGTTACGAATATTATCATCAACTAGGATATGCCCAAAAGGATTAACAATATCGCTTTTCCTTAACATCCAAGGAACAAGTATTATTCTTTGTTTTATTCCATCATTTCTCATATATTTCACTTTAGCGCATCCTTCATTTTCTAAAGAATAAACTGTTGTTAATATAGCTGATTTTTCAGGATTCGTATGCTTTAAGATATAAAGTGAATCATTTATTACCGGAGAATTATGAATAATATACTCCCAATTAGCTGTGCGAACATATTCAATTTTATCTTTTTCAGTTAATTCTTCTACATTAGGAAGTTTATACCATTCTTCAAATAATAAATCTGTTGTATCTAACATAACACCATCAAAATCAATATATCTCATAAACCCTCCTAATAATAATTAATATTTATTGTATAAAAAAAATAAATAAATGTCTATAAAAAGTTTAAAAATAAAAAGTCGCGTTAAGCGACTAATTAACCAAATGGGGCGAAATAAGGGGATCGAACCCTTGCGTACCGGAGCCACAATCCGGCGTGTTAACCACTTCACCAATTCCGCCATAAACGTAGGATTATTATACCAAAAATTGATAGATATTGCAATAAAAAAGACTATTTCTAGTCTTTATCATTTAAATTAACATTTTCCGCTACTATTAAATCACTAAAAGTCTCTTTAAATCTTTCTATTTCTTTTATTTTAACATCATCATATATGCTCTTAGCGTTACATATTGCTTTATAAAAATGTTTTGTTTTAACTACTTTTTCGTTATCATATAAAGCATAGGTAAACGCATTAGAAACTATAGTCAAACATATATCTGGATATCTAGATGATATTTCGTAGATCCTTTTATATTCATCTGTCATTTCAACAATAAATTTCATAAATTTTTCTATTTGAAATGGTTGATAATTAATTTTAACTCCTATTTGTTTTTCTAGCTTAGGAATTGTTCCCATTAATATTCGCACTACTGTAGGTTTATCTGCTTCTAAAACTTCAACTTTTTGAAATCTTCTTAAAAATGCTCTATCTCGTAAAATATATGTTTCGTATTCTTCAGACGTAGTTGCACCAATCATTTTTATTAAACCACGATCTAAACTTGGTTTTAATAGGTTAGCAAAGTCTACTCCGCCACTTTTATTAATCAATAAATGTGTTTCATCAATAAATAGAATTGTCTTTTCTCTTTTAGCTATTTCCCTAACAATAACATCTAATTTACTTTGCGTATCTTTTTCATTAGTAGCAGTTCCTAATAAACTAGCTACGTTCATCTTAATAACAGACCAGCCTTTCAAGGCATCTGGAACCATTCCCTTTTGAATACGATATGCTAATCCTTCAACTATTGCTGTTTTACCAATGCCGGCTTTACCTACCAATAAGGCACTCTTTTCGGGTGTTAGTAATATTAATATACAAGCTTTAATTTCTTCATCTCTTGCTATCGCTGGATCTGTAATATATTCTTTAGCAGTTAAATCTTCTCCATAAATATCAATCAAAGATAATGTTTCCCCATTCATGTTATCACCGAATTAATTATACCATATAAATAATTTTGTTGACAAAAAAAGAATTCATTTTATAATATTTATACAAGGAAAGGGAAAGTTTTTATGGAAAGAAAATGTGCAAACTGCGTTGGAATTGATTTTGATAAAAAATACAAAAATATGTGGGGAGAAACAATGTACTATTGCGAAAGAGAACATAAAGACGTTCGAATGGGATTTGATGCATGTCCTAAATTTAAGGCTGTTGAAAAAGATAAAGGCGATTATACACCATCAGGATGTTATATAACTACTATTCTTTGTGACATATTAGGATATGATGATGATTGTCAATTATTAGTTTCTCTAAGAGATTTCAGAGATAACTATTTAAAAAAACACCCAGAATATTTAAACATGTTATTAGAATATGACTTTATTGGACCATTAATTAGTAGAAGAATTATTGAAGAAGATAATAATGCTTTATTTGCTCAAGGATTAGTTGAACACTTTATTATTCCTTGTGTCGAGGCAATTATTTATGAAGACTACGATAAAGCTATAAGAATATATAGTAATATGGTTATTTATCTTAATGATGAATTTGACTTGCCTATGGTTAAATTTGACAATAGTGTTAAATATGATATGGAAACTTTAGGTAAAGGAAGAGCTAGAGTTCTAACAAGTGAATAATATCACTTGTTTTTTTTATAAAAAAAAGTAAATCTCTCGATTTACTTATTTTTTAAATGGCGCCCAATGTAGGACTCGAACCTACGACCTAACGGTTAACAGCCGTGCGCTCTACCGACTGAGCTAATTGGGCATTACTCCATTAGTATAATAAATAGTTTAATAAATGTCAACCTTAAAGTATTATACTAATGGTATTTTTATACTTCTTGAACTACAGCAATTATCATTGGTTTACATTCAGTTTCATGATATAGATAATTGCTCAACTCTTCTCTAATCTCAACTTTAATTTTATTATAATCTACAAAAGTTGGTGTAATATTTCTTTCTATAATCTTTTCACAAATACTTTTAATTTCAGCAATTAAGTCTGCTGAATCCTTTACATAGATAAATCCTCTAGAAGTTACCTCGGGTCCTACAAGTAGGACTTTATCTTTCTTAGATATAGTCGCACTAATTAGAACTATACCATTTTCAGAAAGCATTTCTCTATCTTTAATTACTAACTCACCAATGTCTTCAGAAGACTTTCCGTCAATTAACACATCATTTACTTTTACTTGACTATAATCTTCAATTAGGGCACCGTCTTCTATTGTCACTACATCACCATTTTGTTTTAAGATGACATTTTCTTTAGGTATACCTAAATTACTAGCCAAATTAGCATTATTTACCATATAACGGTATTCTCCCTTTACAGGCATATAATATTTTGGTTGAATTAATTTAATCATTAACATTATATCTTCACTAGATGGATGATGTAATATTATTTTATCACTAGGTAAATTAATTATATTGCAGCCAAACTTAGCTAATTCATTCTCTAATTTAACTAAAGCCTTTTCATTACTATCATATCTTGGCTCAGCAAACACTATAGTATCCGTATTTTTACTAGTAATATACTTATCATAACCATGTAATATTTTACTAATATTTGCAAAAGGGTTTGCTCTTTCATCACAAATTAACAATATAACATTATCATCATTAATATTAGATAAATCACCAATTATACCCTCTTCAACATTTAAATATTTTTCTTTAATAGCAAAATTAACTACATTTTGTAATCTTTTACCCATTATAACTATTTTACGATGAGTATTTCTCGCAGCATTAAATATATCTGTTATTGTATATAAATGATATGGTAATAAAGAAAATAATATTCTTTTTTCGTTATGTTTTAAAACATCTTTAAAATAATCTTCTAAGCGATGATTTGGTGAAGTATGCCCTTTTCTTTCTGAAAATGAAGATTCACACATTAAGCATAAAACTCCTTGTTTACCTACATATGCTATTTTCCCCAAATCCATGTCATAAGCCCCAAGCATCGCTGGATCTATCACAAAGTCTCCAGTATAACAAATTGCTCCATCTGGAGTATTAATAACAAACATTACAGCATCGGGGATGCTATGAGATACTGAAATTGGAAATATAGATATATTTTTATCGAAAGTTATTTTTTTATGTGGTTTTATTTCTATAATACTTTTTTCATCTATACCATGCTCTTCTAAAACAAATTTAGTAAACTTAGTTGCATATATTTTAATCTCTGGTAACATTCCATTTAAATCAGCAATACTACCCATATTTTCACTATGACCATGAGTTATAAATATACCTTTAATTCTATTTTTATTATTCTCTAAATAATTAAAATCAGGCATTATATAATCAATACCCAAAAGATTAGAACTAGCGTATTTTAAGCCACAATCAAAAACAAAGATATCGTTATCTATCTCAATTACATAACAATTCTTTCCATTTTCAGCAAGCCCTCCCAAGCCAAAAATCTTTATTTTGCTCATTTAATCACTCTTTCTAAAAAGTTCTTTTTCTAGATGAAATTATACCAAAAAAAGAGGAAAAAATCAATCTCTTTCTTCTTTTATAAGGTCGCTTAAGAAGACTATATTCAAATCCTGATAATATATTTGCCTAAGCATAATTTTATAATCTGACAATTTAACTCCATCATCTATACATATAATTGATCCCTTTTCAATGCTACTTTTTACTACAGCCAAATTAGAAGTAGTTAATTCAATTCCACATGTAAATAAATATTTCTCATCTTTTAAACATTTATCTCTTAAACCACTATCAATAAAGCATAACTCTTTGTTTAAGCCATAGGTTTTAAGAAGCGTTTCTACTTGAGAATAATTTTCAAAATCATTATTAATTTGTTCACATTTAGTCTCCTTTTGAAAATTATTCTCTACAATTAATCTATCTATCTTAATATTCTTTTCTTCAGAATAATTTAATACATCTATATTATTTTTAACAACTATAGCAACACTATTTTTATTTTTTATACCAGCTTTAATTACTTTATCTTTATTATTTTCTAAACTTAAACTAGGTTTAATAATGTCATATTCTAAATAAGAAGAATTAAATGCATTAATATATCGCATATTATCATAACTATTTAAAACATTTACAGCATAGCCATTTAAACCAGGAATTATGTATTCAGAATCAATAATGGCACTGATGGGAGATATTTCGTAAAACCCGCTCTTTTGATTTATTTCTTTAACTAAAGCACTTCTTTCCATTACAACATTACTTAATCTCTCGGTCCAATAAAAACAGAACACAAAAATAGAGGCAATACCCAAATATTTAAAGAACTTCATATTATCTCCTTACTTAATTATAATAATTAAAAAAGCGAATTATTCATCCGCTTTAGCATTTCTATCCTCACTATCATTTACTACTTCTTGTTTTTTATTAGTTGATAAGAATGTTACTCTTTCGGCAACTACATCAACTATATAATGAGTCTTTTTATTCTCATCTTCATATTTACTTGATTGTAGTCTTCCCTTTATGCCTATAACATCGCCAACACGACAATACTCTGTTGTTGAAGAAGCTATATTATTCCATAAAATACACCTTATAAAATCAGTATCATATAATCCATCGGCATTTTTAAAATTACGATTGACTGCTAAAAGAACACTTGTAACTTTTTTATTTCCTTCAATTTCTATTATTTCTGGATTGCTAGTTAATCTACCAACTAATATAACATTATTCACCATGAAACCTCCTTTCATGATAAAAATATCATATATAATTAATAACACCTAATTACCAATTTTTAGAATTTTAGTTATAAAAAGTGATTCGTTATTATACAAATTAAACAAAAAATAATTACCAAACTTAATAAGTTTGGTAATTATTAATCTTTTATTAATCTATTTAATTCTACAGCGTATTCCATTGGCAATTCCTTTTTAAAATCAGAGATAAAGCCCATGACAATTAGTTCCTTGGCTTTATCTTCGCTCAATCCTTTACTCATTAAATATTGAAGTTTCTCTTCACTTACTTTTGATATAGTAGCTTCATGTTCTATAATAGAAGAATTGTTTTCAATTATATTTTTGGGAAATGTTGAGCTAGAAGAAATATCATCCAAAATTAGTGTATCACATTTAACCTGAGCTTTGCTATGCAAAGCACCGCTAGTTATTCTAACTAATCCCCTATAGTTGCTTATTCCTCCTAAAGCAGCAATACTCTTGCTAACAATATTGCTTTTAGTTCCTTTACCTAAGTGAATCATTTTAGCACCGGCATCTAAAGATTGGTTATTTTTAGCATAAGCAATAGATAAACTATTACCCTTAGAATAATCTCCTTTTAAAATGCAACTAGGATATTTCATAGTTACATTAGAACCTATATTTCCATCTATCCATTCCATTTGGCCATAATCATCGACTATAGCTCTTTTTGTAACCAAATTATAGACATCAGTTGACCAATTTTGAATTGTAGAATATCTACATTTAGCATGCTTTCCTACGTAAATTTCTACTACTCCAGCATGCAAACTAGACTTAGAATAGCTTTTGGCAGTACAACCTTCAATATACTCTAATTCGGAATAATCATCGACGATGATAATTGTTCTTTCGAATTGGCCTAAGGCTTCTGAGTCAATGCGGAAATAAGATTGTAAAGGACGATCTAATTTGGTTCTAGGAGGTATATAAATAAATGAACCGCCACTCCATAATGCTCCATTTAAAGCAGTATATTTATTTTCATCATATTTAACTAAATTATTAAAATACTTATTAAATAAATCAGGGTGTTTCTTTAAAGCTTCATCACTACTCATAAATATAATATCTTTATTAGTTTTATTTTTGTGATAAAAAACTTCACTCTCATATTGATTAGAAACACCATCTAAATACTTTTCTTCAGCGTCTATTACACCCAAAGAAGAAAAAGTATTCTTAATATCTTTATTAACATTATCCCAAGTATCTTCTACTTTTTTTATATCACTTTTATAATAATTAATATTATTAAAATCTATATTTATCTTTGGTCCAAAAGAGGGATTATCTAATTCTTGAAATTTTTTTAATGAATTAAGACGAAATTTAAGCATACTTTCATCTTCACCCTTTTTATTAGATAGCCAAGTAACAAATTTTTCATCTAAAATATTCATACTTCATCACTGCACTTATAATACACTAATTGTAAAAGAAAAACAATTGTATTTTATTAATCATTTTGATACAATATAATCATAATAGGAGTATAGGTTATGACTAATGAATTATATTTAAATCAAATAAAACCAACATATGAATCATTACAAAACTTTCAAATACATAATAATACTCTTTATTTCAAAGATGATACTACTTATGTATTACCTTTGCAAACAGTTAAATTATATGAATTAAATAATAATTTATTTTTACTTAAGCCAAGAAACATTTATAGAATTATATACTTACTAGAATTATTTCCTAAGCCTGAGTTAACAGACGGCGATGTAAAATTTATCGAGGCTTATGTTCAAAGATATTTAGAAAACGAAGATAGAAGACTTAAAGGCGAAGAAGTTGACGAAACAGAATTGTTTCAATTAGGAATACCTATATATAAATCTTATGATCCAATTTATATAGAATCTAAAACTAGTCAAGTTATTCAAAATGTTATTAATAATCATTCAAGTTCAATGGAACAAAGCCGGGGGCCTAAATTAGTATTAGCTAATCCTACGTTTAAAGGAACAACTGATGAAGATAATTATTTAGCTAATTTAGAAAAAGCCGGATTTACAACTATTTTCTTAATAGCTGCAGCAATTATTCTTACTTCACTTTATATAGCATTCTTTGTATTTAGCAAATAAAAAAAGACTTATAGTCTTTTTATTTTGCTTCCACAATTAATTTAATTGCTGTTTTTTGTTCACCATTTATTAAAATATCATTAAATGCCGGGATAACTACTAAGTTATCTCCAGTAGGAGCAACAAAACCTCTACAAATAGCAATAGCTTTAATTGCTTGATTTAATGAACCAGCTCCAATAGTTTGAATTTCTACACTCCCCTTTTCCCGATAAATACTTGCTATTGCTCCGGCAACTTTACTGGGGTTTGATTTACTAGATACTTTTAATATTTCCATATATTAATCCTTTCTTGTTCATTCTAATTATATGAAGAAAAAGAATAATAATATGCATAAAAAAAGCATCATTGATGCTATTTTTTTGTTATTAAATATGCTGCTAAAGGATCCATTAATTCTAAAATTGCATTTATTAAGAAAAAGAATCCCAATACTATTATTTGAACATCTCCATAATAATTTAAACTAATAGATGCTAGTATTCCTGTTACAATAAATAGTATTAAATTAACTATGTTTAGTTCCCATAATTTATTTGCACGATCATGATAATAATCACTTTCTTTTAACTTAGTTAAACTCATTAGTATTACCCATATGAATAGAACTAATGCTAAATTCCAAGGTGAATCATTAACATCTAAAAATAATAATATGATAAGTACTACTAACGAAGCCGCGGCAGTTCTAAACCCTGAATAATCTTGACTTTTCAATATAAATGAGTTTTTTATGATATGAATAATTCCATAGAAGGAAATAATAAATACAAATACATTCTTAATATTACTAATATTAAATATTGGTAATATTATTACCACTGCTGCTAATAAAACTAAAAACCAAGCAACAACAAATTCTACTAATGTCCTTCGATCCACTAAATATCACATCCTATTTAAATTATAAAATATTTAATCTTATTTTTCAATTCTTTTAACATCCCCGTAGCGTCTTTCTACTTTAGAAAAGTCTTCAATTATACTATCTAATTCTTTTTCGTTAAAATCCGGAAAATATGAATCAGAAAAATATATTTCAGCATAAGACGCTTGGTATAGCATAAAATTGCTTAATCTATGTTCTTTACCAGTTCTTATTAATATATCTATTGGGGGTAAATCTTGATATAAATATTTATAAAAACTATCTTTATTTATACTATCTCTAGTTATTTTTTTGCTTTCTAAATCATTTGCTATCTTTAATGATGCATCGACTATCTCTTCTTGTGCTCCATAATTTAAACAGATATTTAAAACTAATCTATCATTATCTTTAGTTATCTTTTGAATATTATCAATAGATTCTAAAACATCATTTCTTAAATGGTCTTTTCTTCCACTAATAATAACTCTTATACCCTCTTTAGATAATTTTACTAATTTATTATTAAAATAATATATTAATAAGTCCATGAGAAAGCCTACTTCCTCAGCACTTCGTTTAAAATTATCTGTTGAGAATGCATATACGGATAAATATTTAATATTGATTTTATTTGCATATATTGCGATTTGCTCTAAGGTTTTTGCTCCCTGTTTATGACCTGCACTTCTCTTTTTTCCTCTGCTAGTTGCCCATCTCCCATTACCATCCATTATTATTGCCACATGGCAAGGAGCTTTTATCTTATCGTTGTTTTCCATCATTTCCCATACCATCTACATAACTATCAGTGCTTGGCACATCGTGAAGCATTTTATACAAACTAATTGCTGATGATAATTCTTCTTTTGATTTGTTTTTTATAAAATTAGTTAAACCATCAACATCATATTTATTTATATATTCATAATACTCTTTAGTTTCATTTTCACTCATAATTATAGGTGGAAAATTTTGCTTAATCAAGTGGGCATTTGTAAATAATTTTGCAGTTCTTTTATTGCCGTCTTCAAATGGATGAATACGCATTAATTCAATATGAAAAACCGCTTCTCTTTCATATGGGTCTCTTAAATCCCACACACGCATATAATTATTTGATAAATTGTAAAGCGAAGGTAAAATATCCGCAGCATTAGCTACTTCCCAAGTGGCAAATTCGCCAGGACTAACATGTGTTTTTCTAATCCCTTCAATTCCACTGTCTCTATTAATTATATTAGCAACATCAATAATATCGTATGGAGATAATCTTGGACTATTATTATCAATAATATAATTGAATGCTTCCAAAAGATTAGAAATTAATTTTTTTCTTTTTTCTACATCCAAATCGCCTTCAACATCAGCGGTTTGATACACAAACCTATCTAAAAAAAATAAGAAATACTTCTTTTTAAAGTTTTCGTCTTGTAAAAGTTTTTTAAAAACATCATTTACTTGAACTTTTTCCATTAAATCACTTCCATAAACTATATGCCTATTATAACATAAAAAAGACATAATAGAAATTATGTCTTTAAATTGAATTAAAGCCTCTTAAGTATTTACTAAATGTTTTACATATGATGAGTATCAGATTGAGTAATGTTTTCAGTTTTTTCAACTGTTTCTTTCATCAAATAATCTAAACTATTGACCATAAAACTACGCTCAGGTGTATGAGCCATAAGGCAGCTAGATGATAAACTGGAATCCAATTCCAATTCTAAAGTTAAACCTAATTGAGAACATGTTAATGATATCCAAGCCATATCACCATAAACATGATTAATTTCAAAGTCATAACCTCTTTCAAATAAATAGTTCATATAAGTTTTAAATATAATCTTTTTTTCTTCTGGACTAATAGTTCCATATTGTATTACGTTTTTCATAAAAACCGCCTTCCTTTTCGGATGGTTATTATATATTAATAACTTGGAAAATGCAAATAAAAATCAATCATTTCTGATTGATTGATTTTATGGTGCCGAAAAGAGGACTTGAACCCCCAACCTCCTGATTACGATTCAGTTGCTCTACCAGTTAAGCTATTTCGGCAATAAAAGGTTCTTATAAATCTAAGAAACCAATTATTATAAAGTTAAACAAATCTATTTGTTTATTTCAACTGATTTTATATACTTAATATTAACTAATATATTATTGTCTAAAAAAATGAAATGTTCACCTGTATCAATAATAAGATCAGTTACTTTTCCTTTAAGCACTTCATTCCCTTCTCTAAATGCAACATTGATTGTTACATTTTTTCCGTTCAATTCACTAAATAGACTTTTTGGTATTAGTCCCATATTATCCCTTCTTTCCAAAATAAATGGTGCTGAATAACTGAATTGAACAGTTCTCTGATGCTTACCATGCATCCGTTTTACCACTAAACTAAATCAGCAAGATATTTCTATTATACCATAAATACTATAATATATAGAAAAAAGTATTTATTAGACAGCTAAATCTAAATAAACGTTACATGTTTCTCTTTCGGTTGAATTTACATTTATATACCCATTAACATATGTTGGTGCTGTTCCTGTAGTTCCTCTATTTGTCGTGCAAGAACTAGTTCTATGGGTTGATAAAACATATGTGTTATTTGCGGGAATAGCTTCAACATATTTATATACATATTCGCCAATTTCTTCTTGAACATAAACATTTACAATAATGTCGGCATCTCCTTTACTGGTGAAATACGCAGTACATGTAGTTTTGCTTCCTGTTACCACTGTAAATTTTCTTGTTGTAGCATTAAATGTTGGTGTTACTCCATTATCACATGTTCCAGATAAATATTCATATCCATAAGCAGGAATAATATTTGATAATCTATAATGTTTATTACCATAAGTATAAGTTCCCTCTGAATCCTCTAATAAGATATTAACGTTAATATCACTTGTTATATCTGGATTGAAATAAAACTTACAAGTAACTTTTTTATTGCTAGTTAAAGTTATTTTCTTAGTTGTGGCATTATAAGAATAATAACATGCTGATAAAGAATTTGTGTCACATGTAGTAGTACATGACACTTTATTCAAAGAGTAACCCATTGCAGGAACAGAATTAATTTTAACATATTTATCATCTTTTAACTTATAAACTATTGCATTAATATCCCCTTCTCCAGTATCAAAGTCGCCAACTCTTCCAGCAAATATACTTAATGTATTAATAGTATTATAATAAGCATCTACAGCTTTCCAACTAACTACTGCAAGCAAAGCAAAAACACCTATTACTAATGATAGGCTAATCAATTTTTTACGATATGCATTTCTAGTATCTTTATTGATCATTTTGCTTTCTTTTCCTATTCTACTATGTTAATTATAGTCTATGAACAGTAAAAAGTAAAGTTATTAACTGCAAAGATATTTTTTTAAATCTTGAATAATCTTTTGAGCATCGGCCATCCCCAATTCATACATTTTTTGAATTACACTTTCATCTCTTTCAATTAGTTTTATATCTAAAGGTTTTGATGGTCTTAGGACAAATACTTCTTTTTTACTTTCCATATCTACTATGATATCTAAAGTTTTGTTATATGTTTTAGCTCTATTTTTCATGCTCTCAACAAATTTAGGATAATCTTTAAATTTTTTCTCTATTTTCTTTACAGTCTTATCATCTAACTCTGGTTTTCTATACTCAATTGGTCTTGTCAATACAATCACTATTTTTTCAAAGCCCATTTCTTTGCACTTCAATACTGGTATACTATCACTAACTGCTCCGTCTTGATACAAATCATTGCCAATTTTTACTGGTTTAATAGAAAGAGGCACAGCAGATGACGCCCTTAATGTTTCCATTTCTTTTAAACAACTATTAATTTTTTTATATTCAGCTTCTCCTGTCCTCATATTAGTTACTACTGCATAAAAACTTCCTGGATTTTTCATATATGTTTCATCATCAAATGGATCTAATTCATTACTTACTCGATAATAAGCAAAGTTTTTGTTAATAGCATTACCAGTAAATATGTATGATAAAGCCCCCATGTATCTTTGGTCTTTACAAAATCTTTTACTGTATCTAATAACTCTTCCCCTTTGTTTAGAATAATAGTTTACTCCAAACAAAGCTCCGGCAGATACTCCAAAAATTCCATCAAATTCTAAATTGTTATCTAAGAATACATCTAGAACTCCAGCGGTCCACATTCCCCTCATGCCTCCGCCTTCCAAAACTAATCCAACTTTGCTCATACTATCACCTTAATAATTATAACATAATCACATAAAAAAAACGAACCTAAAGGTCCGTTGTTTACTAAGATGGTGCCCAAGGCCGGACTTGAACCGGCACGAGGTTTAAATCTCGCAGGATTTTAAGTCCTGTGCGTCTACCTATTCCGCCACTTGGGCAGGCACGGTCTTAAATAATTAAGACAATTTAGATTATATCGTCTTTTTCCAAGAATTTCAATAGTTTTTGCACATGTTTTTTACTTAAATTAGGTTGACATCCCCATTTCTTACGTGTTATAATCATTTTGTCCTTTTGAAATGGAGGAATACCCAAGTCTGGTTTAAGGGACCTGTCTTGAAAACCGGAAGGTCGGGTAACCGGCGCAGGGGTTCGAATCCCTTTTCCTCCGCCATTTTTTTAACAGTATCGCGGGATGGTAGCAGTTTGGTAGCTCGTCGGGCTCATAACCCGAAGGTCGAAGGTTCAAATCCTTCTCCCGCAACCATTTGGTTCGTTAGTCTAGAGGCCTATGACGTCTGCCTGTCACGCAGAAGATCACGGGTTCAAATCCCGTACGAACCGCCATTTTGGCTTCATAGCTCAGTCGGTAGAGCAGAGGACTGAAAATCCTTGTGTCGCTGGTTCAATTCCCGCTGGAGCCACCATAAATGCAATATAAATGTCCATATGGACATTTTTTTGTTTTCATTAAATGTGTTATAATAGAAGTGGTGGTAATATGAGTAAAGCATGCCTAGTACTTGAAGGTGGCGCAATGAGAGGACTATTTACAGCAGGAGTATTAGATGTATTAATGGAAAACAATATTGAATTAGACGCAGTAATAGGAGTATCTGCTGGGGCATTATTTGGAGCTAATTATTGTTCTCATCAAATAGGAAGAGCAATTAGATATAATAAAAAATACTGTAAAGATGTAAGGTATATAGGATTATTATCATATTTATTTACCGGAAATATAGTTAATAAAAACTTTGCATATTATAAGTTAAATACCAAGCTTGATAAATTTGACGATGAAGCGTTTATTAATAGTAAGAAGAATTTTTATGCAACTGTCACCAATATGGCAAGTGGAGAAGCCGAATATATTAAAATAAATAGTTGTATAAAGGATATGGAAGTATTGAGAGCTTCATCTGCAATGCCAATATTAGCCAAACCAGTAGAAATTAATGGAAAAATGTATTTAGATGGTGCAGTAGGAGACAGTATCCCAATTAAAAAGGCTTTAGACATGGACTTTGATAAAATAATTGTAGTGCTTACACAACCAAAAGGATTTATAAAAACACCATACAATGATGGAATTATTAATAGAGCAAGTAAAAAATATAAAAATTATCCAAAATTTGTCAATACAATGAAAAATAGATATATAAATTATAATGATAGTCTCAAAGTAATTGCAGAACTTGAGAATAAAAAAGAGATATTTGTTATTAGACCAGAAGGCAATTTAAATGTTAAAAGAATAGAAAGAAACAAGGAAAAGTTACAGGAAGTATACGATGCTGGTGTAAATGTTATGAAGAGTGAACTAGAAAGCATTAAACTTTTTTTAGCAAGTAAAAAATAATTGTTTTTACACTTTACGACAAAATGTGTCAAGTGTAAACATATTTCGGAAATTTCCTTTACAATTAAAAATGGCTATAATATAATTACAGTAGAAATAGGGAATTACTAAAGTAATTAACTAGATAGAATTGAAAGAGGCAGTGTTATGGCTAGAAGGGAAAAAAATAAAAGTTTAAAAAGACAAGAAGCTTTCATATTTGGAGCAATTGTTATTTTCTTAGTTACTCTAGTACTAAGTACTAAAACAGTTTATGCTTATTATCATAATACAGAACCATATAGTATTCTAGCTAATTATGTTGGCGATTTCGATAATGGCTCTGGCGATATTAATATTAAGTTATATAAACAAACTGGTGCCGGAAGATTTACAAGAATATATACTATACCAACTGGTTATAATTTTGATGATACAAGAACTGATTGTACAATAACATGTGATACAAATAGTTCATCTGATTGTTATTATTCATATGATAGTACTAATAGAGAATTTTCTCTAACAAGTAATGAAAAAGTTACTTGTAGATTCTATTTTGTACCTTCAAGTTAATTAATGAATGAATAACTGCTGATTTAGTTTAGTGGTAGAACGAGTGCATGGTAAGCACTAAAGAACTGTTCAATTCAGTTATTCAGCACCATTAATTAATTTTTTTTTACTTTAAAATGCCGAAATAGCTCAATTGGTAGAGCAACTGAATCGTAATCAGTAGGTTGGGGGTTCAAGTCCTCTTTTCGGCACCATTAAAGGATCTGGTTAAACTTTGGTTCAATTTATTAATAAATAGCAATTCTAGAAATGGAATTGTTTTTTTGGTGTGTAAAAAGAAAGGACGATTGTGAGTGATAATTTAAAAAATTGTAAAAATAAAAATATATGTGTTACAATAAATAACTAAATGAGGGAGGTTTTGCAATAATGCATGAAAAGTACTTAACTTTGGCACAAAATACTTGTGCTGCTAGAATATTTTTAAACGCTTTTGGTCTTACGTTAGAGAATGCTACTAACATTGATGATTTTTCTAGAATTAAAATATTTAATAAAGATATGAATGTAGTTGGTGAATTACATTTTGATAATGGAAAAGTTATGATTGCTGCAAATTATAATAATAGTTTATTAGAAGCTAGTTATGATATTGCTAAACTATCTGGTTTTATTGATATGGAATGTGGAAATGCATTATTTGTTCAGTGGTTTAGTAATATTGAATTTAAATATGAAAGTAGAAATAATATAAAATTAAGTGGAGAATTTTTATTTGAATGCTCAATGGATTCTCAGAATGGGATCAGATGTATATGTCATCCATTAATAAATTGTGATGTCCCTAATAATGGAAAAATTACTTTGATAATACTTAGAGATGGAAAAACATTTGGTGTTAATATCTCTTCTGGAAATTATAAAGAAACTATTGATATAATGCCTTTGGATAATTGGGATGGATTTATTAAACATGTAATTTCAAATAATAAATATGATCCAAAAAGTTATACTTTTGAATATAGAAAATCTATGGGAGTCTTTCAAGCTGGCAAGGGTAATGAAGATAAACTTCGAGTATTTTTATCTGAAAGAGTATGGGATAAACTAATTTCTTTCAGAAATGAATTTCATCCAAAAATAGGAGACGATGATTCAGAAGAACTTCTAATTCAAAAAGGAATGCTAATGTATGATTTAGATCCTGATATGTTTGAGAAAATTAAAAGTTTAAGAGAAACGTTATCAATTGGTGAAGTTTCTTTGCTGGATAATTTATTTAGTATTTGTTATGATAGCTATTCTGATAAAGAATTAGAAGCACTTTTGGGAATAAGAAGAAACAAAATGAACTATCAAAATGGAGCAAACAGTTTAAATGAATCTTATTTTGGGATTGGTCAAGATAGTCAATTTTTATCTATAGAACAACAAAAAAGGCTATTAAAAACTAATAGAAAAAATTTATAAAAATATCTTTTTTTGTTACAACTCACCTCTAGTCTTTGTTAAGGGCTAGTGTTTCATTATTCATTTTTATTGCTTTCACTACATCAAATTGTATTTATTACTTACAAATTAATTGTTTACGTGTTTATAATTTTTAATGTTTGATATAATTAAATTGGTGATTATATGAAAAAAGTGCCAACCCACGTAGCAATTATAATGGATGGTAATGGAAGATGGGCTAAGGAAAAAGGCGAAAAAAGAAGTTATGGACATAAATATGGTGCCAAAACTTTAGAAACATTAGCATTACATGCCAAAAAAATTGGTATAAAGTATTTATCAGTATATGCTTTTTCAACTGATAATTTTAAAAGAAGTGTAGAAGAAGTATCATTTATTATGGATTTACTAGTTTACTACTGTAAAAACAGATTAAAAAGACTTGGAGAAGAAGGAGTAAGAGTTGTGTTTAGTGGAAGAAGAGAAGGCCTTCGAAGCGATGTACTTGATGCAATGGAAGATATTACCAAGAAAACTAGCAAGAATAGTAGTTGTACTTTAAATGTTTGCTTAAATTATGGTGGACAAGAAGAAATAATAGATTCTTTTATTAAACTACATAATGATATTAATAATGATGATATAAAACTAGAAGAAATAGATAGAGAAACATTATATAAATATATGTATCAAAATTTACCTCCAATTGATTTACTTATTAGAACAGGGAAAGAACATAGATTAAGTAACTTTATGTTATATCAAATGTTCTATGCAGAATTGTATTTTGTAGATACTTATTTTCCAGATTTCAAGTGTAAAGATTTAGATGAGGCAATTAAGTATTATAATAATAAAGAGAGAAGATTTGGAAATGCAAAGTAATTGAAAAATAATAATAAATAAATTATAATTTAACTAGGATGTGATTAGTTATGAATAGAAGAACTTTAGTAGAATTTATTACTGCTTGGATACTAATATTAGTAGCTACAGTTGTTATATTAATGCCTATATTTAATATTAATAATGTTAAGAATATATTTATAGCAGTTATATCATTTTATGGAATAATTCACCTATTTAAGAATATATATATATTAAAATATAAAGAATATTCAGGATTTAGTACTGCTATTTCATCTGTAATAATATTAATAATTATGTTTTTCTTAGATGTAAATGATTCACCATGGAATTTAGCATTAATATTATTTATTTGGATTATATTAATGAGTTTAACTAAATTAAAAGAAAGTGATTATTATCACGATAAAAAGAATAAATTATGGGTTCTTAATATTGCTAACTTAATATTATTTATATTATCTGGAATATTAGCTACTATTAATTTATATTATACTAGTGATATTCAAACTTTAGTGTTAGGATTTTTCTTCTTAATTAATGGAATATTAGAACTTATTGATCCAATAGTAGCATATATATTAGAAAAAAAGTAATCATTGGATTACCTTTTTTAATGTTAAATCATTATTAGCATAGTTATATTTACTACATAAATCAATTATTTCATCTACATAGTTCTCTAAAACTCTGTTTACCTCCTCAGTTGTTATTTTAAGATAATCTGCAATACTTTCGATTTTTAAAGTTTTATTAATTAATTCTGGAGAAGACAGTATAATAATAATCAATTCTCTTTTAGTATCTGTAAAAGAAATTCCTCTATTATTTAGTTCTCTGGCCATTATCATTGCTTCCAAATAATCATCATGTGTTACTGTATTTATTTCTTTTTCATTAATTATTTCAGTATTAGTTATTTCATCATCTTTTGATAACTCTTTATCAGTATTTTCATTGTAGTTTTCAAATAATCTATAAGGAATATTTGAATTCTTTTTAGCATTATTAATAGCTTCATCTGGATGATCCATATATATTGCTAGTGATTTTGAGTAAGCAGTTTTTCTTAATTTTGCAAGCACTACTTTTTGAATTTGTTCAATTCTTTGTCTACTTACATTATATTCTGCTGCTATTTCATTATAAGTTTTAGGTCTGGTATTATTTAATCCAAATATTTTAACCATTATGTCATTTTGAATAGGAGTTAATTTGGCTTTTTCAAATAGTATCTTTATTCTTTTTTTTAAGTCTTTTATTTCCATCATATCTTCAATACTAACACTATCGTCTATAGCAATAAATTCTTCTAATTCTGTGTTATCATCACTTACTATAGTGTTAATACTAACTGAGTTATCAACATTTTGCTTTAAAACATGTAATTCTTGAGTGTCTATACCTAGAGAATTAGCAAGTTCTCTTTCAGTTGGTTCTCTTTTAAGAGTATTTGAAAGCTCACTTTCTAATTTTATCATTTTGCTTATTTCTTCAACCACATTAACTGGAATACGTATTGTTCTAGCTTGATTTGCTAATGCTCTTGTAATAGCTTGTCTAATCCACCATGTTGCATAAGTAGAAAACTTATAACCTTTACCATAATCATATTTTTCTACTGCTTTCATAAGACCTAAATTACCTTCTTGAATTAAATCTAAGAATGATAATCCCCTTCCAACATATCTTTTAGCTATTGATACAACTAAACGTAAGTTAGATTCAACAAGTATTCTTTTAGCAGCTGCATCACCATTTGCTATACGAATGGCTATGTTCAATTCTTCTTCTTTTCTTAGCAATTCATAAGTACCAATCTCTTTTAGATATACTTTTAAGGCTTCATTTTCATAGGTAATTTTATTTTTCATAATAATCCCCCTAAAATTTGTGAGTTATTCTATCATTTTTTTAAATATTTGTAAATATTTATGTATTTATTTACTACTCTAAACATATAAATAGAATAGATATGAAAGGAACGTAATATGGAAATATTAAAAGTATCTAGTAAATCTAATCCTAGTAAAGTAGCTGGTGCAATAGCAAACATATATAGAGAGAAGGGCAGTGTTGAAATACAAACAATAGGGGCAGGATCATTAAATCAGGCTATAAAAGCAATTGCAATATGTCGTGGTTTTGTTGCTCCAACTGGGGATAATTTAGTAGTAATACCAGCATTTAATGACATAGTTATTAACGGAGAACAGAAAACTGCTATTAAATTAATGGTAGAAAAAAAGTAATAGTTTATCTATTACATTTTTTTATGTATGTTTCATTTTCATCAGTTGTTATAATTACTACATCATTTGGATTAACACCTATTGATTCTAATAACTTTTTAGGTATTGTAATTCTTCCATTTTCATCAGTATGTAAATCTATTAATCTAGCACAGTATTGACTATATCTTCTCTTTAGCAATTCAATTAATTCTTCACCTCTAGCATTTTTATAGTCTTCTTTACATTCATGTGCTTTTTTTTCTGCTTCTTCTTCACTATATAATGATATTTTATCCCCTGTTTCATTAATACCCAAAAGCTTACTATTCTTTTCTACTAATTCTTTTAAATATATTCTTCCTTTATCATCAACAGTTCTTTTATATTCCATAATGTCCCCCTATGTAAGTATAAAAAACGCTATATATAAACAAGTTGCTACTATTCCAATTAAAATAATAGCAATAGTAGTAAATCCAGCTTTTTCAATATTTGCTAATAAATCATCATCATCTTCATTAACAGGATGAAAGTTAGGGTGTGTTAATACAAGTCTTGGAGTATTTGTTCTTCCTCCTTCATCTTCTTTTAAATGATTATTAATTATATCTCTAATTTGTTTACTAGCAACATTGTTTTCTAAAGTAGGATCATCAGATAAATAGATAGGAATTCCTAAAGAAAAAACTTCGTTTTCATCAACTTCCATATTTGCTAATTTTTTCTTTTCTAAATCTAAGTACTTATTAACATATTGATTAATAAATACAGTATCATTTTCAGTAATTTCTTGTTTATTTAAAAGTTCAATCATATATATTACACGATGAATATCTCTAGGCTTTAGTAAAAATATAATAGGATTTAGTCTTTCTAAAGAAATTGTAAGAGGAATTACGTATAATGAACCATTATCATTTAAATACAACTTATTTTCTTTAACAGAAAAGTTTTGCAATGATTCATATTTACTTTTAATTGTATTAAAAAATGATTCATTATCCATACTATTATCTCCTATTATAATAATAACAAAAAGTAGAGTAAAATACAATTGTTTTTGGCTTATTTTTAGTGTATTATTATTAGTGGGGATTACTATGAATAATAAAAAACTTGATATAGATTTTGTTAATTGGTTATCAAATAAAAAAGGTGAAGATGAATATATGCGTGAATTTCGTCTTAAGAGTTATCAAGAATTTCTTAAACTTGATAATCCTTTATTTGGTCCAGAAATAAAAATAGATTTCGATAATATAAACTACTATAAAAGTGACGCTAAAAAGACAGAGAACAAATGGGAAAATGTTAATTGTGATATTCGTAAGACCTTTGAATCTTTAGGAGTTATTTCTGCTGAAAAGAAATATTTAGATGGAGTATCTAATCAATATGAAAGTGAAGTAGTATATCATAAGAATAATACTGATAAAGATATTATTTTTATGAGTACTGATGATGCTTTAAAAAAATATCCTGAACTATTTAAAAAATATTTTAATAACCTAGTTAAGTATGATGAAAATAAATATACAGCTTTAAACGGGGCTTTATGGAGCGGAGGATCATTTATTTATATACCTCCTCATACTAAATTAGATAGACCACTTCAAAGTTATTTTAGAATTGATTCAGAATCTTTAGGTCAATTTGAAAGAACTATAATTATTGTTGATGACTATTCTGAACTTGAATATATAGAAGGCTGTACCGCTAAAAGTTATAGTACTTCATCACTTCATGCTGGGGTAGTAGAAATATATGTTGGACGTCATGCTAAATGTAGATATTCAACTATTCAAAATTGGTCTACTGATGTTTATAATTTAGTTACTAAAAGAGCTATAGTAGATGATTATGGAACTATGGAATGGATAGATGGTAATATTGGATCATCTGTAACTATGAAATATCCTAGTTGTATTTTAAAGGGAGATAATTCTGTAGGTAATAGTTTGTCAATTGCTTATGCTAAAAAAGGACAATCTTTAGATGCTGGTGCTAAAATGATTCATATAGGTAAGAATAGTAAAAGTAATATTATAAGTAAGAGTATAGCAGAATATGGTGGTATGAGTAATTATAGAGGAAAAGTAAGAATAACTAAAGACGCTATTAATAGTGTTGCAACAATAAAATGTGATACTTTAATACTTGATGATATATCATCAAGTAATACTTATCCTAAAAATATAATTGAGAATAATTATAGTACTTTAGAACATGAAGCTACTATATCTAAAGTATCCCAAGAAAAACTTAATTATTTAATGAGTAAGGGATTAAGTGAAGATAAAGCAAAAGAATTAATTGTTATGGGATTCATTGCAGATTTTAAAAAAGAATTACCTATGGAATATGCAGTTGAGTTAAATAGATTAATAAAAGATTAAAATTACTAATTTTTAATAATTGGTAATTTTTTTTATATTATTAGTTATAATATTAGCTAATTAATTTAACAAATATCTACAGAATTGGCAATTAGGAGAAATATCTTTTTTATGTTATTTTTAACATGAAAGGAGGTTTCATGTTGAATAATGTTATCTTAGTTGGTAGATTAACAGCAGATCCAGAAGTAATTGAATATGAAGAAGATAAAAAGGTTACTACAGTTATCTTAGCAGTTAATCGTAATTACAAAAATGTTGATGGTGTATATGACACAGATTTTATTAGATGCATACTATGGAATAGTATAGCATCCACTACTACAGAGTACTGCCATGTAGGTGATGTAATTGGAGTAAAGGGTAGACTTCAATCAAGTAGATATGAAGATGAACACAAAAAGATTCATTTTGTAACTGATGTGATTGCAGAACGGGTTACGTTTTTATCAACTAATAGAAGCAATAAAGATGAAGTAAATAATGAGGATAGTAATAATAAGAAGAATAAAGCAGACAAATAATCTGCTTTATTTTATAATATGTGTTATAATTATTATGATGGAGGTTAGATATAATGAGAGAAGAAGAATTTATTGCTAAAATTAATGAAATATTAAATAATTCTGACATAATGTCAGGTCTTGATGACTATTTTAGATCAAGTGATGGAAATTTTGATCTTGATCAATCATATCATAACTCAGATTATTGGGATTTAGTAAGAAATAGTTATAATGAAGAAATATATGAAAATATTGCTAAAGCAGCATTATATGTAGCAAAAGGCGAAATTTCTAAGCTTAGAGAATATGAAATGTATAAAGATCTTTCAGATGATGAATTATTAATAGCAGCTGCTTGTGAAGCTGCAGAAGCTATTAGTCGTGATGAAAATAAACATTTAGCATATAAGCAAGCTGAAGAATGGAGCTATGATTCAAACAAAGTTGACCATTATGGTTCAAAAAGAAAAGCTTTTGATAGAGGATATGATGATTATATCAATAGTCATTTTCCTTCATATTATAGTTATTATGATGAAATAATGGGACAATATTTTGATGAAAAAAATATGGGAAATGAGCAAGAAGAAGATAATTCATTTAAAATTTAAAGATTATTTAAGAAAGGTGATTAGCCTTTCTTTTTTGTAATAAAATAAAGAATAATAATTATAATTTATTAAGGTGAATTATGAAAAATCTTTTTAAATATATTGGATTATTAACTATTCTTTTATTTGGATTCTATTATACTGAAAAAATAAATAATAAAGTTATATCTAATACTAATTTAATGAAAGAAATAAATAAAGAAAGTAGAAGTTATAATACTTTAGCAGTAAATGCTTTTATTGAGGGTGAATATATTATTCCAGGATTAAATGGATATGCAGTAAATGTATTAAAAAGTTATAATAAAATGAAATATATTAATACTTTCAATAGTAATTATTTAGTATATGATTTAATTAAACCTAATATATCTTTAGAAGATAATAAAGAAAAGATAATTAAATATGGTAATAGTAGTAAAGAAAGTGTAAGTATTATAGTAAAAAATAATAAAGAAGTATTAGATTATATAAAAGAAAAGAGTATTAAGATAACTAGATTATATGATGATAATGATAATAATGATATATGCTATATAAAGAATACTAATAATTGTAATGATAAATATATATTTGAAGAGAGTATTACACTTAATAATTATAATTTATCTAGTGTTAAAAAGAATATAAAAAGTGGATATATAATATATGTAAATGATAATGTTAGTTTATCAGACTTTAAATTATTAATTAAACAAATATATTATCAAAATCTAAATATAATATATTTAAGTGATCTAATAAAAGAATAGAAGCTAATTAATTAGCTTCTATATTGTTTCTATATTAGTCATCATTGGATCATCAAGTTTATTTTTTTCTTCATTTGTTTCATAGTTTGTAACCATTTCTTCATCTTTTTTAGTAGATTTTAAACTAATCATTATTAGTAGTAAAAGAGCAATACCTGCACAAATAACTGATATTAATGCTCCCATATTATATATTTCAAATTCAAATTCAATTTTTTTATCACTTAATTTATTATAATCCCAAGATAAAGTTTTTCCATCATTAGTTACTTCTGTAGCGTTATTATCTAATGCTTTCATAGGTAAGTTTAATTCAAATATAACATTAGCATTGTCACTATTTCCATCATTATTATTATAATCATTTATTCTATATGTTGCTCTATATGTGTTTTTAAAAAAGCTCTTTTTTACTTGAAAATAATATATTTTCTCTTTTGCTATTTGTAAAGTATCTATAATATTAATATCTACTTCATCTTCTTTACTAACATTATCTATACTATTTACTTTTAAATTAGCTCTAAAACCTTTATAACCATCTTCATTATAATCTGTAACTGTATACCCTAAAATCTCTAATTTATCTTTATCTATTACATCAGTATACTTTTCTAACAGATTCTCTTCTTTTAATAATTCCTTATCAAATGAATATAATAGAGATATATCCATCTTTTTAAATAGAGATATACTCATATTGTAATTAATTCTTGCACATCCACTAGTTATTATTATTACTAGCATTAATAAGAATAATTTTAATCTTTTCATATTATTACCTTTTCTATATTAATTATTATACATTAATATAGAGTGTTAATAAATAGTAATATTGATTTATTTATAATTGTTTGATATAATAATAGCACTGAAAGAAACTTTAGAAAGAGTGATTAAATTGAGTAAAATTAAGATTTTTGGCTTGGGTGGTCTAGCTGAAAACGGAAAGAATTGTTATGTTATAGAAATAGACGATAGTATATTTGTTTTTGATTGTGGGTTAAAGTATGCTAGTTCTAGTTTATTAGGTATAGATTATATTATGCCTGATTTTAGTTATTTAGTTAAGAATAAAAAAAGAATTAAAGGTATTTTTATTACTCATGGTCATAGTGAAAATATGGGTAGTGTGTCTGATTTAGTAGGAGCACTTCCAGATATTAAGATATACGCTACTAAGTTTACTAAGTTTGTATTAGAAGAACATGGAGTAGAAGATAAAAATATTATAGAAATAAAACCACATAAGAAGATAACTTTTGATAATAATGTTTCTATATTTCCAATTTCAGTATCTCATAGTATTCCAGATGCCTTAATGTATGTAGTTAATACAAAAGATGGTGCTATTTGTTATAGTGGAGACTTTGTTATTGATCCTACTATGTTAGGAGCATATGATATGGATTTAGGTAAAATAGCGTATGTTGGTAAACAAGGTGTATTATGCTTATTATGTGAATCATCTTTTTCAGAACGTCATGGTCATACATCTCCAAATCATCGTTTAGAAGAATATTTTAAAGATATTATTAAACATAATGAAAAGAGAATAATATTCTCATTATTACCATATCATTTATACACTATTAATGATATATTTAATGCTGCTAGAAATACACATAGAAAAATAGTTATTATGGGTAAAAAATTACAAAATGTTGTTAATTTTGCTGTTAAAGAGAAATATTTAAATATAGAAGAGGGTATAATTGGAGATTTATCTAATATAAATGATGATAATGTTATATTACTTGTTAGTGATGAAAGAGCTAATGCTTATGCTAATGTAAGTAAAATACTTCATGGTTATGATAAGTATATTACTGCTAAAGAAAGTGATACAGTAGTATTTGCAGAGCCTAGATATGATAGTAATGAAAAAATGTTAGTAAAACTTGAAAATGATTTAGCTAAATTTGGATGTAATGTTGTTAGTTTACCAAAAGATAAAATAATATTGCATCACCCATCTAGTGAAGATATCATGTTAATGATAAAGCTTGTTCAACCTAAGTATTATATGCCAGTAAAGGGCGAATACCGTTATATGGTTAATAATGCTCAATTTGCATATAGATTAGGAATACCAAAAGATAATATTATATTAAAACAAAATGGAGATATAGTAGAGTTTGTTGATGGAAAACTAATAGAAAGTAATGAACAAATTAAAGTAAATGATGTATTAATTGATGGAATATCTTCAGAAGACATTGGAGAATTAGTAATTAAAGATAGAGAAATGCTTTCTGAAAATGGAATAGTATTAATAAGTGCAACTATATCTAAGAAAGATAAAGTGTTATTAGTAGGACCTGAAGTTACTACTAGGGGATTTATCTATGTAAAAGATTCTGCTGATTTAATTGAAGAGATAAAAAAGATATGTGAAGCAATTATAATTAGAAATATTACTCCAACATTTGTTGATTATAATAAAATAAAAGTTGAAATAAGAGAAGAATTAAGTAATTTCTTATATGAAGAAACTGAATGTAAGCCAATGATTATTGCAGTAGTACAAGAAGTATAAAAATAAGCATCTATAACTAAATATAGATGCTTTTTTGCTGATTTTTGTTGACATTTCAGGGCTTTTTATATATACTTAAGTAGAAATGCCTCTTTAGCTCAGTTGGTAGAGCGCACGGCTGTTAACCGTTAGGTCGTAGGTCCGAGTCCTACAAGAGGCGCCATTTAAAATTAAAGTTCCTATAATGGAACTTTTTTTGTGCGCTCTAATTATTTCCAACTGAGCATTAAGAATATACTATTATAGGGGGATTATGAAAGTTAATTTATTTTTAAATAGATTATATTTAGCATTAAATAGTAAGACAAAGTATAAAAAAGGTGGATGGGGTAGCCATAAAGGCGATCTATGGTATTTTGATTGTGTATGTTTAATTAAGTCTATTTTATGGGGATGGGATAAAGATATTAATAAGTCTCATGGAGGAGCAGTATATAAATCAAATGGAGTACCAGACATAGGAGATAATAAATTAATTAAGGTATGTAAAAATGTATCTAATGATTTTAAGAATATAAAAAGGGGAGAATTAGTATGGATGGAAGGACATGTTGGAATATATGTTGGTGAAAGAAAAGTAATTGAAGCTACTAAAGCATGGGAAGACAAAGTAGTATTGTCAGATATTAGTAATACTGGAGTAAGAAGCTATCATGGTAAAAAAGTAAAAAAATGGATATCTCATGGATTTTTGCCTTATGTAGAATATAATACATATGATGGTGAATTACCTAAGTTACCTAAAAGAGGCTATTTTAAATTAAATGATAAAGGTATTGAAGTAAAAAAATTGCAAAAGTTTTTAAATTGGGCATTAGATATAAAATTAGATGTAGATGGAATATATGGGAATAATACTAAAAAAGCAGTAAAAGATTTTCAAAAGATAAATAATATTAAAGTAGATGGTTTATTTGGCACGGATAGTTTAAAGAAAGCTAAAGAATACATAAAATAAAAAAGGATAATTAATTATCCTTTTTTACTCTTTTTAAAGCATTTCCAGTACCAGATTTACTAAAGTCATAATCATCAAGGTTTTCTAATTCTACTGGTGCTATATCATAAATATGCATTAAATAATTTACCATAGCTTTATATGTTTCAATAGCACTATCATATTCATTATTATTAATATAACTAACACATGGTGCTATAAATCCTTTAAATAAGTTTCTAGCAGTAGCAACTCTTTCTCTTTCATCTGTTATACTTCCTAACATTTTACTTATTTCTGGACCAACTAAATCGTACTCAATTAATATAGAATGATATTCTTCATGACTTCTTAAATAATTGTTTCTAAACTCTCTTAAAGTAGTTAATGCAAAACAATCATCTTTTAATCCTAACATATCACATACTATAGTAGTAATATAACAGCCACTAGGTTGATATCCTTCATTTTTTCTTTCTATTTTTCTTATATTACCACAAGCTGAATCATTAATTTTTTTATAATTACCTTTTAATTTACATTTATATTTAGTTTCCCCAGACCAAAAGTCTTTATAAGTTTCATTTTCTTTTCTTCCTAAATATTCGCAATCTCCACAATATTCGTACATATTATATATACCCCCTAAAAAAGACGAGTATTATTATAAATTATTTTTGTAAAATGTCAAGTTATGGTATAATTTAATTGGTGATAACATGAATGAAGAAGTATTAAGTTTAATAGATACTTATGGAGAGGATTTAACTGGTAAAGAATACATTACTAATCCAGCAATAGCAAGAGATGAAGAAATAAAACAATGTATATTAATATTACTTACTCCTGAAAAGAGTGCTCTTTTAGTAGGTAAAGCTGGTATAGGTAAAACTGCTATAGTAGAGGGTATTGCTTATAAGATTCAAAAAGGTGATGTGCCAGATGCTTTAAAAGGTTGGAGTGTTATTAAAATTAATGTTGCTTCATTAATCGGAGTAGCTACTAATGAACATGATACTCAAAGTAAATTAGATGCCATAATAAGAGAAATTGCTAGTCGTGAAAAGACTATTCTATTTATTGATGAAACACATTTACTTGTAAATAAAAGTGGTGGAATAGATTTTGCTAATCTTTTAAAACCTAGTCTAGATAGAGGACTTATAAAAATGATTGGTGCTACTACTAATGAAGAATATGAAACTTATATTTTAAGAGATAGGGCATTTTTAAGAAGGTTTCAAAAAGTAGAAGTAGTAGAAGCTGATAAAGAAACTACTGTTAAAATACTTATGGGTACTATTCCTAAATTAGAAAAACAAGTAGGAGTTAAATTAAACTATCATCCATATCAAATTGAAAAATTTATGAAGTTTATCGTAGAGATGACTGATGAATATAAAAGAATATATGAAGTATCTTCAAGATACCCTGATATATGTTTAACAATTGTAGCAAATGCTTTTACATTTGCACTATATGATAATGAAAAAGTAGTTACTACTAAACATTTTTATAAAGCAATTTGTAATGCTAAAAGTGTATATCCAGATGTACTTGTAAAAGAAAAAGAAAGGTTTAAAACTGAATTTGCAGATTTTATCCGTGAAGAAAATGTTAATTTAAATGAAATCAAATAATATTGTATATGAAAAATTAGACTATGATGTTTTTAATAAAAGAATTAATGATTCACTAGAAGATGAAAGATTAATTAAATTAGGTATAAGCAAGAATCCTCTTGGTTATACTTTTTATGGTTATGAATTATTTGAGTTAACTATTGGAAGTGGCAAGCATGATTTATTTATAGTGGGTGGAACTCATGGCAGTGAGATAATAGGAGTAGATTTTGTAACTCAACTTATTAATAATATTCCTAATTTAGAAGATTATGATCCTAATTTATTAACTATTCATATTATTCCTAATCAAAATCCTGAAGGATATGATATTACTACTCAAACTATGAAAGATATTAATAATGATAATTTAAATAAAGAATCTTATGATTATTATTTAAGGTATAGAATAGATAATTTAATTAATAATTATTTAAAAGTATTAGATAAGAAATTTAATAATATAAAAGATATATTAATAACACCTCAAGTATTTATTAATATAATTAAAGAATCATTTAAAGATATATCTTGGTCTAATCTAATAGATAGTAAAAGAGGAATAAAAGAGTTATCTCTTTATCAAAATATTTTTAGTAATTTAGATAGTTATGATAATTATAGTGATTTATTTAAAGATATTAAAATAAGAATAGATAACTTATCTAGTAGAGTATCTAATCCTTATTTTAAATCTGCTATTAAAAGAATTGAGTTAAGTCTTTTAAGTAATGAATTACAAAATATTATTATGTCTAAAAATTATATTTATTTAAATAAGAATATTGGAGAAAGATTATATCAAGATAAATTTAAAGATAATAATATAACTAATACTAAGAGTGAAGAATTAAGTAAAAATGTTAGTGAAGTATTTAATAAACTTAATATTCCAAAGGGTTCACAAATTAAGTTTGATCCTAATGGTAATTTTGTTAACTTAAATAAAAATAGAGTAGATAATAAAGGAATAATAGATATGTTAAATAATAATATTATTTATGGTATTACTCCTAGTAATAATATTTTAGATAATACTGATGGTCCTATAGGTAAACCAACAATAGATGCTAATAACTTTACTTATTCTTATGAAAATATAGTGTTAAAAGATTTATTAGATAAATCTTATGAAAAAGGAAGATTATTAGGAACAATTTTATATCATAGTACTGGTGGAGTTATATATTCTAAGCCACATGATGATACAGATAGAGTTGATTTATTAACTAAATATAATAATGCTTTAGCAGAAGTATACGTTGAAAGTTCTGATTATAAAATAGTTAAAGAAGGAGAAAATACCGGCTATGGTGATTATTTAAGAAGTACTTTCCCTGGAGTCTTATTAATAGAGTTATCAAAAATGGGTGGAAATCCAATTGGGCCATATGGAGATACTAATAATTATAATTTAACTATAGATAGTAATATTAAAGCAGTTAATGATTTAATAAAAAGATGTAATGAGATTATTTTAAATAATGAAGTAATAGAACCATCAAATAAAATTTGATGGTTTTATATTGCTTTTTTTGCTTATTTTTGGTATTATTTATTTACATTTATGGCGGAATTGGTGAAGTGGTTAACACGCCGGATTGTGGCTCCGGTATGCAAGAGTTCGATCCTCTTATTTCGCCCCATAATGTAATATAGTTGCTTTATGCAACTTTTTTCTTTTGGTTATAATTGTATATTATTGTAAAGTTTTTTATGGTTTGTATAAAAATATGTGACTTTATGATATATTGAAATTGTATATAATAAATAATGATAATAGTGGTTCATTATAAATCAAAAGGAGTATAGAGTATGGAAAATGATTTGAAAACTAAATATGAACAAGCAATAAAAAATGGTAAACAATTTGTTTTGACACCAGAAGATTTAAAATATGGTATAAATAATTCTGGAAAAGAAATAAAAAGTATTGATGACTTAGTTATGGTGCATTTAACTGATTTTTTTCCAAATGGTTCAATTAAAACACCTTTAGAAACAAAAAAGAGTGAAACTACTGATATTTATGTTGAAAATGATGGAATAGAAAAAGAGTATAGTATTCCTGTTATGAGCCATAGAAACACAGTTCACTTTTGCTTAAATGGTGGAGTAGAGAGTCATAAATATGGTAACTGGGAAAACAAAAAATATGTTATTTTTACACCACTTTCTGCCAATTTAAATCAAATTATAGGTGGAGTAGAATGTGACATTTTTACTGAAGGTAGTGTTCCGATAACAAAAGACGCATATGTATTATGTCCTGAGGAAGAAATAGATGCTATGAAATTAGCAAACCCAAGTGCTACAATAGTTGGTTATAATGGAAGTACTGTTTTGCCCTATGTAAATGTATTTATGTCTCAGGTTTTAGGCTATAAATATGAAAAAACGGGTGATTATACTGAAAGCTTTTGGAAAAATTCAGAAGATCAAAAATTTGTTATCTCGATGTTTAAAGAACACGGTTGGGATTACACCATGCATAATGGTTCAAAGTGGGATTATGATGACTATACTCAAAGGCGGACTGGTGTACTGGTTGGTATTATTAATACAATTAAAGAAGAAAGAATATTATATAATGAAAAAGACATTCCTATTGCAAAGCAACTATTAAATGAAGTTTTTAATGGAGGAAACATTTTTAATGGTTTTAATTATATGGAGCAGCTTAGAAACAATGATGTGCTTCTTGAAGTATCTAATAGATTAAAGGAAGAAATTAATATTGATTTGGTATCATTAATTGATAAAGAAATACCTAGAGATGATAAAGAAGCTGTAGAGTTGTTTTCTACTGCTGTTCTAGAAGAAATGCGTTTTAGATGTGTATTGGAAAAGGAAAAAGAAAACACATTAACAGAAAAAGAAAAAATACAACTTCAATATATAAGAGAAAATGACAATAAAGACGTAATAGTTGATGATAAATTGTTTCCAGATACTATCAGAAATAATTTTAAAAACTATGATGAATTACTTGATAAACAAATTAATGAATTATCAGAAAATGAAAAACAAATTATTACCAATTTTATTAGCTATAAGTTACAATTAATGAATAAAGAAGATTTTGAGAATGGTATTTCATTTAAAATTGAGAATTTACCTGAGAATACTAAAGCTTCAGCAGAACGTTATAGAAATGTTGGCATTTATAAGCCTGAAAGAAAAGGTGGCTTTTATCTATCTTTCACATGTCCAAATATGCAAAAATTACTATCTTCATTAAGTGGAGTAAACACAGAAGAATTATGTGATAAAATTAATTATGCAGATTCATTAGAAGAAGAATATGAATATAACAGAAAACTTAATGAACTTCCAAATTGTCATATAACTGAGAATTTGATAGAAAGAGTAATAACTGATTGTGATTTACACCAAAGTACTACAGCTAGAGAGCTTGAAAATTTAGCTATATCATATGCCGAAAAATATAGAAAGTTTATTAATGGTGAAAAAAATATTTTTGATGATCATGCAAAGCAAAAAGGTGAAAATCAAGAAAAAGAATTTAAACAAGCTATTTCTAATATGACAAAAGAACAGTTGATGGAATTAAATAATCAAATTAGTTTGGTACAAAATAATGAAGAAATAATTGATTCTAATAGAAGCCTATAAACCTATTTATATTAGGCTTTTTTGTTTTATTAATAATTGTTATAATACTTGTAGGTGATTAACTATGAAAAAGAATATTCTAAAAATTGGATTATTATCACTAATATTGTTAACTATATCTTATATAGTAATATTGATATTTGGAAGAACATATACTGTTAAGTTTGATAACATTTTAAATAATGATGTAAATGTTCAAATAAATGATAAGAGTATAATTAAAATAATTGATGAGAAAAAAGATGGCAATAATTATTATGTTAAAGTAAAAGGATTAAAAAGAGGTAGTACATATATTTTTATTGAATATGAAGATTATACTTTTAGTAATACTATATATGTTCATAAGAATAAAGTATTAACTAATAATTCATTCTTTGGAAAGTCTAATGCATCAGAAGTAATACCTATTTCTTTATCTATTATTTATTTATATACTTCATATATTCTTATAAAACAATATAAAAAATCAAAGAATGATAATTTATATCAATATAAAAATATAGCATATATAGGTATCATTATATTTATATTATTCTTTGCTATTTATAATATATTATCTATATTTAATTATAATGGGTTATCTCAAACAATTAGAAGTCTTAAGAGTTCCATGTCTTTTATATCAATTGCTTTACTTCCAATAGTGTTAATAACATTTACACTAGTTACTATTAGTAATATTATCTTAATAAGAAAAGAAGGAAGAAACTTAAGAAATATGCTTGGTTTATTTATGGGAATATTTATTATACTTTGTACATTATTACCAGATTTTTTATATAGAGTATTAATGAAAAGTCAAGTAATAGATATATATAATTTAAATGGGCCAGGGCCATATATTTATAACTTTGTAGAGACATTAGTATATCTAAGTGTAGCATACTTAGAGTGTGTTTTTATTGGCACAATAATACTAGCAATTGTTTCTGTTAAAAGAAAAGTTAGTTTAGATAAAGATTATATGATTATTTTAGGTTGTCAAATTAAGAAAGATGGATCTTTAACTCCACTTTTAAAAAGTAGAGTAGATAGAGCAATAGAGTTTAGATGCGAACAACTAGAGTCTACTGGAAAAGATTTAGTATTTATCCCATCAGGTGGTAAGGGTAGTGATGAAATTATTTCAGAAGCTGAAGCTATGAAAAATTATCTTTTATCTAAAGGAATAGATAAGAAAAATATATTATTAGAGAATAAATCAAAGAATACTTATGAGAATATTAATTTTTCAAATAAATTAATAAAGAATAAGAAAGCTAAGGTATGTTTTTCTACAAATAATTATCATGTTTTAAGAGCAGGTATTATTGCTACAGAACAAGGATTAAAACTAGATGGTATTGGAAGTGTTACTAAAACATATTTCTGGATAAATGCTTTTATTAGAGAGTTTATTGGAACAATTTATTCAGAAAGAAAGAAACATATATTAATGTTTATTTTAACAAGCTTTGTTATATTGTTAATGATAGTGATTTCCTTTATAGATAATAATATTTAAATTTTAACGTTAAAATTTTGTAAATTTTTTATGTTTTTGGTTTCTATTTTTTTTATTATCTGGTATACTTTTATTGTAATGATAGGTGGGGCGGTTCACATGACACTATTGAGATTTGGAAATGATTATTTATTTTAAGATAGCAACTGAATTGCCATCTTTTTTTGTGGAGGAAATAGTATGGGCGAGATAAAAGTGGATAATAGTTATGAATTAACAAAAGATAACGAATTAATAAAGATAACTGAAGAAAATTTAAAAGATTATGCTGATGATTTACAGTTTGATACTTTAGCACAAGAGTGTATTTTAGAAGATATAGCAAAATCTTATAATATAAGTAAAGAAGATGTATTTATATTAATTCATGATTTAAGAAAAAGAGGTAATAATATTGTACTTAAAAATATTACTGCCTATAAAGATTCTAAAGATCATGAAGAAGCTACTCAAATAACTTTAATTAGAAATTTTGGACATGAAAAGTTAATTGATGATTTATCTTATGATATTGTAGATAATGATGAAAAGATAAAAGCAATGCTTATATCTGATACTAGAATGGGTAGTATATATGAACAATTAACTATCCTAAATGATTTATATTCAAAAGCTAAAAGTATGGGTGTTAAATATGTGTTCTTAACCGGTGATGTAGTAGAAGGTACTTATAGTGGTACTAAAAGCATTTATAATACAACACTACACTGTGAAGGAGTTGTAGATCAAGCTTTATATGTTGCTAAGATGTTTCCAAGAGTTGATGGTATTACAACATACTTCTTAACTGGTGAGCATGATTTATCTTTTTTAAAAACTGATGAAGTAGTAGATATTGGTGAAATAATTGCTAGTCATAGAGAAGATATGATTTATTTAGGACCTAGAAGAAGAAAGGTTAACTTTATTACTAGTGATAATAAGGGCGGTAAAACATCTTTATATTTACAACATGCTAAAGGATCTGTTCCATATACTGTTTCTTATAAACCACAACAAAAGATTTCATCTATGCGTAATGAAGATAAAACAGATATATTAGTTACTTCTCACTTTGGAGCATGTGATTCATTTTTAAGAAGAGGAGTACGTTCTTATCAAGTACCTACAGTAGTAGCAACTACTGATGAAATGAACGATGCATCAACTCCTGTTTATAATACAATTGGAGGATGGGTAGTAACTTTAGAAAGAAATAAAAAAGGATATTTAAAGAATACTTCTCAAATGTGGATACCTTACTATAATACAATAGTAGATGATTATAAAATGGCTAAATCATTATATCTAAATGATGATAAAAAAGTATTTATTTCTCATAAAGAAATAAAAGATGATAAAGATAAAATGTTTGTTAGCATTAAGAATAATGAATTGTTATCTGACACTTTAGATAGACTAGGTTTAAGTGAATTAGAATTTGGTGGTTTATTAGAAGAGTTTGCACTTCGTGGATATGACATTGGAGTGGACGAAGAAAGTGGAATTAAAAGAATAGTTAAAAAAAGAAATAAATCATCATTAAAAGAAGTAAAACCTGAGCTTGAAGACTTGACTAAAATAAGTCAGGTTTGGATATCAGATACTCACCTTTGTAATGAAGGACAACAACTTAATATGATCAATAAAGTATATGAAGAAGCACATAAAAGAGATATTAAGACTGTTCTTCACTTTGGTGATATAACAGATGGCGACTATCAAAATAGACCAGACCATCGTTATGAATTATTCCGTTTAGGAGCGTCAAGACAAATTAATTATGTAGTAGATAATTATCCTTATGTTGAAGGTATTAATACTTATTTTATTACAGGTAATCATGACTCAACCCACAAGAAAAATGGTGGAGTTGAAATAGGTCCAATTATAACTGAAAGAAGACCTGATTTAATCTTTGTAGGAGATGAACATGCAATGTTTACTCCAAAAGAGAGTGAAAAAACTATAATCGAAATGTATCACCCAGGAGGTGGAGGGGCATCAAGCCTTTCTTATAGACCTCAAAAATACATTGATAAAATGGAACCAGGAAACAAACCTAATGTAGGTGGTATGGGACATTTCCATCAAAGTGAATTTTTAGCATATCGTAATGTAATTGAGCTAGTTCTTCCATGCTTAACAAGTAAAAGTCCATTTGTAATAAGACAAGGACTTGAAAATACTATGGGAGCATATTTCATTAATATGTATGTTAATAAAAATGGTGAAATAGAAATGTTTGAATTTGAGGAAAAGAGATTTACTCAAAAAGATGTTAAACAAAATGATTATTTGAAAACAAAAAGACTAGTATTAAAAAGGTAATGGGTGATTATTAATGAGAGTAGCAAAGAAAAATTTAATAGAGACTTTTGAACTAGATAGACTTAAGTATGATTTTATGGGATATGATTTTAAAGATTTAGATGAATTATCATTTCACCATTTAATTGTGTCTAATAGTTTCTGTACAAATGAAGATATAGAAGATGAAGGTTATGTTGAATGTAATGGTGTTATCTTAAAAAGAGCTACTTCTCATGATTATTTACACGTTATTGAAAGATATGATTTAGATATGTTTTATGCAATAACTAGTGAAATGTTAGATGAAAAAATAAAAGGATATTTAGATTTTGAAAATTTTAAATATATAGATGATATATTAAATAATTTTGAAAGGGAATATTCTGGTAAAAGAAATAGAAGAGGAAATGAAATAATAAAAGAAGAATATACAAGAAGACTTATTAAAAGATAATTCTTTTTTTATTGAAATAATTATACTTTTTAAGTATAATAACTATTACTTAGAGAGGTTTTTATGGGTAATGAACATTATTTTAAGAAACTAGTAAGCGAAATATGTACTTCTTTTGATGATGATCCAGTAAGTCTTTTTAATGATATTAATGATGGATTATATAATATTAATGATATAAAAAGTGCTTTATATAAACATAAAGGATTATTAAGTCATAATGAAAGAGTAAAAATTAGCAAGATAATTAATGAATATACATCTTATTTCTATTTAAAAGATATATTAAAAGCATATAAGAGTGGTATGATTAACACAGATAAGTTTTTAAATACAATTAAAGATAAATCCCATTTACTTATGAGTAAAAAATATTTTAAAGATGAACCAGTTAATATTGATGATTTAATTAAAAAATTAAAGAATAAGTCTAATATAGAAGTATGTGAAGTATCTGATGCTAAATTATTATATTTAGCAAAATTAATAGTGCTTACTATTAGAAATAATCCCGATAGAGAATTTGATCTTATAGATTATTATAACTTATGTAAAATAAGTCCTTCTGAGTTACTTAAAAATGTAGAGAATAACATGAATAAAAATGATTTAAAAGTATTAAAAGAATTTGCAAGTAAGTATATTGATGATAAAGAATTAACAGAAGAAGAAACTAATAATATTAAAGATGCTTTAAGTATTAAAACTTTAGAAGAATTATATGAATTAGATATTCCAATAACTATGTATACTTTAAAATGTATGATTAATAGAAAACTAAGTACTAAAGAAAATAAAACTTTAAAATAATAATATAACAGGGAGGTTTTTATGGATAATAATAGATTATATGAAGTTGGAAAAGAATATGGTTTAAGTGAACAAGATATAAGCACTATAGAAAAGGGTTTAAAGAATGTTTCAAAAGAAGAATTATTAAGTTTAAAAGAACACTTAAATAATCTTAGTGAAAAACTAAAAGATAATTATTTAGATAGAGGTATATTCTTAGTAGCTAATGCAATTAATGGAGTAGGCTTAGGAACATTACTATCTAATTATATTCAAAGTGGTGAAGTAGGTAAATCAATTACTATATCAACTATAATTCTTTTAAATTTATTTTTAACTGTATGTAATGGTGTTTATTATAGTGATAACTATGTAGCTCATAAAGAATCTAAAAAAGTATTAGATAGTATTGATAAAGAAAGTAAATTAAGATTGAAGAAAGAATGATATTATCATTCTTTTTATGTTATAATTTAATTAATAAAAAAGAAAAGAGGTGATAATATGGACAAGAAAAAAATATGTATGTATGTAGGTATTTGTTTTTTAGTAGCAGCACTATGTGTTGGAGGATACTTCCTACTTAAAGATAAAGGAAGTAAACCATCAAATGATGAAGATAGTAGTAAGTATATAGAAATTTTAGATGGTAAAAAGAAAATATTAAAATCTGATTTAGATCTTACTGAGAATGCTAAAGTTAATTCATCTAGAATGGATGATAAGAATGGTATTGAAATTATTGATGTAATTGAACCAGACTTTCAATTTGAAACACATTATTTATTAGTTTATAACAAAGATGGTGAAAAGATTTTAGATATTCGTAAGTTAACTGATAAAGATAATGATAATAATAATTATAAATATAATGGTAAATTTGAATATGAAAATGGTAAACTAGTATTCTATACATCATTATTCTTAGGAGAAAGTGATGAATCAACTGGTACAGCATTTAAAGATAAAATGTTATCTGAGCTTACTAAAGATGAAAAGAAAAAACTAGGCAATTATTCTGATACAGTTAAATATGAATACAAATTTGAAAATAAAAAGATGTCTTTTGTTAAAAAGAGTGAAGTTAGTAAACTAAAAGATAATGAATATTATAAAAACGAATTAAAATAAAAATAACAAGTGATTAATCACTTGTTATTTTTTAACTCAACTTAAAGTTTAGTGTGTTCAACTTATTCATTATATATTTATATAATATAATATTGATATAATTTATATACAGAAAGGAAAATTTATATGAATAGAAAAGTAAAAAATATCATAGGAGTGGTAGCTTTAATTGCAGTAGCAATTTTAATTGTTTTTATAGGAAATAGTAAGAAGGAAGAATACAAGCAAAGTGCATTAGACTTTAAAGAAGAATATGAAAAAGTAAATGGCTTAACTATGAGGGATGATATTAAATATAGATCATTAGATATTGATAAAAAGAACCCCTATGTTAAAGTATCTATAGATGAAATTGCAAAAAAAATTAATAATAAAGAATCTTTTTATTTGTATGTTGGAGATCATTTATGTCCATGGTGTAGATCTGGAATAGAAAAAATGATTGAAGTTGCAAATAGAGAAAAAGTAGATACTATTTATTATGTTGACTTTTGGGATGATGAACATAATGAAATATTAAGAGATTTATATGAAGTAAAACAAGATAGAAAGAAAGTTAAAATTGTTCAAACAAAAGAAGCTACTGAAGGATATAAAGTACTATATGATGCTGTAAAAGATTATATTCAAGACTATGTAATAACTAAGGATGGAAAAGACTATAATGTTGGTGTTAAAAAAGTTTATGGTGGAGATCATTTCTTTTTCAATAAAGGTGTATGTGAAAGATATGTAACATTAAGAGTTCCATCATTAGAAAAAGCAACTGATGAACTAACTGAAAGTGTTTTAAAAGAACAAGATGAAACTTATACAAAGTTATTCGTTAGCAAAAAAGCCTGTACTGGTGAAACAGACTGTTAATAAATTAAAATCATCTAATTCATTTCGAATTAGATGGTTTTCTTTTGGAATTTTTTAATTATTTATCTACTTTCTGATTATATTTATATTCGATATAGTTATCAAACAAATTATACCATTTAATTTGAATGCAATATCTATCTTTTTCATATTTTGGATTATTATTTAAACATCTGTTTTTAGGCTGAACCTGTAAGGAGCCAATGTGTATACCAGTTGATTTCATGTCCTTTTTTTTAACAATCATTTCTTGAATTTCTTTTGGCAAAATAAAAATATAGTCATTCGGTTCACCATATATTAAGGCACTAATTGGATATGCGCTATTAACACCAGTTATAATAAATCTATTAATGCATTTAATAATGAACTGTTCATTATTAAAATAGTAATTGATTTCATCAATTTTATCTTGATGATTCAATTTATAATCATCTGTGCTAATTCTTTTTTTCCCTTTTCCATTTATTGTACCATCGGCATAATGAAACTTTAAATATTCTTTAATAACGTTTAGAGGTATATTACTATCTTTTAAAAAGTCTACAAAGTAAGATATTCCTTCTGCATGTACGGAATTTTTGATGCCTTTTTTAATGCTAATGCCTTTTATATGATTTTCAATTTTAATCAAAATATCTGCTTTTTGTTGATAATGATTTTTCCAACAAGTAATAATTGATAAATCACTTTCATAATTAAATATTGTGTCTATTAATTCTCTAGATTTTGGATCTAGATCTTTAATATGTTTTTGATTAAATAATTTTACAAAAGCATATTCATTATCATAACCATTTGTTTTGCACATAATTTCCTCCTGTAATATAGTCTTACTTATAAAACAATTCTATTTAAGATGAACCCTATTTTTTTAAACATCCTTCCTGTCTATTAACGTGGGGATAATAAACATTGGCTTTTTTCACATATATTTATTTCAAATACTATAAAAGTATTTTATTATATTATTTTGTATTAATAATAAATATGTTATAATTATTGATGTAAAGTGAATTATTCAAGAGAGTTTTATTGTGAAAATAGAAATTGTGGAATTAAAAAAGCCCGCAACAACGGACCTTTGAATAATCATATGGAGCAGGTGATGGGAATCGAACCCACGTTAATAGCTTGGAAGGCTATAGTTCTACCATTAAACTACACCTGCAACACGTAAATTAATTATAGCATATAATTATTATTTTTCAAGTAGAAAGTTATGGTGAGGTATAAAATGGCTAAGTATAAGAGAAGATTTGGGGATAGGAAAGATGCTAGAAGAGTAAGAGATATTAAGGGAATGAATCAAATATGTATTGATCTTAAACCTACTAGATATATGAGTGAGTTATATCTAAATGAAAAAGTGGATGTTACTAATCTAGTTAAGTATATTAAAGAGGAAAAAGAAAAAGGAAATAAAATTACATATTTCCATGCTTTTTCTTTAGCTATTGGTAAGACTATATATAATAGACCATTACTAAATAGATTTGTTGCTAATAGACATATATATGAGCATAATGACGTTTCATTATCATTTGTTATGAAAATAGATTTTACAGATAAGTCTGAAGAATTAATGGTAGTTATGCCAGTAGAAGAAAAAGATAATATTTTCTCTTGGAGTGAAAAAATTGGTAATAAAGTTAATAGTATAAGAGAGAAAAAAGATTCTGGAACTGGCGCTAATGATATAATACAAATAGTTGGAAAAATGCCTAATCTTATTAGAATTCCTATAGTTGGATTCTTGAAATGGTTAGATAAAATAGGTAAATTACCTTCTTCTATAATAGAAGATAATTTATATTATAGTAGTATGATATTATCTAATTTAGGAAGTTTAAAATGTGGAGCAATATATCATAATGTTACTGAATTTGGAACTTGTCCTGGACTTATAACAATGGGAGAAATAAAAGAAGAAGAAGTTATTATTAATGGTAAAAAAGAAAAGAGATATTTCTGTGACTTTGGTATGACTATGGACGAAAGAACTTCTGATGGATTTTATTTAATTAAGTCAATAAAATTAATGGAATATATATTAGATAATCCAAAACTACTAGAGGGTAAAGCAAATGAAAAGATTGAATTCGAAGGATAAAGATAATAGATTATGGATTAATGAATATCATAATGTTAGACCTAATTTAGAGTATCCAGACTGTAGTATAGTAGATGCTTTAATGGCTGTATCAAGAAAGTATCCTGAATATTTTGCTTATGAATATTTTGGTAAAAAAGTTACTTACAGAGAATTTATGCGACAAATTGAAGATGTTGCAAAATCGCTTAAGAATTATGGCGTAGGTAAGGGTGATAGAGTAACTGTTTGCATGCCTAGCACTCCTGAGGCGATTGCTACTATTTATGGGGTTAATTTAATTGGGGCAGTAGCATGTATGATTCATCCATTATCTAGCGAAAAAGAGATAGAGAATTATGTTAATCAATCTAAATCTACTTTTATGGTAACTTTAGATAGTACTTTAGAAAAAGTATTAAATATAAAAAGAAATACTAAATTACAAAAAATAATAGTGGCTAGTCCTGATACATCTATGCCACCACTTAAACATTATTTATATAAAATAACTCATTATAAAAGAAAAGTTAGAATGCCTAAAAATGATGAAGATATAGTATTATGGAATAATTTTGTTAGTAGCGCTCCATCATATGTTGGAGTATGTCATGAAGCTAGTGGTGCTAATGATCCTGCAGTTATTCTATATAGTGGAGGAACTACTGGAACACCTAAAGGGATAGTATTATCAAACTTGAATTTTAATGCTCTAGCTTATGGAGCTCATGAAATGATAGAAGAAACTATGCCTGGTAATTCAATCTTATCTCTTCTTCCTATATTTCATGGATTTGGACTTGCTGTATGTATTCATGCACCTTTACTTTCTGGAATGAAATGTATTTTAATACCACAGTTTAATTCTAAACAATTTGGAGATATTATTAAAAAGACTAAACCCAACTTCTTAGTTGGAGTACCAACTTTATTTGAAGCATTATTAAAGCAAAAGTTAAGGCCTAAAGATTTAGAGTGTGTTGAAGGAGCTATTTCAGGTGGAGATATATTATCATCTTCACTTAAAAAAAGAGTAGATGCTTATTTAAAAGCTCATAGTTCTTATGCTGAGGTTAGACCAGGATATGGTCTTACTGAAGCAACTGCATCAGTTTGTTTAACTAATAAAGGAGAATATATTAATAATGGAATAGGTATTCCTTTTCCAGATACATATTTTAAAATAGTAAAACCAGAAAATCATGAAGAAGCTAAAATAGGTGAGTATGGAGAAATATGTATTAGTGGCCCTACTGTAATGATGGGATACTTAAATAATGATAAAGAAACTAATCAAGTACTAAGATATCATGATGATAAAAGATTATGGTTGCACACTGGTGATATTGGAGCTATGACTTCAAATGGTAATATTATATTTAAGCAAAGAATGAAAAGAATTATTATTTCTAGTGGATATAATATTTATCCATCATATATAGAAAGTGTTATTTTATCTCATAAAGATGTAGCATCTTGTACTGTAATAGGTGTTCCTCATAAATATAAAGGTCAAGTTGCTAAAGCATTTATAGTATTAAAAGATGGTAAAGAAGTTAATTCAGAAATAAAAAGAGAAATACAAGAATTATGTAAAAAGAATATTAGTAAATATGCATTACCAAAAGAATTTGAATATCGTAAAAAATTACCAACAACTTTAATAGGAAAAGTAGCTTTTACCAAATTAGAGGAGGAAAATGATGAAAAATAGTTATATTGGTTATCATATTGTTTCTGGTGTAATAAAGTTTGCTGGTAATATTTGGTTTGGTGCTAAAGTTTATGGTAAAGAAAATATTCCTAAAGAAGGAGCATGTATTTTAGCGGGTAATCATTTAAGTAATAATGATGCTTATATGTTATATAAAGGAACTAGTAGACCAATTCATTTTTTAGCAAAAAAAGAATTATTTGAAGGACATTTTGGATGGTTTTTCAAAATGATGCATTTAATTCCAATTGATAGAAAAAATAAGAATCCTTTAGCAAAAGAAAAAGTAATGGAATTATTAAGTGAAGGAAAAGTAGTTGGGATATTTCCAGAAGGTACTTATCATAAAGAAGATATACTATTACCATTTAAACCTGGAGTAATAAGTTTTGCATCTAAAAGTGGAGCACCAATTATACCTTTTGCTATGAAAAGTACTTGGAAGTTTAGAAGTCATCCTAAAATAGTGTTTGGTAAACCAATATATATTAATAAGATTAAAAGTGATGATAAAGTAAAATATTTAGAAAATGTAATAAAGGATATGATAAAAATAATCTAGTTTATACTAGATTATTTTTTATATATTTTGTATAATTGATAATAGGAGAGTATGTTATGAACATAAAACTAAGTAAAGCAAAAGAAATAGCATTAGTAGTAATACTTATTTTAATAGCAATTAACCTAACAGTAAGTTATTCTTATTTTAGTGTTAATACAACTCATGATAATACTTTGTCTACTATATCAGGACATGTTAATTGCTTAGATATAACATATGAAGAACAAAACTCATTAAATTTATCTGGTCAATATCCAGTATCA
>JAEELI010000003.1 GCA_016288795.1 Caryophanales bacterium
AGAGAAGATAATCTTTATTAACCCTTAGGGGAATATTTAAATTCTTTTTTATCTTATTTAAATAATCTTTTCCCTTACTATTAAATCCTAAAGGACGTATATAGTTTAATACAATATTCCCGTTATCTTCCTTGGTTAATCCAATCAATATATGAATTATCATTCTTCTAATCTTATTATAAGTCCACCTTTTGGATTTTATCTTTTCAATTAGTTCTTCAATACTAGTTGTCTCAGTAATAACTCTTTTTAATCTGTTTTCTATTCCTTCATCAACATCTAGATAAGCATTTAAATTATCATCAGTAATAATTTTAAATTTTAGTAGTTCAAATAACTTATCATAATCTACATTATTTATATAATTAGTTACCTTTTTAGGAACATATTTTTTTATGTCTTCTTTATTGTTTAATTTGTTTCTAATATTACTTGCACTTATAATATTATCTTTAGATTCTAAATCTAAATAATCACTAGTTCTTTGTATTGCTAAAGGTTTAATACTATAGTTATTCTTTTTTATAGCTTTAATATATGATATTGCTAATAAATCATTTGGTTTAAATTCAAAGTCAGTATTTAAAGCTTTAGCCAAGGCAGTAGGGTAATTTACTCCTTCTTTTAAATACTTCTTAATATCTTTATTATATTCGTTTTCATTATTAACAACATAATCACATAAACTATTTAGCTTTTGAATATCGTTGCATTCACTACCAAATACAACGAATTGACATTTTAATGTCTCTAGTATTTTTATGCTATTATCAGCAAATATATCAGCACTTTGAGTTCCAAATACAAATGGCAATTCTAAGACTATATCAACGCCATATTCAATGGCTAGAGAAGTTTTATCTTCCTTAGAAATAATAGATATTTCACCACGTTGTAAAAAATAACCATTTAAAACTAAAATGATTAATGAATCTGGATATAATTCCTTTATTATATTTATATGATATAAATGACCATTATGAAATGGATTATATTCACAAACAATACCAATAATATTCATAATTTCTCCCAAAAAGAATATAACAATTATTATATTTAATGTCAAATATAGACCTTAGCCATCAAAAGTTATACTTTTTTATGACTTTGTGATAAAATAATAACATAAGGATAGGAATATGGAAAAGAGATTAAAAGAAGACTTTTATATAAATCTATATCTTAAAAGTATGGGATTTCGTTTTGATGGAGATCAATTAGTAAGAACGGATGATTCGTTTAATTCTTTTTTATATGCTTTTTCTATCAAAAAAGTTCTTGGTGATAAAGACTTTTGGAAGTATTTAGTAGAATTAAATGTTGATTATTATAAAAAAGTAGCGGATGGTTTAACCGATGTTGAATTAACTGGCCAAGGAGAAGATGCTAGAGAACTAGTAGGCGATTTGAATGCTACTATGTTTGAAAAGCAAAAATATTATCGTGCAGGGGTTGATGCTCAAAAAAAAGCTGTATTTGAAATAATTGATGATAATTTAGATAATTTAAGTTGCTTATTCGCTGGAGAGTTAAGGCTTGATGATTTTTCTCTAATACTTACTGATTATTTTGAAGAAAAAATAAAAAATGGTGAAATAACTCCAGAAATTATAAAAGATATTATTATTAAAAATGATTTAAATAATCATAAATTACAAAAAGCCATGGGACATGGAACAAGGCATATTATTTCTGGTAACAATATATTTTTAAATATAGATAAAGCTATTCAAAGAACTCAAAATCCAGAATTAACCAAAGCCTTTTATGAGGGTTTAAATGAAATACTAATTAAAAGCATTGAAAAAGCAAATAATATACAAAATATAGAGGAAGCAAAAAAAGGCATTACAACCATCACAACTAGATACTCAAAGAACAGTATTAAAAGCGAAACAATGCGTGTATTCATGGATGAAGTAATATATGATAAATCTTTTAGATCAGGAACTTCTATACTGAGAAATAATGATTTGTTATTAAATGGACTTCCTCAAGATATAGCAAATAATATAAATATTAAGAATTTAAAACAACTTATAGATTTGGGGTATAATTATTATGGAACATCTTTGGAAGAAAATCCGTTCTTGAGAACTACAATTACAAGCTTGTATGTTGCTTTTGGTTATCAAAATGTGGTTAATATCTTTAATAATTGCTATGGTCAAATACCAATGACGGCTTTAGAAGGACTTTTTTCATCAATTAATTTGAATGAATATTCTATTCCAACAAAAAATGGTGAAACTAAGTTAACTAAGTCTCAAGATGCACTAAAAACATTCTTGTTTGCTAATAATCCTAGTGATCCTAATGCAAATTTCGGAAAATTATTCATTGATGAAATAGATGTTAGAAAAGCACCAATATTTAGAATTATTAGTAGGTGGGATAAATTCTATGAACTATGTGGAGGACATGTAACTTTAAATGGTGCTCTAGCTATAATAGAGAAAGAAGAAAGCGCACCGATAGGAATGAAAGAATGTGATGCAACAATTAAATTAGCTGGTCCTGAGTATGCCGTGGATATTTTAAATACATATTCTAATATGCAGATGCGATATAAGAGTTCCATTCCTAAAGTATCTGGAACAAAAGGAAAATATGAATATGAAATTATGGATTTAAAAGATCCTAAGCAAATGGATGTTGGTTATATCACAAGATGTTGCTTTACATTCCAAGGGGCTGCATCTAAGTCATTGAATAAGGCTTGTTCATCAGAAAATGATAGAATTTTTGTCATAAAAGAAAATGGTAAAATAGTAGCCCAAAGCTGGATTTGGCGTCGTGGTAATCTTGTATGCTTTGATAATATAGAAGTTTATGGAGTAGTTAAAGAAATAGATAAAAAGATATGGAATCTTTATCAAGAAGCTGCCCAAAAGATAATAGAGATATCAAAAGAAAATGAAATAGATGCAAATAGAATAAGAATAGCTACAGTAGGTAAAGGCTATTCAAAAATAAAGTTGCCGGGTGAAGAACTGGAAAGTCATGAAACCATATATCCTACAGATGTTTACACAGATGCTAATGAACAAGTTGCTTTATATAAAGATCCAAAATATGAGCAAATATTTACTTATAATGTAGAACCTATCTATAAAGATGAAAGAAGAAAAATAAATAGATATCAAGTTGGAAGCAAAGATAATAGTGTTTCTTATGATCAAATTAATAATATAGTTAATAAAATTAATCTATTGGAAAATAATCCTCACAAACAGGCTAAAGATCCAATTGAAGTTAATAATGATTATTCCTATATTACTGCAGGAGATGATTGGTTTATTGGTATCAAAAAAAGTGGGGAATTAGAAGTTAAAAGTTTTGGTGAAGATGCTAGAAAAAATCGTGAAATAGTTAGTGAATTAACTAAATTAAAAGATATTTATAAAACTATGAATTTTGATAAATATATAGAAAAATACTCTTATAATGAGGAATTAGATAGTTCATCATTAAGTTTGTGATATAATAACTTCGGGAGGGATTCATATGATAATTGTTGTCGTGGGTCCTACAGGAGTAGGGAAAACTAAATTAAGTATTAGCCTAGCAAAGAAATATAATGGTGTTATTGTTAATGCTGATGCTTGTCAAATATATAAAGAATTAAATATTGGAACCGCAAAGGTTAAAGAAGAGGAAAAAGAAGGAATTCCTCATCTTTTGTTTGATATCAAAAATCCTGATGAAGATTATAGTGTTTCCGATTATCAAAAAGATTTAAGAAGAGTTTTAGAAGATTATAAAGATAGAAATATTATACTAGTTGGTGGGACTGGACTTTATGTAATGGCTGGATTATATGATTATGAATTTTCTAAGATGAATAATAATGATTATTCCATGTATTCTAATGAAGAATTATATGATATGTGTTTAAAAATAGATAAGAATATTAATATCCATCCTAATAATAGAAGAAGATTAGAAAATTTTTTAAATAGAGAAACTAAGGAAACAAAAGAACCCAAATTACTATATAAAAATGTTATTTTTGTTGGTTTAACAACTCCTAGAGATAATTTATATTTAAGAATTAATGATAGAGTAGATAAAATGTTTGAAGAAGGATTACTTGAAGAAGTAGAGCATTTATACAATAAATATGGACAAACTAGGATTTTGGGTAGTGCAATTGGTTATAAAGAACTAATAAAGTATTTAAATAAAGAAATAAGCCTAGAAGATAGTATAGAGTTAATAAAGAAGAACTCTAGGCACTACGCCAAAAGACAATGGACTTGGTTTAAAAACAAAATGGATGTCAAATGGTTTTTGACAAATTATGTTGATTTTAATCAAACAATAGAAGAAATTTATCAATATATCGACAAAATAAGTGTAAAGTGATTTTTCACATATTGACTGTTAGTATTGAACCATTTTAAACTTAATATAGTAGAGAGAGAAGTGGGTTCAATGCTAGCAGGTGAACAAAGAAAAAAATTAATACTTGTAGTTGCAATATTATTAATAATAGAGATAGCTGCAATATATATGATGTATCAATCAATTGACAGAAGAGTAGTTTTAGAAGATGTTCAAATTAAAGAATTAGATACTAATGATTTTGTTGCTATAATGATTCAACAAGGCGGAAGCTATGTAAATACCAATAATTTTCCTACTAGTGGATATACTTTTAATTCTACATTATCTGGTTGTATAGATGATCAAGGAAACAAAATAGAAGGAGCTTTGTCTTATAATAATTCAACTCGTAAAGCTACTGTGTCAACCGGATATACAAGCAATTGTTATTTATACTTTGATTTAGCATAGAAGCATTGCTTCTTTTTTTTTATAAAAAAACTACTAATAATTAGTAGTTAAAAATTCTTGATATATAGCTTTATTAAAATTATGTTCTTCAACATTGACATTGCCAGTATCAGCTTTAGCCATTTCTTCATTAGTTACCAAGAAATATTTATGATATAGATAATCTTTTCCATCGGTGCTTACTGGATCATCCCATGTCAAGTCCAAGTGCAACCATTTATCACCAATTAAAACAGCATTCCATATGTGTCCATTTGATTCATAACTTATTTCTTCTTTGGTGGTTGCTATTTTGTAATTCTTATAATTTAGTTTTGATAATATTATAGCCATTAGATCTGCATAACCATTACAAGTTGCATAACCATCTACTACTGGACCATACGCTATAAACGATTTATATTGGCTATCTCCAGTATCATTTCTTTCCACATCATATTTTGTATTATTAATAATATAGTCATGAATTCTTTTTAGATTTTCAAAATCATCACTATCTGCTTTGACTTTTTCCTTAATTAAATCATCAACATACTTATTAATTGTTTTAATTTCATTTTCATTATATAAGAATTCAACAGTAACATTAACCTCTCCCGTTTCTGTGATAGATGTTTGAATTGTATCAAAACTATTATATGGATGAACAAAATTATTAATATGGGTTAAAACTAATTCATCCTTAGATATTTTATGAACATCTTTTATACAATCAGTATATTCTTCTGGACAATAAAAAGTAAATTCTGCCCAGCCTTGATTGATAACACTATAATAGATTTCAATTAAATCGTTATAAGAGTAGGGAATGTAATCAACACTATTCTTAACATATTTAAAATCATAATCTTTAGTCCATTCATTACCAGGACTAATAGTTAAAACATTATGATTACCAATTCTCTTAGCCAGAAAATCAGTAATAGAGTTTATGTTTACTAATATTAAAATTATTAATATATAACAAAATAATGGTATTAAAATTCTTTTCATAACTATATCACACCTCGAGATTTAGTTTTCCTTTTTCATTTTAGCAAAAAAAGAATGAAGTGTCCATTACTTCATATCTTTAATTTTAGCATTTAATCTTTGTTTTTCGCGATTAACAGTATTTTTCTTGATTAATCCTTTTTGTTCGGCCTTGTCGATGTATTTTTGTAATTCTTTAAAAACTTTAGTAGCGTCTTCTTTAGAACCTTCAGCTATTTTTTTCTCACATGATTTAATTAGATTCTTAACTCTCATTTTTAATTCATGATTTTCTTCTGTTTTTTTGGCAATTACTTTTACAGCTTTTTTAGAACTTTTAATATTTGGCATAAAATCCCTCCTTAAAAATCATATTAATTTTATCAAATAATAATCTATTGTGCAAGTAATTATTGACTTAACCATAATATGACAATTTTTTTATAGTTTGTTTTCTATAATAATCTTGGTGATAATATGAACAGATTTAAAAGTTCTAAAAAACATAATTCATTAAGTATATACTTAGGGATATTTCTAATGACCTTGGCTTTTTCAATATATTATCTATACAAAAATAATCTTATTAATGATAATTCCATTATTGATATTATTATTAGTGACAATTTAGGAATATATCGAAAAAGCCCTAGGTCTCCAGATTTTATGTTGAAATATGCACTAAATATTGATGTTGATAATAGTGAAATAGTTATAAAAGAAGAAGATATTAAAGAACCTGAGGAAGCTAATGAGCTTCCATTGGTATACATTTACAATACTCATCAAGAAGAAAAATATAAAAGAGAATACTTAGAAAGCTATAATATTAGTTCTTCTGTTTTATTGGCTAGCAAAATATTAAAAGAGTATTTAGAAGATTTAGGAATAAAAGTAATAGTTGAAGAAGATAGCGTATCTTCAAAATTACATAGTCTTAATTGGCGTTATGGATATAGTTATAAAGTTTCAAGAATGTTTTTAGAGAAAGCATATAAGGATAATCCTAGTTTAAAATATTTTATTGATCTTCATAGAGATTCTAGTTCATATGATAAAACCACTACTACAATAGATGGGGAAAAATATGCTAGATTATTATTTGTAGTGGGCCTTGATAATGATAATTATCAGCCTAATTTAAAACTAGCTACTGAATTGAGAGAAAAAATAGATAGTTTTAATAGTGGCCTTTGTAGAGGAATAATGAAAAAAAGCGGCCCCAAGGTAAATGGAGTTTATAATCAAGATTTTAATTCTAAAGTTATGTTAATTGAAGTGGGAGGACAATATAATAATATTAAAGAAGTAGATAATACTTTGAAGGCTTTTGCTGGTATTTTAAAAGACTATATTGAAGGAGACTTGAATGAACAAAAAAAGTAGTTCTATGTTTTTGAAAATAATAGGAGTTTTATTTATAATATTTATGGGATTATTTATAGCTAATATAAGCGGATACTACGAAAGTAGAATTAGAAATAAAGTTATAATTACTGAAAATGGAATTAAAGAGTTTGAAAATAAAATTAAAAATGGAGAAGAGATTGATATTAATAGTTTTTTTAAGTCTAAAGAGGTAGATTATAGTAGTCCTATATCAAGATTAGGAGACCATTTAACGGACAATTTGCTGGTTGTAATATCTAAGGGTGGTAAATTTATTAAAGATATTATAAAGTCACTCTTTTAAAATTGAAATATTTATTATATAATATAAGAGAATAGAAAAGGTGATATTTAAATGAACGTGTTATGTATTGGAGAATCTTTATTAGAAATTACTTGTCCAGTAAATGAGCCAATTAAAGAAGGAGCAAAATTAGTTTTAAAGGAAAAACAAGAAGTTGGCGGAGGTCACGCTGGAAATGTCGCTTATCTGTTAGGTAAGTGGGGTGTTGATACTCACATTGCTTCTATGGTTGGGGCAGATGATTATGCTGAAAAGATAAAAAAAGAATTTGAATCAGTAAATGTTCACACTGATTACATAGAAACTAGTTTTGACCGTGGAACTACATGGACTTTAGTTTTAACTAACCAAGCTAGTAAAGAAAATACTGTTTATAAGGTTCATAATAATAGTTATTTAAAAAAATATTCATTCTTAATAGAACCAGGTATCATATTTTCTGATGGAAATGATTTTAATGCTTCTTTATCTGCTTATGAAAAGTTTAGCAAATCTAATAGTGTATTAATGGTTCAACAACATAATAATGAAGTTTTAGAATTATGCCGTTATTATAAACATTTAATATTTAATAAAAAGAGTGCTGAAGAATACTCTAATATAATGATAGATTTTAATAATAGTGGAACACTTGTAAATGCCTTCAACAAATTAAAGCAAAAATTCTCTAATTCTGAAGTAGTTATTACTTTAGGAGAAAAAGGTTGTGTATATTCTAATCGTGGTCAAATTAAGATTATTCCACCAATTAATATAAGTGTTGTAGATTCATATGGAGCTGGAGATGTTTTTGCTGGAGCATATGTATTTGGTTTATCAAGAGATTTTGATTATGAGAAGACATTATTATTCGCAGTAATTGCATCATCATTGAGCGCAACTAAAGTATCTTCTAGGGCATCAATTCCATCAATAACAGAAGTAAATAGTTATTTTGAAGGAAAATTTGGTCATGGACAAGCTCAAACTGTTAATCAAAACAATGTTCAAAATAATGCTCAAGCTGCTGAAGCACAATCAAATCAAGTTAACATGAATACTGAAACACCAAATCAAACACCACAACAAGCACCTCAAGCAGAGGCGCCAGCAGCGCCACAAAATAATCAACCAAATGAAAACGCCAAGAATTGATCTTCACGGTGAAGAAAAAGCCTTAGTTTATGCTTTAGTTAATGAATTTATAAACGATCAATATAAAATGGGAAATAAAGAATTAGTTATAATTCACGGGAAGAGCACAAACATTTTAACAAAGGAAGTTCATAGTGTTTTGAAGGAAAACAAACTGGTTAAGGATTACCATTTGAATAACTGGAATTTAGGTGAAACAATTGTCAATTTAGTTGAATAGAAATTGACAATTTTTTATTTATGAAAGACACAAAATTATCACAAAATATAAATATTAGACATAATATTGACATTTGCGAGAATATATGCTATACTTATAGCGTAATTAGGGGGTATAGCTATGAAAGGATACGTTTTAGATTACGTTAATGAAAATGAATTTAAGAAGTTAGAAAGAGCATTAAAAAAGTATAATATGCTTGCTTTTAAGAAGCTTAATTTCGAGTATTATCCTGCATTAAGAAGTGGTAAGTTTCTTGGAGAAATGGTAAGTGTTGATAAGAAAAGCAAAGTTGCTACTTATGAATTAAAATTACCTAGCGATAAGATGTTTACCCAAATACATGGAGAAGTTAAATTAATTTATACTGTTCATCCAAAAGAAGAAATAGTTATTCTAGAAAGTATTACACCTGCTAAAATATTATTAGAAGGTCATATGAAAGAATTAACTACTTATAAGGGAATAATGATTTCGAAAGAAAATGCTTCAAAAGATATGTTCAAAATAGACTTATTAAATATGTTACAAAATAAACGTTAAAAGCAGATATAATTCTGCTTTTAACTTATTATTTTGAAGTAATCATAATAATTAAAGATGGAGGTTTTATAATGAAAATAATAAAAGAAATTAATGATACTTTAAGAGTGATCGAAGATGAACGTTCAAATTTTTACGTTTTAGTAGTAAATGATGCTGAGTTAACTCAAGTATTATCTGTTACACGTTCAAGCGAAGAATATGAAATGAAAGTTGCAAGTAATGATGATTATATAATTTCTTATACTTCAGCAATTAATGGTTCTAATTATCCATTAAGTATTGAAGGAGCATATGACATTAAGAATAGAGAAGTATTGGATTTAGATGAAGCTATGAAAGCTAAACTAGATAGAAATGTATTGTTTAAAATTGGTATTAAAACTGACGTTATTTTATCTATAATTAATAAAAATGATTTGAGAATAGCTAATGATCAATCAATTAATGATGTTATAGATTATTTAACAAACAATAAATATTATCCAATTGAAGCAGTAATTAATTATATTTATAGTTGTTATCCAGAATTAATTCGTTACTCTAATCTTAATGGACCACTTTCTATGGCAGAATATGATGCTATTATGAAAGATTTACCAGAATATTTATCATTTCATTCAATGCCAGTTAATATTGTTGAAAAGGGAAATAAGAAAGAATTAAGTATATAATTATATTTTAGAGTATATAGATAAAAAGCAGGTTAAAATTCTGCTTTTTTTTTGAAAATAAGTATGATAGAATATTAAATCACAAAGGAGAGTAAAAACATGAAAGAAACTAAAAAATTAAAAGAAAAACAAACAATATTTAAAATAACAAATCCAGATTATACAGGAGTTTATTTTGTTGAAGACTATAATACATATATTTTAGCCAATATTGCTAATCAAGAAGGTGTATCTGTAGAAGTAGCTAATAATGATAAGTATATATGTGTATGGACACAAGGTAATGATGATAATCCTTCATTAAACGTAGAGGCATTATTTGATTTAACAAATAAAAAACTAGTTACTCTTAATGATGATATCAAAGCTAAAGCAGAGAGTATGTTTGTTTATAAAATTGGATTATCTAGAGAATCTATATTATCTATTATTAACAAGAAATATTTAGGCATAGCTACTGATGAAGATATTAATTGGGCAATAGACTATTTAACAAATGATGAATTTGTTCCAATTGAAGGTGTAATTAATTATATTTATAGTTGTTATCCAAAATTAATTAAATATTCTAAATTAAAGAAAAGAATAACAGTAGAGGATTATAACAACGTAGCCAAAGAATTAGAACCATTTTTTATGTTTCATTCAATGCCAACTATTTTAAATGCAGAAGAAAAACAAAAACGAACTTTTTAGTTCGTTTTTTATTTTAATTCTTTTTCTATGTATGCAACTAATTCTTTGCATACTTTAGTGATCTGTTTAATATTTTCTCCCTCGAGCATGACTCTAATGTAGTTTTCTGTTCCAGAAGGTCTAACTACTATTCTTCCATCTCCATGCATCTTTTGTTCATATTGGTTAATAAGTTCTTGAATATCCTCCCTTTGTCTAAATATTTCTTTTCCTTCTTTAGAAACATTAGCATTAATTAAAACTTGAGGATATTTTTTCATAACACTCGCTAATTCACTAAGTTTCTTTTTATTTTTACTCATGATATTTAATATTTGAAGAGATGTTAACTCCCCATCACCAGTATTAGCAAGTTCTTTAAAGATTATATGACCACTTTGTTCTCCCCCTAAAATATAGTTTTTTTGAATCATTTCTCTTAAAACATATTTATCTCCTACAGCAGTAGAAGCAAAATTGATATCATTTTCTTCACAAAACTTAATAAACCCTAAATTAGACATAATAGTTCCTACTATAGTCCCATTAGTTAATTTCTTTTCTTTCTTCAATTCTAAACCGGCGATTGCTAATATATAATCTCCATCAATAATTGAACCTAATTCATCTACTAAAATACATCTATCAGCATCACCATCATAAGCAATCCCTAGGTCGTATTTTCCACTTATTACTTTTTCTTTTAAACCTTCTATATGAGTAGAACCAGCTTCTTTATTGATATTTAATCCATCTGGTTTATTATTGATTATTTTGTAATTTGCTTTTAATTTTTTAAATACTTTATCAGCAGTTTCTGATGCTGCACCATTAGCAGTATCTATAATTATTTTAATTGAACTAATATCATTTTTAATAGTAGATACTAAATAGTCAACATAATCATCAATTGCATCTTCTTTGTTAATAAAAGAGCCACACTCATTAATATTAGGATTAGTTTTAAAATCGTTTAATATATACTCTTCACAAGTATTTTCCAATTCATCAGATAATTTAATACCATCTTTGTCTAAAACTTTAATACCATTATATTCACTTGGATTGTGACTGGCAGATATAACGAATGCGCCATCAGCATGATATTTTTGAACTAAATAAGAAATTGCTGGAGTAGGTAAGACTCCTACGTTTATAATACTAGAACCTTCACTTAAAACTCCGGAAGAAAGCGCCATGGTAAACATATCTTTAGATATTCTAGTATCTGATCCCATTAAAAATACTAATTTATCTTTTTTTAATTCCTTTTTTAATGTTTTTACTACAGAAGCTCCAATTTTTAATGCTAAATCACACGTTAAATCTTTATTAACTATACCTCTAACCCCATCTGTTCCAAATAACTTTCCCATTAATTATCTTTCCTTTCAACTATATTTTCTTGGTTTTTTACTATCATATTTGGAGGAACAACTCCTCTTAAAGAAGTAAGAGGATAAACTATTGAATGATGACCAATAAATGTTCCTGGATTTAATACTGAATTACAACCAACTTCAGCATAATCACCAAGAAACGCGCCAATCTTACGCATATTAGTTTCAATTTTCTCATTATTATATTTTACAACTATATTTTTACCATCTATTTTTAAATTAGAAGTAATGCTACCAGCAGCCATATGGCTATGGTAGCCAAGAATAGAATCACCAACGTAATTGAAATGTGGAACTTGGGAATCATCAAATATAATCGAATTCTTGATTTCACAAGAGTTACCAAAAACACAATTCTTGCCAATGATAGCAGATCCTCTAATAAAAGCTCCTGGTCTAATTTCAGCACCTTCATCAATTATACAAGGACCGGTAATAGAAACATTATCTGCTATCTTAGCAGTTTTATGTATCCATATATTATCTCCCTTTAGTTCATAATTATCATCTAGTGTATTTCCTAATTCAACAATATATTCTTTAATATGAGTCAAAACCATAAATGGATATTCATATCTTCTAATTAATTCTATAGCTATAGAATTATCCGTTAAAAACAATTCTTCAGTTTTCAATCTATCACTTCCTAACATAGTAATTATATCATATATAAAACACAAACAATTGACTTTTGCAAATAATATGCTATACTAGTCCAAGTCAACAAAGGGGTAATTCATTTATTTAGGGGGTATTATTATGAAAATTAATAGAAGTAATTTAAGCAGATATGTTGGAATGGGCATTTTAGTTGCTTCTTTAGCTACTGGGATAGGTTTTACAGTTAATTCAAATGCAACAGATGCAAATGCAATTGAGGAAACTAAAGCAGAATATGTTGACGAAACAATTGCTGTTGAGATAAATCCAATAGAAAATCTATCAGAAAATAACGAAGAAATAGTTGAAGAAACAACCGAAGAAGCTAAAACTGAGGTGCAATTGATTAATTATGATTCTTTATTTGATACTAAAACTACTGCAATTCCAATACCTGAAGGAAGTTATTTTCAAGATATAGGATATGAAACAAGAATACTAGCTAGAGCAGTTAGAAAAGAAATTGATAATAGTAGAAGTGATGAAATATTAGCAAATATTTATAAGAATTATAATGAAAAGACTATGGAAGAACTTAGAAATTTTGGGGATAAAAACTTAAAATAAATGGCTATTGCCTTAGGATTGCCTAAAGATGGTAAATTTATATTCCAAGATAATGGCGATGGAACAAATGAAACTTGTTATAGTGTTTCTTATAAAGAAAAAGATGATATAGTATTTTATAATCTAATGAATTTAATTGATTTCTATTATGACTGTGAATTAGAGAGAATTACTAGGGGAAAATAGGGAAAATGTCTAAATGTGCCAACAACTAT
>JAEELI010000004.1 GCA_016288795.1 Caryophanales bacterium
AACTACTGATCCTACTAAGACTACTTCTTATAGTTGTCCAAGTGGATACACTAAGAGCGGTTCTGGTTCAAGCACTACTTGTTCAAAAACTGTAACTACTGATCCTACTAAGACTACTTCTTATAGTTGTCCAAGTGGATACACTAAGAGCGGTTCTGGTTCAAGCACTACTTGCTCAAAGAAAACTACTACTGATCCTACTAAGACAGTAAAATACTCTTGTTCAAAAGGAACATTAAGTGGAACTGAATGTATTATTACAAGTTACACTGATGCTACTCCTAAATATTCTTGTTCAAAAGGATCATTAGTAAATACAAGTTATTGTAGAGTTTATAAAACAAGTGAACATTATGAAACTTATACATCATATAAGGGTGCCACTTATGCTGGATGTTCATATAGTGGATCTTATACTGATGCATGTTCAACTGGAACAAATTGTACTCAAACATATTATAAATATTACTGTTCTACAACCACTTATACAGATACAAAAGCTAACGTAACATACAAGTGTGTTACTGGAACAGTAAGTGGTAACCAATGTAAAACTACTAAAACAGAAGATGCTACTAAGACTACTACTTATAGTTGTCCTTCTGGATATACTAAGAGTGGTTCTGGTTCAAGCACTACTTGTTCAAAAACAACTACAACTAGTCCAAGCACTTCTACAACATACAGTTGTCCAAGTGGTTATACTAAGAGTGGTTCTGGTTCAAGCACTACTTGTTCAAAAACTGCTACAACTAGTCCAAACACTTCTACAACCTATAGTTGTCCAAGTGGTTATACTAAGAGCGGTTCTGGTTCAAGCACTACTTGTTCAAAAACTGTAACTACTGATCCTACTAAAACTTCTAAAAACAATTACTATTGTGATGAAGGAGAATTAGATGGAACTAAATGTATTGTTACAACAAATAAGAACGCTACTAAGAATACATCTTATAGTTGTGCATCTGGTTATACATTAAGTGGAACATCATGTAGTAAAACATCAAATACTGATGCAACTAGAACAAGCACAAAATATTGTGATACTGGTTGGTCATTAAAAGATGGTAAGTGTTATAAAAACACTAATGTAACTACTGATCCTACTAAGAATACTAGTTATTCTTGTCCTTCTGGTTATGCATTAAACGGAACATCTTGTTCATCAAGTGGTTCAAGTGTAATTAATGCTAACAAGAACATAACTTATAGTTGTCCTTCTGGATATACTAAAGTTGGTTCTGCTTCAAGTTCAAGCTGTATTAAAAAATCTTCTACATCAGCAAATCCAAGTAAATCAACTAGAGAAGTAACAAAATATAGATACAAATGGAGCGAAGAAGAAAGCTTAGAAGGCTGGACAAGAACAGGAAAAACAAGAAAAACTAAAGCTATTGCAAAATAAGCAATAGCTTTTTTTATTGTTTAAAAAAGTGATATAATATAGTTGGTGGTAGTATGAGAAAAAGAAAAAAGATAATTAAAAGAAGAGCTCTATTATTAATAGTTATAGTAGTATTAGCAATATTTACCTTGTTTTGGTTAAATAAGCCAAATAATCTCCAAAATAAGACAATAGAAATACTTAAAAAAAATGATGCCTATAACAAAGAATATGATAAAGAATATCAAGATATAAAATATTTAGATATAGATGATTTTAGTTCTAAGGTTAATAAATATTTAAGTATTGGTTACACTGGTAAAGAAATTAATAATTTATTTAAATTAAGTAAAAAGAATCAAGATAAATTATTAGAATTAGAGAAAAAAGATATAACTAAGTTTGTTAATATTAAAAACTTTAATATCGATAATTTAGAAAGATATAATGAGTATTTAAAGAATAATAAATATGATTTAATAGATATTGTTACTTACGTAAATATTAATCTTGATAAAGATTTTTATACTGAAACCAAAGAAGTTCAAGATCCAGATAGTTTATTAGTTCTAGTAAACAAATATAATCACTTACCAAGCAACTATAAACCAAAAGACATAGTTTATGTTCCTGGGGCATACGGAAATGAAGTTCCGTTTCGTGCAGTATTAAAAGATGATTTTATTAAACTACAAGAGGCTGCTAAAAGTGATATTAATATTAATTTAATGCCCACTACTGCCTTTAGAAACGAATCATTTCAAACTACTCTATACAACAACTATGTAAGTAAAGATGGTAAAGAAGCTGCAGATACCTACTCTGCTAGACCAGGTTATTCAGAACATCAAACGGGGTTGGCTATAGACTTAAAAAATATGGCTCTATCTAATACTAGACTTACTGATGATAATTTTGAATGGTTAAATAATAATGCTTATAAATATGGTTTTATTATTAGATTCCCTAAAGACAAAGAATTTGTAACTGGCTATCAATTTGAAAATTGGCATATCAGATATGTAGGAAAAGATATTGCTAAAGTTATCCATGATAACAATTTAACTTTAGAAGAGTATTTAGATTTATATGTTATTGAATATTAAAAAAAGAAGTATTACTACTTCTTTTCTTTTCCTTTCATGGCTTCAATTATTTCAATTGGTAAACAGAATACTACAGTATTTGATTTATCTGAAGATATATCAGATAAAGTAGATAAAGTTCTTAAGTGAAGAGCTCCAGGAGTTTTAGCCATTATTTCAGCGGCTTTAGATAAGTTATTAGAAGCTTCAACTTCACCTTTAGCTTTAGTAATAACTGCAGTTTTCTCTCTTTCAGCTTCAGCAGCAATTGCTAAAACTCTTTTCATATCTTCTGGTAAAGATACATCTTTTAACTCAACGTTTTCTACCTTGATTCCCCAAGGATCAGTAGCTTTATCAATAATATTACATATTTCATCACTAATCTTATCTCTTTCGGCTAGTAATTCATCTAATGTAACTGATCCAACTACATTACGCATTGTTGTTTGAGCAAGTTGCCCTACTGCATAGTAGAAGTTTTCAACTGCTAGAATAGCCTTAGAAGCATCAAATAACTTGTAATAGATAACGGCATTAATTTGAACAGATACGTTATCTTTAGTAATTGCTTCTTGAGATGGAACATCTACTGCTTTTGTTCTGATATCAACCTTTTTATATGATTGGAAAATAGGAATAACTAATCTCCAACCTGGTTTCATTATCTTGCTAAATTTACCAAAAGTAAACTTAATCCCCCTTTGATATTCATTAATTTGTTTGATTGATGCCAAGATGATTATTAAAACAACAACTAAAATAGGAACTAATATTTCCATAACATCCTCTCCTTCCTATTAATATATTATTCCTCTTTCATTGCTTCTTTATCTTTTTTAACTTCTTTTTTTGGTAGAGCTTCTTTTCTTGATAAGTTTAATCTACCACGATTATCATAACCTAGAGATTTAACCATTATTTCATCGCCAACACTAACAACATCAGAAGGTTTATTAACTCTTTCGTGAGCTAATTGAGAAACATGAACTAATCCTTCACATCCAGGCCATAATTCAACAAAGCAACCAAAGTCTTCAACTTTTACAACTTTACCATTGTATATTTTACCTTCTTCAACTTCTCTAATTGTTTCTTCAATCATTTGTCTTGTTTTAGCAATGATATCTTTATCATTATGATAAATAATTACTCTTCCATCGTCTTCTAAATCGACTTTAACAGCATTTTTATCATTGACTGTTTTAACATTACTAGCTTCTAAAATAATCTTAGTAATTGTTTCTCCACCACGACCAATAACATCTTTAATCTTTTCTGGATCAATATTAAACATTTCAATTTTTGGTGCATATTGACTTAATTCTTTTCTTGGTTCTTTTATAACAGTTTCAAATAAATCTAATATTTGCATTCTTGCTTTCTTAGCTTGAGCTAAAGCTTCTTTTAAAATATCTCTATTTACACCATCAATCTTAATATCCATTTGTAAAGCACAAATACCATTTCTTGTTCCAGCCACTTTAAAGTCCATATCTCCTAAATGGTCTTCCATACCTTGAATATCAGTAAGAATGGTATATTTATCGTTATTAGTTATAAGACCCATAGCAATACCTGCGACTGGAGCTTTAATTGGAACTCCTGCTGCCATTAATGATAAACAGCCAGCGCAAATACTTGCTTGTGAAGATGAACCATTACTTTCTAAGATTTCTGATACTACTCTTATTGTATATGGGAATTCCTCTTCAGAAGGAATAACTTGAAGAAGTGCTCTTTCTCCTAAGGCACCATGACCAATTTCTCTTCTTCCTGGAGAACCATATCGACCAGTTTCACCAACACTAAATTGTGGGAAATTGTAGTGTAACATAAATCTTTTTTCTTCTTCGATAGATAAGCCATCTAACATTTGTGATTCACCTAAAGCTCCAAGAGTAGTTATTGATAAACTTTGAGTTTGTCCCCTTGTAAACAATGCTGATCCATGAGTTCTAGGTAATATATCTATTGATGCACTTAACGGTCTTATTTCATCAAATTCACGTCCATCTATTCTAATATGTTCATCTACCACTATCTTTCTAAATGTATCATATTGAACACTTTCAAATATTAAACATACTTTAGTAATTAATTCTTGGAAATCTGCAGATTTCATTTGTTCTTCGTTTTCTAAAGTATATTTTTCTACTAATTCTTCTTTAATTGCATCTATTGTTGAATACATTTCTGCTTTATCTTTAATTCTTAAAGCTTTATCTAATCTATCACCAATAAACTCTTTAACTTCATTTTTAAGAGAATCAGTTATTTCTAAGTGAGGATATTCCATCTTTTCTTCACCAATTTCTTTGATTATATCTAATTCAAATTGGCATAATTTTTTGATAGCTTCATGACCAAATAATAAGGCCTCTAACATATCTTCTTCGCTAACTTCTTTACTACCAGCTTCAACCATGTTAATAGCGTCCATAGTTCCTGCAACAGTTAAATCTATATCTGATTCTTCTAACTCCTCAACAGTAGGATCTATTACAAATTCACCATTAACTCTTCCCACTTTAACTGCTGCTACTGGTCCATTAAATGGAATCTTACTTATACAAGTTGCTAAACTTGAGCCAAACAATGCAGTTAACTCTGGAGAATTATCTTGATCAACACTTAAAACTGTGTTAACAATTTGCACTTCATTACGAAAATCTTCTGGGAATAATGGACGCATAGGTCTATCTATCATTCTTGCAGCAAGAGTTGCGTTATCAGTTGGTCTTCCTTCTCTTTTTATAAATCCCCCTGGTATCTTTCCTACAGAATATAATTTTTCATTATATAAGACCATTAATGGAAAGAAATCAGATAATAAATTAGCTGTTTTAGCTACAACAGCAGTAGATAAAACAACTGTATCACCAAATCTAACTAAAGTAGCTCCATGAGCTTGTTTAGCTAATTCTCCATGTTCTACTACTAATTTTCTTCCATAAAAGTCTAATTCAAATACTTTCTTCATCTCTACCTCTTCCTTCTCTAAATTAAAAGGCGCAAAAACCTTTTATATTTATTTCGCGCCTTTATTTTCTTAAATTTAATTTCTTAATTACTTCTCTATAACTAACAACGTCATTTTCTTTTAAATAGTTAAGTAATTTTTTTCTACGACCAACTTTCATAAGTAACCCTCTTTTTGAGTGAAAATCATGAATATGTTCTTTCATATGGTCTGTTAAATCATTAATTTCTTTTGTAAGAATTGCTATTTGAACTTCAGCTGATCCGCAATCTTTTTCATTCTTACCAAAAGTCTTAATAATCTTTGCTTTTTCTTCTTTACTTAAAGCCATAATTCTTTCCTTTCTATCAATCGGTTTAAACTGGGATTAAAATCGGAAAACTTTTTAATCTAAGTCAAAACTTCTATATAATTATATTATAAAACAGTCAAAAAGTAAATATATTATAGTAATATTTTTAGAACTCCCTCACCATTTTCAAAGTAATATAAAGCTATATCTTGTTCTTTCTTTTGAAATAATACATAACCATTATATTTAGCTATAATTTTATTACCATTTACTACTTTTTTATATAGATTATCATCTAATTCTATTTTAGTTATTTTTAAAACATCTTCTAGTGTAAGTGATTTAAAATTATTATTACTTATATCTTCTAAAGTCCAAGAATTATCTATACTAAATGTTCCTTGCTTTGTCCTAATTAAATCACTCATACACCCTAGGACTTTTAATTCTTTACATATATCTCTAATTAAACTTCTAATATAAGTTCCTTTAGAAACTAAACATTTTATTTTAATAAAGTCTATGCCATAATCTAATAACTCTATATCTTTAATAGAAACCTTTATTCTTGGTAATTCTACATCTATATTTTCTCTAGCATATTCATATAATCTTTTACCATTAATTGATTTAGCGGAATACTTAGGCACTTCTTGTTCATATTCTTTTTTAAAACTATTTAATACTTTAATTATTTCTTCCTTTTGTAATAAACGAGGCTTTTCCTCTTTTAAAATATTACCATTTATATCCAAAGTATCTGTTTCTATCCCCAGTTTAATAGTAGCTATATATTCTTTATCTAAAGAAGTAATCAAATCTACTAACTTAGTCCATTTATTAGTAACACAAACAAGAACACCAGATGCAAGGGGATCTAGTGTTCCTGTATGACCTATTTTTTTGATATTTAATATCTTAGATAGTTTATTAACAACATCTCTACTTGTTAATCCTTTTTCTTTATTAATAACTAAAATTAAATTATCCATAATTCTATCTCTCTAACTCTTTACTAACTATATATTCTTTATTATTAATTAATGAAGAATCTTCTTTATATCCTAATTCTTGACTTCTAATTAATAATGGGCCTTCAATACGTGGTATTTTTAGATATACTTTGTTATATTTTTTATTGATTAAGTATTTCTCTATAAATGTTATTATTTCTTTATAAATAGTTCTTAATTCTTTAATACTAATATCTATATTAACTATGTCAAGAATAAAACTATTTTTAATTCTTGAAAATGCAACTAATGAACTATTATTATATATACATAAATATAAAACACTATCATCATTAACAATATTTAAAGCTTCATTATAATTAGTTCCAAGGTCTTTTAGTAATTCCTTTTTATTCTTATAATCATTTGATTTAGAATTAGTTACTTTTAAGAAAGCATCAAAATAATCTGGACCATATATATACTCATGATACTTGCGATATGCCTCGCTTATTTTATCCTTTTCTTTAGTTTCTAATTTAGTTTTTATATCATAACTTAATACCAAAATAACACCTAATTATTATGAATATCTTCAATAATCTTTTCTATTCTACTTGCATATTCTATTGTTTCATCATAAATAAAATCTAATTCAGGAATATTTCTAACTTCTAAAACCTTAGCTAATTTTCCTCTTAAATAAGGAGCAGCTTCCTTCATTTCTTTTTCTATTTCTTTATGATCCATATCACTTAAACTAGTAAAATATACCTTAGCTATACTTAAATCTTTACTAACTTTAGCATCAGTTAAAGTAATTGTTTTAAGAAGTTCATCTCTAGTTTCAGTAAGTAATATATTACTTAGATATTTTATTAAATCTGATGCTATTCTTTCAATTTTATGACTAGCCATTTTTTACCTCAACTACTTCATATGCCTCTAAAATATCTCCAACTTTAATATCATTAAATCCTTCAAGAGTAATTCCACATTCAAAGCCTTTTTTAACTTCTTTTACTGTATCTTTTTCTCTTTGTAATGAAGATATTTTATCATCAGCTATAACAATTCCGTCTCTAATTACACGAGCATTGACATTATTTTTAATAACACCATCTACTACATAACATCCTGCTATATTACCTACTTTAGAATATTTAAATATCTTTCTTATTTCAGCATTACCAAGTATTTTTTCTTCATACTCTGGATCCAACATACCAGTGATTGCTTGTTCCATTTCTTCAACTAATTTATAAATAATTGTATATAGTCGAATATCAACATTATATTCTTTAGCAATCTCTTTAGTAATATTTGATGGAACTACGTTAAATCCTAAGATAATTGCATTAGATGCATTAGCTAAAACTACATCAGATTCTGTTATTGTCCCAATTCCACTTCTAATAACTTTAACTACTACATCCCCTATATTAATTTTTTGTAAAGCATTTTTAACTGCTTCTTCAGAACCTCTAACATCAGCCTTAAGTATAACATTAACTTCTTTTTGACCTCCATCGATTCTTTTAAATAAATCATCTAATGATACTACATCACTCTTATATTTAGAAGAGGCAATATTCTTTCTCTTTTCAGCAATTTCTTTTGCCTTAGCTTCAGTCTCAAATGCCATAAACTTATCTCCTGCCTCAGGGCTAGAAGATATACCTGTTATTTCAACTGGTGTTGATGGTCCAGCTTCAACAATAGGCATTCCTAAATCATTACGCATAGTTCTAACTTTTCCAAAGTATTCACCAACTACAACAGGATCACCAATTCTTAAAGTTCCATTTTGAATAATGAATGATGCAACACCGCCAATATTCTTATCCATTTTAGATTCTATTACAGTTCCTGTAGCATATCTATTTGGATTTGATTTGTAATCATTCATCTCTGCTATAGTTTCTATAGTCTCTAATAATAAATCTATACCTTCTCCAGTTTTAGCAGATATGTTTATAAATGGTATATCTCCACCCCAACTTTCTGGTGTAAGACCATTTTCAACCATTTCTGTTAATATTCTTTCTGGATTAGCATCAGGTTTATCAATCTTATTTACAGCCACAATTATTGGAACATTAGCCACTTTGGCATGGTCTATCGCTTCCTTAGTTTGAGGCATTACACCATCATCAGCAGCTACAATTATTATAACTATATCTGTAATACTAGCTCCTCTAGCACGCATTTCAGTAAATGCAGCATGCCCAGGAGTATCAATAAAGGTTATTTTTGAACCGTTATGTTCTATTTGATATGCACCTATATGTTGAGTAATACCACCAAATTCATTATCTACAACATGAGAATTCCTAATATAATCTAAAAGAGTTGTTTTACCATGATCAACATGACCCATTATTGTAACTATAGGTGGTCTTTTTATTAAATCACTTTCATTATCAATAATTTCATACTCTTCAAAATTAGCTAAATCTTGAGTTTCTTCTCTTTTTAATGTTTTATTGTAGTCTAAAGCTAATATTTCTGCGTTTTCAAAATTAATCTTATCATTTAAACTTAACATTAATCCAAGACCCATTAATTTCTTAATAATATCTGTTCCATTAACATTTAAACTATTAGCTAATTCATTAACAGTCATTCCATCTTTATATAATACTATATCTTCAGATACTTTATTACTCATTAATTTTTCTTTATGTTTATACATTTCTTTCTTAAGAATATTAAAGTCATCTTTATTCTCTTTAATAGTATCTTTCTTTTTTAATTTTTGCTTTTTAGATGTATTACTTTCAGAAATATTATTGCTTTCCATTATATCCATAGCAATATTTTCTACCAACTCATCTTCATCATAAGATATTTCATCATCAGTACTAATTAAGTTTAAGGTATTATCTAAAAGAATAATATCGTCATCTGTTAAAAAATCTTCACTACTTGTTGCCTTAATACCTAATTCCTTACATTTTTTTAAAACTTCGGCAACTGATAAATTAATATCTTTAGCATAATCTTTAACACTCATATTTCTATTCTCCTTTCTTACAATAGTTTTTCTAATTCATCATATAATTCTTCTTTAACTTCTGTTTCTAAAATCTTATCTAATATTTTATTATTTCTAGCTTTAAGAAAAACCTCTTTGTCCTTTTTTAAGTAGGCTCCTCTTCCGTTTCTCTTTCCACCTAAATCAATTATTACTTCCCCTTCAGGAGTCCTAACAATTCTAATTAAATCTTTTTTCTCACATTTTTCTTTGCTAACTACACATGTTCGCATCGGAATCTTTCTCTGTTTCATAAAACCTCCTAATTAATTCTTATTACCTTCATCATTTATTTGTGACAAAGTCTTTATTTCTAACTTATATTTAGTTAATTTGCTTGCTAATCTTATATTACTTCCCTTTTTACCAATAGCTAAACTTAAATTATCATCTGTAACTATAACTAAAGCTTCTTTTTTAACTTCATCAGTTATATTAACAATAACATTTTTAGCTGGTGATAAAGCATTAGCAATAAATACTTTAGGATCTTCATCATATAAAACTAAATCTATTCTCTCACCATTTAGTTCTTTTAATATGCCTCCAATTCTTGAACCTTTTTCTCCAATACATGCTCCAATTGCATCTATTCTCTCTGATTCAGAATGAACAGCAACTTTGCTTCTATTACCTGCATCCCTAGCTACTGCATACAGTGTAATTGAACCATCTTGTAATTCCGGAATAAATGATTCAAATAATCTTTTGACAAATCCATAATGCTTTCTAGAACACATAATAACAGGTCCTTTAGTTCCATTTTCTACCTTAGTAATATAGACTCTAATATTTGAACCCATTTTTATTTCTTCACCAGGTATTATTTCTGACTTTGGAAGAATTCCTCTAGTTCTACCTAAATCAATATAATAGTTTCTTTGATCTTCCATTGCTACCATACCAAGCATTAATTCAAATTCTTTATCAGCAAATTCAGAAATAATACTTTCTTTTTCTGCTTCTCTAATCTTTTGAGTAACTACTTGTTTAGCTGTTCCAGCTGCTACACGGCCAAAATCTTTTGGCGTTACTTCTTTTTCAATTGTGTCACCAATTTTGGCATTAGGATCAATTAATTTAGCATCCTCTAATAATATTTGAGCATCAATATTTATTTGTGGAGGAACTTCAACAACATTTCCTTCTTCATCAGTGGTTTCACTACCCTCATCAATTTCTGGAACTACTACTAAATAAGAAAAAACTTTTATATCTCCAGTTTCACGATTAATATCTACTCTAACATTAGTCTTAGAATCAAAATTCTTTTTATAAGCAGTTTGTAATGCTAAAGTCATAGCATCAAAAACTACATCTTCAGGAATATTCTTTTCTTTAACTATATTATCTAACGCTTTGATAAATGCTTTACTATCCATCTTAATTACCTCTTTCCTTACTAATAACATCTAAAATGTATGAATCATCACAAATATCATATTTATCTACTATTGGATTAATAATATTAGTTGCGTCCACTATTTCATCTAAATTAATTCCACCAACTTTATCTAAAACTATAGTCAAAAATTGGTATTTCCCCTTCTTACTAGTAGTTATTTCATCAACTATAATATTATATGGTTTTAAAACAACTTCTAATTCTTTTTTTAACTCTTCTAAATTTTTCATACTCACCTCAAACTATAAATAAAAGTGGGAAATTATGCCCACTTAAATCTGTAACCTTATTATAACACACTTTTTATTATTAACAACCATTTATTTAATTAATCGTCCCAAACATCCCATGAATCACAAATCACATTTCCGCTATTATATATTTCGCAAAAATCTATATCATAACTACATTGAATTGACCTTGCTTGACGATGAACACCACAACTGACCGAACCATATGAACAAATTAAATCACCTGAAGTTTCATAATTAGAATTGCATGTAGCTCCCAAAGAAGTCAATTCGTTATAATACCTAGCCATATTGTCATAAGAATCTTGATCAAAACAACTTTCTGTTCCATTAAATACTCCACAGACTTCTATGTCACTACTATTACCTATTCTTTTCAAATAATACAACATTCCATTTGAATTTGTTACCCAATCAGAAGTGCTATTATTTTTGTAATATTTAGTTGGTTCTGCATATTCTCCAGTAACGGAGCAATTAAATGATGTAGCTGAAAAGGTTAATGTTATATCTTTATTTTTTAATGCGCTTTGATCTAGTGATTTTTTGTTAACAAATTTTAATTGCGCCGTTATTTGTCCAGGTGAACCGCTCGCAATTCCACTTAATGTGCCATTAATTACAATTTTATTATTTGTGAAAAGATTGGCGGTATTAAAATCATATACATTATTACCAACCGTTAAAACAATCTGACCTTCAGTCTTTCCGCTCCATCCTTGGAATGCGGTGTATAAATCGTTTGTAGCGCTTTTAGATATTTCTAAAGTATAATCACAAGTATAAATTCCATCTCCGGACACTTTAGCCTTTGCTATAACTGGAGTTGTTTGGAGGTTAACAGTTCCATTGCTCGACGCATAATATGATATATCTATATCTTTTTTCATCATTTGACTAGCTGTTATATTCATTGTCAAATTTGACCCACTTGTTAAAATTACGCTTCCTACCTCTGGTGCACTAGCACTAATGGTTTTTGAACCAAAACTATTTGTTGATGTCACACTAAAATAGGCATATGATGCTCCTATCACTAATAGTAGTAACGTCATTATTACTATAATCAAATATATTATTAATCTTTTTTTTGTTTCCATTGATTATCGCCTTAACAATTTACTATTAAATCGCATATCTTTATTATACTAATTCTAAGATTAATATACTATTTTAGACACGTTCAGTCAATTTGAAGAGCAAAAAAAAGTTAATAATTATACTCTATTTTACAAAACCATTGTAAACTACTTTTGTTTCATTTGCTACTATGAATGCTTCTTTATCATAAGACTTAACTATATTTATTAATTCTTTTAATGAAGAACTATTCAGTTCAATAAATAACATATCTTTATTAAAGCCATCATAACATTCTTTTAATTCTATTACGGATACTTGATAACCATAACTTCTTAATCTGTTTATTATAGTTTTAGATGGCTCTTTAACTATTATTTGAACTCCCAGTATTTCTTTAATAAATCTATTGGCAAGTTTTGATCCAATAAATGTCCCCGTTGCGTATCCTAAAGCATAAGATATACCAATTATTATTGCATTGTTATTATTATTTAATGCTTCCCTAGCAATAAAAAACCATATTAAAACTTCAAAAAACGCTATTAAGAATGGTTCTATAGTTTTCCCTTTAACAAAAAGAACAGTTCTAACTGTTCCCAATGAAACATCCACTATTCTAGCAGTGAATATTTCTACACAAGTTCAAAACACTATCTCACGTCCCTTTATTATTTTAAAAATAATAATACTAACATAACTACTAAAAATATAACAAAAAGAACTACAGATATATATATTAAACCTATTTTTTTATCACTATTAATATTATTATCTCTTCTTACCATATTCTCATTATCATGATTAAATAATTCGCTTTTCAACTTAACTTCAAACTTGTTTTCATTGTTATTGTTATTAATATTATTATCCATTATTATTTTTCCTTCTTTCCATAAATATTATACTAATTTTTTATATTTTCCCTACCATTATTGGAACTTTCTTCATAACTATTTTAGCTATAGGATAGATTATCAATATAGTTATAAAACTAGTAAATATAGTTAAAATGTTATTACTTAATAAAACTGGTACAAACATTTTAAAACTAGTTAAAATAAAACCATGATATCCTAGATAAAATATAGATAATATACCGACCTCTTTAAATAATTTATCTTTTTTAAACAATATATTTACTATTATTATTAAAGAAAAAATAGTTAATAGTGAAGAGGCAATAAATAAGAATATATTATGATAATAATTACCGTTCATACTTACTCTACCATTCATGATGCTAAATATATAGCCTAAGGGAATGGTTATAAATAATAATAGTAACGATTTATTATTAGTAATTACTTTATTTATATTATTTATATATTTCATAAACATATAACCCAAGTAATAATAGAATAACCCAATTAATGCCGTTCCTATATGGTAATACATTAAGAAATTATAGTTACTAATTGAATATAAATAACCTAAAATAGTTATACCAATAACTATAATTGATAATTCCTTATCATTTTTAGTTATTTTAGTTATTACAAAGAATAATAAATCCATTATGAAAAGCGCAAGTAAGAACCAACTTTGAATACAAGGTATATTAGAACTATATCCTTTTAGGAAATATATTAAAGCTGTTTTAAGATTAAGATTCTTATACATATTAAGAGTGATTTTTAATATATACTTAATTATAAAAACAAAGATATTAATAAATACATAGGGAACTAATATGCTTTTACTCTTCTTTTTTAAATATTCTTTAAAGGAAATATCTTTTCTTTTGGTTGTTAAACCACTTATAAAGAAAAATAATGGCATATGAAATGAATAAATATAGTTTCTTATTGAATTAGTTTTAGATACGAAAGCATGACCTAAAACCACAAAAAACATTGCAATTCCCCTTAATATATCAATCCATTCAATTCTTTCTTTCATTAAAACTCCATATTCTATTATTCTATTCCAAAACAGTATGCACTTAAATCGGCATTAATTGAACAATAAGCCGTATTATGATCATTAAATATTGCACTTCCGTCTGTGCCTAAATCAAAAAACATTTCTTCGCTTAAAGCTTGATTTCTGATGCTTGGCTTAGTTTTAGAACATTCCATAATTCCTTTTTTAGGAGCCTTAGTATCACTATGTTTGCCAGTTGAATAATCAGTGTATTCACATTTCCAACCAATGTTTTCAAACATTTTTTTATAGTTTTTGTTATTTTTCCAATCATTTGCTTTAACACAAATTAATTCCTCATTGATAACTGCACATACTTCGCTATCTATTTTTTCATACTTAAATCCAGCTTTATGTTTAATACATTTAAAGCTTGATGTTTCAGCATGGTAATGAACTTTTTTTCCGTCACAAACTAATCCATTTTTAATATCTTCAGCAAAATATTTTTTAAATTCATCTACAGTATAGTATCCATATAAAAGATATGGGGCATTGAAATCAGATGAATATTGCATCTCTATAACTTCAGTCTTAGATTTTGCCTTAGATGCAGTTTCTTTAATAAAATAATTTCTTTCCAATTCTTTATAATTATATACTTTAATAGCATTTGAACTCATTACATATTCTCCATCATATGTATAATAACGAACTCTTTTTTTAACATTTATTAAGTAAGCTGTCAAAAATGCTCCGATTATAACAACCACAATCAATAAAACCATATATCTCTTTTTCATAAAAAACTCCTTTATTTATACAATACAAATATAACAATGTCTATTTCAATTTTCAAGTGTATTTGTATAATTATCTAAATTAAAATCATATATAATAATACTCTTATTTTCATATGTAATATTGGTATTATTTTCTTCTATTTTATATGTAGAATTAATAATTGGTATTTTTAAAACCAATTCATTTTGAGGTGGCAAATACCCTCCTCTATGATTCAATATATTATCTTTATTAATATTATCAAATAGTAAAATATGTTTATCAGTAATTAAAAAATTAAAATCAAATTCTTTATCATCAATCTCAACAAATGCATTTAATTTTTCATATGTTACTTTTTCGTCTTTAAAATCATAATTATACATATTTAGCCTCCTAATATATATAAATTATATCATAAAAAAAGAATATTATTTCTAATATCCTTAATTAACTATTTTTGGTGAAGAAAATACTCCATTGGAATAACTCATTTTAAAAGTAGCTTCTTTTTTATAACTAGATTCATCATATCCACATTGTTCACCACAGCCAGATCCGCTTATCATAATATCTGAACCATCCAATGTATATGATTCTGGCCAATATCCTTCTAATTTTTCTGGAGTTAATTTAACAACCATAGACTTTGATGCCAAACTATAAATATCTAATTTTGAACCACTAGTATCTCTAGAAAGTATGATTACATTATTATCAAGCACATCATATGCATCAACCCATAAATTAAGATCATCTTTAATATCTTTATCATTAATTTTAAATTTACTAATTACACAAACCCCATCGCCATCTTTTTCTTCTATTTGAATATTAATGCCATTAATAGTTGTATTGACATTTTTACAAGATAAACTATTTGAAGGCTCAGTGTTTTCTTCAACTTCGGTTGAATTATTCATATTATTATCTGTGTTATTATCAGTTACTTGTTCATTTGAACTATTATTATTAGAACTTGATACTTTATTAAACAATCCTTTCCCAAGAAAAAAACCTACTACAAATATAACTATTATAACTACTATTGCTAGTAATACATTTTTCATATTTTTATTTTCCATATCTATCTCTCCTAACATTATTATTATACATTTGAAGTTATAATATTTCTATTAGATCAATCTTAGTTTACATATAGTTAACAAACCAAAAGAATATTATTGCTAATATCCTTTGCTTTTATAATATTCATATAATTCTTTAAACCGGTTAAAATGAACAATTTCTCTCTGTCTTAAGAATAGAAGCGGCGCTAAGATATCTTCATCGGTAGTTAAATCAATTAAATTTTCATATACTGCTCTTGCCTTTTGCTCGGCTGCCATATCTTCAGATAGGTCGGCTAAAGGATCTGCAGTTACAGCAAAATATGATGCCGAAAACGGAACTCCTGAAGCATTTATTGGATAAATACCTTTATTAAAATCAGCGTAATAACTTCCTAATCCAGCATTTTCTAATTCTTTTAATGTTGCATTTTTAGTTAATTGATTAACCATTGCACATATCATCTCACAGTGCCCCAATTCTTCTGTTGCTATATCATTTAATAATGCTTTCCCTTTATCATCAGGCATAGTAAATTTTTGACTAAAATAGCGCATCGCTGCACCCAACTCACCATTTGGACCTCCAAATTGAGTTATAAGATACTTTGCCATTTGTAAATCTTTTGAACGAATATTAATTGGATAATTTGTCATTTTTAGATATTTAAACATATGAACTATCTCCCATCCCTTCCCATGGCCAAGGATTATTAATCCATTCAAAAGTATTACTAACATCACATATATCTAAGGGACCATAATATTTAATATACTCTTCTTTAGCTTGCTTCTCTTCTTTTATTAACTTTTCTAACTTTTGAACCATCATATTATTTTCAGGATGAATATCTAAATATAAATTTAAATCATTAATAGCAAAACTATACTGACTTATAGTCCATAGTTTAGCTTCTCTATCATTGGAGGGCTTAATGTTTATATATGTTAGATTCTTATAAGGCATATATTCATCTTTAAACATATTGCCCCTTAAAAAGCCCTCTTTTGTTGAGTATAAATCATTATTATCATTTATATTCATCAAATTATAAGTTAAATAATCTATACTATCATCAGCTTCAAAATACATAAAAAAATACCTCCTACATTAGTGTATGAGATATTTTTATTATATTAATTATATATGCCTATTCAGTAGTAATCCAACCACGATCATTTAATAGTTTAATTAAATTATTAAGATTATTATCTTTTAAATATATAATGTTATCTTTATTTATTTTACTATTTTCTACATATATTATTAATGGTATTCTTTTAATAAAATCTATATTCAGTTTTTGATTAATTAAATCCAAGGAATTATTTGATTCTTCTATTAAATTAGACACATCTACATAGTAGAACAAATCATTTAATTCATATTTATCGATGATGCTCTTCATTTTTATTTCATAATTATATATTTCTTCATCTCCTGTATAACTAATATATATAAAGTATGAGGCTGGAGCATCTTGCAAGACTTGAGATAATGAATTTAAATCTTGAACCCTAGATACTATTGTATTAGTTTTTATTAAATAACTAACACTTAGCTTTTCTTCTTTTTTTATTAAATACCATTTTGCCAAGAAAAATGTAAGCAAAATACCTCCGATTAGGATAACTGCTGCATATAAATAATTTTGAGGTTTAATAACTCTAGTCTTATTATTAATCTTCTTTTTAGTTTTAGCCATATAGACATATCCTTTCTTATTAATAATATTTATTCTTGTTCTCTTTTAATTAATACTTCCCTAGGTTTAGAACCATTTTGAGGTCCAACTATACCTCTTGCTTCCAATAAATCTATCATTCTTGCTGCTCTATTAAATCCAAATCTAAATTTTCTTTGAATCAACGAAGCACTTATTCTGCCTGTTTCAATAGCAAATTCTACTATTTCATTATACATTGGATCATCATATCCATCTACTCCATTACCAGAAGCTGAATTCATTGAGGCATTCATTTCTTCTAAATTCTCTATTTTCTTATTAACAGTTTGTTTAGTGCAGAACTTAATAAGTCTATCTATTTCTTCATCAGAGATAAAGCATCCTTGAATACGTTCTGGAGTGTTTTCCCCCATTGGAATATATAACATATCACCACGACCAAGAAGTTTTTCTGCTCCCGCCATATCGATTGCTGTTCTTGAATCTATTTGACTAGCAACAGCAAAACAAATACGCGAAGGAATATTAGCCTTAATTACACCAGTAATAACATTTGTTGATGGTCTTTGAGTAGCCACAATTAAATGGATACCAGCTGCTCTAGCAAGTTGAGTAATACGCATTATAGAGTTTTCTACTTCTTTAGACGCTACCAACATTAAATCAGCAAGTTCATCGATTATAACAACTATGTATGGCATTCTTGCCAAAGGATTATCTGGATGCTTTTTATTTTCTTTATCTACATGTTCATTATATTCTTCAATCTTTTTAACGCCTTTTTTACTAAATATTTCATATCTTTCATCCATTTCTGCTACTATCTTTTGTAGTGCCCCAGATGCTAATTTAGGATCATTAATAACCTTATATTTTAGATGTGGAATATTCATATAAGAAGTAAATTCTACTTTTTTAGGGTCAACCAAAACCATCTCAACTTCTTTAGGAGTATAATTCATTAAAATAGAACAAATAATTGAATTAATACAAACTGATTTTCCTGATCCGGTAGAACCAGCAACTAAAAGGTGTGGCATTTTAGTTAAATCTGCTACTATAGCTTTACCCATTAAATTTTTACCTAAAGTAACCATTATATGGTATTTATTCTTAACATCTTTATTAGCTTCTAATATTTCTCTAAATGGAACAGATGAAATTGTTGCATTAGGAACTTCTATTCCTATTGTGCTTTTTCCTGGTATTGGTGCTTCTATTCTAACGTCTTTAGCAGCAAGCGCCAATGCAATTTCTTTATTAATAGATAGTATTCTACTAACTTTTGTTCCTGCAGGCACAACCATTTCATATTGAGTAAATGCTGGGCCTATATGTATTTCTACAACTTTTGCAGTAATTTGAAAATCTTTCAAAACATTTTCCAAAACATCTTTGTTCTTAATTATATTAGGATCAGATGTGTTCTTTTTAGTTGGCTTTATTTCATTTAATAAACTAATTGGTGGTAATAAATAAGTTTTTGAATCTAACTCTTCTGCCATTAATAATGATTCATCAAAAGATTCTTCTTTCTTTGGAACATTATTCTTTTTAATATCTTCCAACCTTGTTATAACTACTTCTTCTTTTGGACTACTCTTTAATTCATGATTAATCTCTTCAGCAATATCAGATAATTTAGGAGCACTTTCTTTTTCTTCTTCGTCACTAACTCTAAGTTTTTTAGAGCCACTTTTAATAGATGCAAAGACTTCAGCAAAATTAACATCAAATAACATTATTAATCCAACTAAGCCAATAACAACTAGCACGATAATTGTTCCAACTTTAGCAAATAAGAAATATAACCCACTTATCGACAAAGAGCCAAATATTCCCCCACCAATAGCAATTGATGTATCACCAGCTTCTAAAATAGAATTAGATACGTCTATTGTGCTTATTCTTTCCATATATTGATTAAATGTTGTTTTTATTATATCTGAAGGTGCCTCAACTTTGTTTAAAAAGGTAAAATGACTAGCAGTTAAAACTACTATCATCAAAAAATAAAAACCAATTAAACGTGACGAAAAGAACTTTGGCATCTTTCTTTCAAATAACATATATAATCCGATTAATACTATGAATATGTCAAAGACAATCCACCAAGTTCCAAGCAAAAACATAGCAAACTCTTTAATTAAAGTTCCAATGTAACCAAAGCCAAAACCAATTACCCCGATTAATATTAAAATTACTCCGGTTAATTCAACACTCATTTTTTTAGAGCTTTTTTCTTTTGATTTTTTACGTTTTGCCATTCAAATCACCTTTATCATATATAATTATAACCTAAAAAACTAACTAAAACAATCACTTTGACAATTAATTATAGATTTTATATAATTTAATGGACTTGAGGTGAAATTATGATTAATGTAGTTTTATTTGAACCAGAAATACCTACAAATACTGGTAATATTATGAGAACTTGTATTGCTACAAATACTCACTTACATCTTATTAAACCTTTAGGATTTAGTTTAGATGATAAATATGTAAGAAGGAGTGGCGTTAATTATATAGATAAATGTCATTATACTGTTTATGAAAATATAGATGATTTCTTTTCAAAAAATAAGGGAGAATATTATTTTTTAACTAGGTATGGTCATAAACCTCATACTTCATTTGATTATTCAGATGCATCTAAAAATATTTATTTTATTTTTGGAAAAGAATCTACTGGTATTCCTCCCAAAATATTAAAACCATATATAGATAGATGCTTAAGAATACCAATGACTAGTGATGTTAGAGCACTAAATCTTTCTAATACTGTCGCTATAGTAGTCTATGAAGCCTTAAGACAACAAAATTACCCAAACCTATTATTTGATGAACCGCATAAATCAAAAACATTTATTGAAGAATCATAAAAAAGTATAATGTTTTAAACACTATACTTTTTTAGTTTAAATATGCAATAATCTTTATACTCCATCCCAATAGTCAAAACATAAAGTGTTATTTTTACTGATATTACAACCGTTTCCTCCATCATCATAACCACATCCAACAGTTCCGGATTTGTTAGCGCCACAATTGACTGTTGAATTTCTACAGTAAAAGAAAGTTTGAGTATTTAAATAACATGAAGCCCCCAAAGATTCAAGTGTGCTTTTGTATGTTTCGTTATTTATCCATTCACCCGGCGACATACAAAATTCTGTGCCATTAAATACTCCGCATACTTTAGCATAGTTACCAGCATTATCGCCAACCAAATAATGATCTAGCCCAGCTGAGCTTGATAATGGTTCTGATATATAATTATTAGATGATTTGGTAGAATCATACACATAATAATATGGCCCATCTGCTAGACTACAGTTAAAATTAGTCGCAGTTACTGTTATAGTTATATCTTTACTTTTTAAAACACTCTGATCTGTTCCTCGTTTATTACTTAAGTATAAAGAAATCCCTATTGATTTTGAATCAGCACTAGTTACTCCATTCAACGTTTCATTAATTGTAATTGGAAATAAGTTGGAAGTATAAAAATCATAATCTTTATTTGCAATTTGGAGAACTATTTGTCCTGTTGATTTACCACTCCATCCTTGAAATGCTGTATACAAGTTATTTGTTCCAGTGGCTGTTACATTTAATGTGTACGAACAATTAAAATATCCTTCTCCAGTTACATTTGTATGTGCCACTTTAACTATTGTTTCGCTAGATGATGGTGTTCCATTTGCTGTTCCATAATATATAACATCTCCACTTTTTCTCATCATATCTCCAGCACTCAAATTAAGAGACACAGTGCTGTTATCTCCTATTAATTGAACAGAGCCTATATTTGGAGCGCTTGCACTTATGGTTTTACTTCCAAAACTATTGGTTGATGTCACACTAAAATATGCATATGATGCCCCTATAACTAACACCAACAAAGTTAAGATTACAACTATCAAAGATATTATTGCTTTCTTTTTATTATCCATCATTATCACCTATATACTATCTTATATATTTAGAATACTACACGCCTCTCCTATAGTCAATTGTTTGATATTATTACTGTTAATAACATATACTTCAATGGAGGCATAATGATAAATTATAATGGTCTTAATAATGATGAAGTTATATTTAATAGGAAAAAATACGGTACTAATGAATTGACAAAAATAAAAAGAAAACCTTTCTTTAAAATTCTCTTAGAATCTTTGGGTGATCCAATAATAAAGATTCTTTTAATTGCTCTAGCAATAAAACTATTATTTATTTTCTCTAAATATGATTGGTATGAAACTATTGGCATAGCTATCGCAGTTATCTTAGCGTCCTTTATTTCCAGTATATCGGAATATGGTTCTGAGGAAGCATTTAAAAAACTATCGGAAAATGAAAAAAATATTAAAGTTAAAGTATTAAGAAATAAAACTATTCAAGAAATATCAATTAATGATGTAGTTTATAATGATATAGTTATTTTAAATGCAGGAGATGCAATTCCTACTGATGGAATAATAGTTGAAGGAAATCTAACTTGTAATGAATCTACTATAACTGGAGAATCTAAAGATGTCTTTAAAAAGATTGATGATAATCTATATCGAGGAACTTATGTAATAAATGGTTATGGAAAAATGTTAGTTCAAAAAACAGGTAACAGAACCATGTATGGAAAGATATCTTTAGAAGTTCAAAAGAGTGAACCAGCTTCTCCACTTAAAGAAAGATTATATGGACTAGCTAAAATTATTAGTAAAATTGGTTATATCGGGGCTTTTGTTGTTTCACTTTCTTATCTTTTTAATAAAATTGTTATTGCTAATCACTTTAATCTAGAATTAATCATGGAAACTATTACTAATCCTAAATTAATAATTAGTTATTTATTATATGCCTTAACACTAACTGTAACAATAATTATAGTAGCAGTTCCAGAGGGTTTACCTATGATGATTACTTTAGTCCTATCATCTAATATGAAAAGAATGATAAAAGATAATGTATTGGTTAGAAAACCCACCGGGATTGAAACTAGTGGTAATATAAACTATTTATTAATAGATAAGACAGGAACTCTAACTAAAGGAGCGTTAGATATTAGTTATATTATGACTATCGAAGGAATTAAATATAGTAAAGAAGAAGATATTAAGGATAAAGATTTTTATAATATTATTTACAACTCTATAGTGGTAAATAATGAAAGTTCTTGGGGAGATAGTTCTACTCCCATCGGGGGAAATACCACAGATAAAGCTTTATTAAAGTTTTTTAAAAAAAGAGATAATAATATAAATATTCAGGAAAGAATTAATTTTTCATCTAATTATAAATATAGTGCAATCAAAATAAATGGTGAGTATTATGTAAAGGGCGCTAATGAAGTGTTGCTACCTAAGTGTTCTAAATATTTATCAAATAATTTAAAAGAAAAAAATATAACCAGTAGAAACTCTATTAATAGACTTATTGAAAAAGAAACTAAAAAAGGTGCTAGAGTTATTATTTTGGCTAAAGGTTATAATTTAGAAAAAGAATTAACACTCATAGGGTTTATTGTTTTAAAAGATGAGTTAAGAGACACAGCCAAAGAAGGAATAAATTTAATACGAGGAGCTGGTATCAAAACAATTATGATAACTGGTGACAGTTATGAAACGGCTAAGTATATTGCTATAAACTCTGGTATTATTCAATCTAATGAAGATATAATATTAAATAGTCAAGAATTAAATAAATTAAGTGATGAAGACATAAAGAATAAAATAAGCCATATTAAAGTTATTGCTAGAGCTTTACCCCAAGATAAAAGTAGATTAGTTAAAATACTAGAAGAAATGAATTGTATCGTAGGAATGACTGGAGACGGAGTAAATGATGCCCCAGCATTAAAATGTGCTAATGTGGGGTTCGCCATGGGATCTGGGACTGAAATAGCTAAAGAAGCAAGTGATATTATTATCTTAGATAATAATATCCTTTCTATAAGTAAAGCTATATTATATGGTAGAACTATTTTTAAAAGTATTAGAAGATTTGTTATGTATCAATTAACAGTTAACTTTACTGCTCTATTTTTATCTATTTTAGGATCTTATATTGGAGTATCTACTCCCATAACAATAATGCAAATGCTATGGTTAAATATGATAATGGATACTTTTGCAGGATTAGCGTTTGCCTATGAATATCCATTAAAATATTATATGGATAGTCCGCCTAAAGATAAAAATGAACCTATTATTAATCATTATATGGCTAGTCAAATAATTATTAATAGTATATTCTCGGCTCTATTATGTGTCTTATTCTTAAAACTACCAATAATAAAACTATATATTAGAAATGATTATAAACATTTTATGACTGCTTATTTTGCCCTATTTATTTTTCTTGGCATTGTTAATGCATTCCTGTGTAGAACAGAAAGATTAAATATATTATCTAACATTCATAAAAACAAAGTGTTTTTAGTAGTATTTATATTTATTATTATAGTTCAAATAATACTAATATATAATGGTAATAATTTATTTAGAACTTATGGTTTAAAGATTCAAGAATTTATAATAGTTACTCTTCTATCTTTAATAATTATTCCTATAGATTTTGTTAGAAAAATAATATTAAAAAAGAATAATGTTTTAATAAAAATATAATAGCTCTAGTTTATTAAACTAGAGCTTTATTATTATAAACTTCAAGGACTTCGTCCACTAGGTTTTTTAATTCATTAGAATTTATAGAAACACTTTCAAAACCTATGGGGTTTTTGCTTTCTTCATCACTAATAAATATAAAACTATTATTAAAATATATTGTATTTCCTTTATTATCTTTAATATGCCCTTCCTTAAGTATTTCTTTAATTAATTCTTTAATACTTGAGTGAGCATAGTTATAATTATCAAAATGAATTATACTAAATAAATTATTATTAAGAGAATTTAAAATATGATTATCATTATAACCAATGTAACCTTGGGTAGTGCCAATTAATTTACTTATATCTATAGATGAAGAATACTCTTTCAAATCTATTCCTATATAATTAACTTTAGGGAATAAATTGGCTATGTCTTTTATAAGTTTTTCTTTATTATTTCCATTTATGTATATTCTTAAAAAACATTTATGATTATATAATTGTTTTTTTATTAGTTTAATGATTCTATTTGCAAATTCATCATTAAAAGTAGTTTCATCCAAGAACTTTAATTTTTGTTTATTAAAGATAATATTTGTTTTATTTTCTAAAGTTTCAAGAACATCTTCTTCTATTATAATTTCTTCTTTATTTTCATGACGATGGATTTCTTCTTTAATAATTAATTCCTTATTATAGATATCTAATGCTTTTTCATAATCTTTATTTTTTATATATCCATCTTTTACTTCTTTTAATTCTAATAATCTTTTATAAGAGGCCTTTTTGAATTCAGTATAATTACTCTTTGCTCTTGTTCGAGAACAAACTGAATCCAAAAAGTCGATGGCTTTATCAGGGTTCTTTTTATTATGAATAAAGTTTTCTGTTACATTTAAAATACTATCTATAATATTATCCGATATACAAACGTTGTGATGTTTTTCGTATTCACTCTTTACTTTCAAAAGAATTTCTTTAGTTTCAGTGTAATTAGGTTCTAAAACATTAACAACTTCAAATCTACGCATTAAAGCTTTATCAGGATAAAAATATTTTAAATATTCATCCTTAGTAGTGGCACCGATACACTTGATTTTTCCTCTAGCCAAGGCTGGTTTCAGGATATCTCCAGCAGTTATCGCTCCCTCTGCTCCTCCTGCTTTGACCATAGAGTGAATTTCATCTATAAATATAATATAATTGTCATTATTTTCTAATTCTTTAACTATTTTAGTTAGTTTTTCTTCAAATTCACCTCGATATTTAGTTCCTGAAACCAGCTCTGACATTTCCAAAGAAACTATTTTAGTATTTATTAATTTTTCTGGAACATCTTTTTTATTAATTCTTCTAGCTAATTCTTCCACTATTGCTGTTTTTCCTACTCCTGCTTCACCAATTAAAATAGGATTATTTTTTTTCTTTCTTAAAAGAGTCTCAATAATTGCTTCGATTTCTCTATCTCTATTAATTATCATTTCATCGTCTAAAACTGTATCATTCAAAACAGTTCCAATCTCTAATAATGATAACTTTTGATTAGATCCTTTTTTATTCTGATTTATTTCTTCATATAGAGAATCAATATCAATATTCATTCCAATTAATAATCTAATTCCTATTCCTTCACCCTCTTCAAATAGAGCTAAGATTAAATCTTTGGTCGTAACAATGCCATTATTATTTTCCTTAGCGTTTTCTAATGCACTTTCAACGACTCTTTTAAGCAACGGAGTCCAAAGATTTATATCCAAGGTTTCTTGAGAAGAACCTACAACATTGATTAATTCTTTTCTAAATTTTTGATATGTTAAATTATATTTTTGAAAAAACAAAGCAATGTCATCATCACACTTTAAAATAGCCAAGAGCAAATGCTCTGTTCCTACATAAGGATGATGTAATAAATATCTTTCTTTTTCAGCTTCTTTAAAAATTGCACTTATACTCGAACCAAAATTATTAAACATATAATATTCTCCCATTAAATTCTATGATTATTATGGAGCATTTATAAGTTTTTTAATCAATAAAAAACTTGATAATTAATATCAAGTTTTATATCTAATTAAACATATGTCATTATTGTAAATAGAATCAATAGTATTGCTAATATTGATAATACAAATATCCATATATATTTAATCCAAGCTTTATAATCTATTTTTAAGTAAGAAAGTCCAATTACTAGAACTAAACTAGTTGGAGCAATTAATCCTACAAATCCAAATAGAGTTGTAAATATAATATGAATGACTTCAACGTTTGTAGCGTATGTATTCATTAATGAACCTGCTACTGTATAAGCAGTAAATCCTAAATCAGCATGGAATAAGTTTGAAACAAATGCTGCGAATGATACTAAATAAGGATTAAATGCAGATACTTTTTTGAATAACATATTTGTAATTGTTGGCATAAATGGTGAGAAATAAGCTGCTACTAAAACCATGTAAGCTCCTACAACGTATGCTATAGGTTTTAGCATTCTCTTTATTCCTACATAATATGCATCTAATAATTCGTCTAATTTGATTTTGTTTAAAATAGCAATTAATAAGCTAAATACAAACATTAATGTAGCACCATGGAATAAAGTCCAATTACCAAATGCACCTTTTAATGAATCATTTGCATCAGCTGCTAAAGTTCCAAAAACGGCTTTGAATATTTGGAAATTACCAATTTTAAGGCCCATTAACCAATTATGGAATTTATTAAATACTTCTATTCCAAATGTTCCATTCCAACTTACATATCCTAGAACAATAAGAACTACGAATATGCATAATAGAACTACTGTTGGCCATCTCTTAGCATTTTTATCCACCTTTTCTACTGCAAATGGATCATCTTCTACTTCATTTAATTTTTTATTCTTCAATACTTTTTTAACATGAAGAACCATAAATAAATTAAATAAAACATAACCAACAACAAATACTATTAAACGATAGATAATTGCTGTTTTAACTGATGTTTCAGTATAATAATTGAACCAATATAATGCTTCTCCTCCATATACAGCTCCAAGGCATCCTACTAATATTGAACCAAATGTTACTGCAAAAGCAGTTATCTTATCTAGTTTCATATTCAATAGAATTGAAACTAAGAACGGAACAAATATTAAAACAGCTAGTGTTTGTGATAAGAAAGAAGTAATAACCATTAATAATAATGAAATTATTAATGAGAATATAATTTCCTTTCCTTCCATAGTTGAAGCAATACTTGTTACAAGTTTTTTGTAACCTTCACTTCTAGCTAATACTGCATAGAATGCTCCTAGAGATAATAAAAATACTATTTTATCTCCTGCAAAATTGAATGCATAGTATATAAAGTTAGGTAAATCAGTTAAACCTTGTTGATTCATACCATAATTCATATACTCGCCAGCATTAAAGTATCCATAAGAGAAAATCCAAGTAAATCCAACAGCAACTAAAACTAATAATAATAGCATCTTAGCTAATCTGTGATTTTCAGATTTTGTCATTATTAGATAACCAAATAATAATGCTAAATATACAACTACTAACACACTCATTAATTCAAAATGTTTTTTACAAAGAATTGTATAGCAAACTAGTAACGCAGTTAGAACAACTAATGCAACTAATTTAAGAACTTTTTTCTCTGAAGACTTTTTTATAATTAAGAAGCCTGCTAGTGCTGCCAACAAAACTACAACTACAAGACAAATAATTTGAATGCTTGTCATAACTCTACCTCCTAAAATGATTATAGCACTTGTCCAAGCAAAAAAAAAGCCTTTGACAGCTTTTTTACACTTTTAATTCTTTAGTTAATCCTTAGGTTTCATTGTTGGGAATAAGATTACTTCTCTAATAGAATCGCTCTCAGTAAATAACATACACATTCTATCAATACCATAACCAATTCCTCCAGCTGGTGGCATTCCGTATTCTAATGCTTCGATAAAGTCCATATCGATATCATTAGCTTCATCATTACCTAAGTCTCTTTCTTTTAATTGAGCTTCAAATCTTTCTAATTGATCATCTGGATCATTTAGTTCAGTATAAGCGTTGGCAAATTCTTTGCCCCCGATAAATAATTCAAAACGATCAACAAATCTTCCGTCTTCTGGATTTTTCTTTGTTAATGGAGATATCTCTATTGGATGTCCATATAGGAACGTTGGTTGAATTAATGACTCTTCAACATACTTTTCAAAGAAAAGATTTACTATATGACCATATGATTTTTGATGTTCTTCTACTACAATATCATGTTCTTTAGCTAATTTTAATGCTTCCTCAGTAGTTTCTATCTTTTTAAAATCTATTCCTGTAGCATCTTTAATAGCGTCAGTCATGCTAATTCTTTTCCATGGACCTTCTAAATTGATTTCATTTCCACCCCAATTATAATTCATTTTCTTAAATACTTCTTTGGCTATGGTTTGAAACATATTTTCAGTTAAATCCATCATTCCTTGTAAATCAGAATATGCCATATAAGCTTCCATTAAAGTAAACTCCGGATTATGCTTTGGATCCATTCCTTCATTTCTAAAGGTTCTTCCAATTTCATATACTCTTTCCATTCCTCCAACTAATAATCTTTTAAGAGGTAACTCTAAAGCTATTCTTAAATACATATCCAAGTCTTGAGTATTATGATGAGTAGTAAATGGTCTTGCTGATGCTCCAGTCAATAATGTAGTTAAAATTGGTGTTTCTACTTCAGTAAAACCTAGATTATCCATAAATTTTTGAATGCATCTAATAATTTTAGGTCTAGTAAAAGCTTTATTCTTAGCATTCTCATTCATTATTAAGTCTACATAACGACGACGATATCTTTCTTCAACATCTTGTAGCCCATGGAATTTTTCAGGTAATGGTCTTAATGCTTTAACTAAATGAATATACTTAGTTGCGTGAATAGACAAAGCCCCAGTGTTTGTTTTACAAACCCAACCATTTATACCAATAATATCTCCTAAATCACAAGATTTATATAATTCATATTCTTTTTCACCAACATCACTTATACTAATGTATATTTGAATAGTTCCAAATTTATCTTGAATATCCATGAATCCAGCTTTTCCAGAACGACGTTTACTCATAATACGTCCTGCTACAATAACTTCATTCTTTTCTTCTTCTAATTCTTCTTTAGTTTTGTTTTCAAATAATTCTTTAATTATTTTAGAATTACTGTTAGTATCAAAGCGAGAGCCAAATGGATCAACACCAATTTTTCTTAAATCTTCAGCTTTTCCTCTTCTTACTAACTCTTGTTCTGAAAAATCCCTCATAAATATCACCTGCTAAAAATTATAACACAAAAAAGCAGTCTTTCATAGAGAAAGACTGCTAATTATCGTTTTAAACTAAATCTTATACATTTTTGTTTTATTCTTTGTTGCAACGTAAGCACCACCAGCAAGTAATGCAATTGTTCCAATTGCTACAAATGGTAGTGAAACACCAGTTTTTGGACATTCATTATTATATTCTTCTTCAGTTACTGCTTCTCCATTAATAAAGTATCCATCTTTATTATAAACACATTTACCAGTTGGAGTTTTTTCTTCATTTTTAGGTGTATCTGGAGTTACTGATTCTGTTTTACCATCTAAATCAATTAAAACTCTACAATCGGTTTCACCAGATGGTTTGTAAGAAAATTTGAATAAATCAACTTCTCCTGTATCAGTTCCAGTTATTGTAAATGTATATGTGCTACCACTTTTAGTAACTGATGAAACTATCCAGCTACCAGTTGAAACTATAGAAGTTTCATCGATAGTAGCGCCACCTTCTTCAGTTAATGAAACAATAATACTTGTGCTATCAGTAACTGCACCAATACTACATGTCTTTGAACCATCACTGCCAGTAGTACAACTATTAAACATTTCTTCCACTTCAGCATGAACACCTAATGGAATAATTAATAATAATGCCAATAAAATCAAACCATAAAACTTTTTCATTTTCTTCTCTCCTACTCTTATTATGTCTTAATTATATCATAAAAATACAAAATTCAACATTTATTTGATTTTTTTTTGTTATTTTATGTCAAATTGTGTTATTATATATAATAAGGAGACTAGATATGAAGAAGATTCTTTTACAATTTAAAGATGACAAATTATTCTTTTCTATCAAAAAAAGACTTAACACAGAACAGAAAAGTCTAATTAATACTAATGTCATTAGTCAAAACGAACTAGTCTTTAGTGACGAATACATGGTTCAAAACTCTAAGATTGTTCACAACTTTATTAAAGAACTTATTAATGATATGTCAATTAATACTGTAGTGATTAAAGAATCAGAAATTGCTACTCTAGTTCTAAAACTAATTAATAACATAAGTAAAATTAAAAATTTATATCTACTTGAGGAATCAATACTAACATATCATATATGTTCAGCCATAATAAAATGTTCATCAATTAAATATGTTTCTTTATATAATATACCAACCTATTTATTAGAAATGCTGGATAAAGAAGATATTATTGTTGATTCTCGTAACGAAATGTTATTTTTAAGTCCATTTATGAAAGATAATAACCTCGATAAATTTTCGACTTTATATTATAAGACATCAATATACTTAAATTTACCACTTTCTAAAGAAGATGAAGATGATTTTATATCATTTATAAATATAAACAAGTATTTAAGAACTATATATTTAAATAAAGTTCAGAAAAGCGATATAGAATATTTATTAGAAATCCTCTATAAGAAGAAATTAAAAAACATAAAAATATATATTGAACAAGATTTGAATAATATAGAAACAATAGAATATCTAAAGAAAATTAATAAACATAATAGTAAAGTTAATGGTATTCAATTTAAAATAGATTATTCTAAAAAATATTTGCAAGATAACTTAATGAATCAAATTCACTTAAATACAATAAAAATGTGTATAATCGTTTCTTTAATGATAGTTGGTTCAGTAATATTCTATGTATTTATATCTAATTACACTTCGATGCAGAAAGTTGAAGATATTAAAAAAGATATTAATGAAACCATTGCTGAATATAAAGAAGAATTAAAACAAGAAGAAAAAAATGTAATTGAACAAACCGATGAAACAGATGAACCAACAGATATTATTAATCAAGAAGAAACACCTGTAGAACCACAAAATAAGCCACCGGTTATGACAAATGATGATGTAGCGGGACTTCTATCAATAAATGAGGATACAGTTGGTTGGTTAAAAGTAAATAATACTAATGTTGATTATCCTGTTGTTCAAGCAAGTGATAATGAGTTCTATTTAAAAAGAAACTTTAAAAAGAATAATGACAATAGTGGTTGGATATTTATGGATTATCGTGCTGACGCAGTTAATTTAAGTCAAAACACTATTATATTTGGCCATAATATGTATTATAGTGGAGTTATGTTTGGAACTTTATATAAAGTTAAACAAGCTAATTGGTATAGGGATCCTGAGAATCAAATTATAGAATTTGATTCACTATACGAGAAAATGAAATGGAAAATATTTTCCATTTATACTCTACCTAATACTAATGATTATTTGATATCAGATTTCAGTTCTGACGATAAATATCAAGAGTTCTTAAATCTAATAACAGGAAGAAGTATTTATACATTTAATACTCCTGTATCAGTTCAAGACAAAATACTTACACTTTCAACTTGTTCAAACAATGGCAAAAATAGACTTGTAATTCATGCAGTCTTACTAGAAAACTAATCAATGATTAGTTTTTTTATTGCAATAAAAAAAGCTATTATTATAATAGCTTAATTATTCATATTATGATGTTGCTGTACAACTGAATGTTGTTGCAGTAAATGTTAATATAATATCTGTGTTCTTTAATGCGTCTTGAGCTAAATTATATTTATTAACAAATTTCAATTGAGCAGTTAATGTTTTTGCTTGAGCAGATGTTAAGTTTGTAATTGTTCCAGAAACAGTTGCTGGGAATAAACTACCTGAATTAAAATCAAATGTTTGAGCAGAACCTCCAAATGGTGTTACAGTCAATACTATTTGACCTGTTGATTTTCCAGTCATTCCTTGGAAGGCTGTATACATACTTGTTCCAGTAGATGATGCCGCAATATTAAATGAATAGCTACAACTAAATGTTCCTGCTCCTGTAACTGTTGCTGTTGCCATAACTGGTGATGTTGCTGTAGTAGTAGTTCCTGAGGCACTAGCATAGTATGTTAAATCGGATTCTCCTTTCATCATTTGCTCTGCTGTTAAATTCATTGTCAAAGCTGCTCCACTTGTCAATGTAACTGATCCTACATCTGGTGTAGTCGCAGTAATTGTTTTTGTACCAAAACTATTTGTAGTGCTAACACTAAAATATGCATATGCTGCTCCAATTACTAGAACAACCAATGTAGCTACTGCCACTATCATTGAAATTAGTATTTTCTTGTCTTTCATTCTCTTCTCCTTCTTTCTATTTTATTATACAGCAGTACAGCTGAACGCTGTTGCTGTGAATGTAAATGTTATATCTTTACCTGCCAAAGCATCTTGAACTACAGTATTTTTATTTACAAATTTAAATTGCGCCGTTACTTGTCTAGAAGATGCTGCTGTTGAACTTGTAATACCATTTAGGTTACCACTAACTTCAGCATATTGATTATTTGAAAAGTTTTTACTATAGAAATCAAATGCTGTTCCTCCTATAGTTAGAACTATTTGACCAGTTGATTTTCCACTCATACCATTAAATGCTGAATATAAACTATTTGTAGATGAAGCAGTAGCTCTAATTGTATAAGAACAGTTAAATGTTCCTGATCCTGTAACTGTTGCTGTTGCTATTGCTGGACTGGTTGCAGTTGTTGATTTTCCAGAAGCTGTTGCATAATATGTAACATCACTTCCCTTTTTCATCATGTCAGCCGCAGTTAAATCCATCGTTAGTGAAGAACCACTTGATAATGCTACTGAACCAACTGTTGGAGTTGTAGCAGTTATTGTTTTTGTTCCAAAACTATTTGTTGATGTAACACTAAAGTATGCGTATGTAGCTCCAACTACTAATGTAATCATTGCTACAATACCAATCGCCAACGATAATATAACTTTCTTGTCTTTCATTTTACCTCCTAAATTATTTATCCTACTACATTACAACTAAATGCAGTTGCTGTAAATGTGAATCTAATGTCTGAACCAGATAAATTCGATTGATCTATTGTATTACTATTTAATATTTTAAATTGAGCGGTTAATTCTTTTGTTGAAGCTGATGATGAACTAGATATACCTGTAAAACTTCCTGTATGAGTCCATGCTGTAGAAAAATCATGAGTTGCAAAATCATATACAGTAGAACCAACTGTTAAAACAACTTGACCTGTTGTTTGATTCGCAGCTGGAGTAATTGCTTTAAATTTAGAATACATACTAGAAGTAGTATAAGTTGGGGTAATTAACAATGTGTATTCACAATTGAATACACCGACACCCTCTACTACCGCAGTGGCAATTACTGGGCTTGTTGCAGTTGTCGTTTTTCCAGATGCTGTTGCATAATAACCAACATCATTACCCTTTTTCATCATATCTTCAGCAGTAAGTGCCATTGTTAATGAACTACCACTGGATAAAGATACTGTTCCAACTTCTCCGGCTGTTGCTGAAATAGTCGTTGTTTCATAATGGTTTTCTGCTTGAACTGTAAAATACGCATAAGTCGCTCCAACAGTCAATATGATTAAAGTTGCTATAGCAATTATTGCTGGAATTAGTATTCCCGCTGTTGTCAATTTCTTTGCTTCAACTTTTTTTTCACTTGGCTTTGCTTGAACCTTTTTTGGGGTTGCTTTTGAAGCTGCTTTAGTTGTAGACTTAGCTTTTGCTTTAGTTTTCTCAACTTTTTCTTTACTAGCTTTTTGCATTGCCATAATCTTTCTCCTATCTTTATGCTTTAATTTTAATATTATTATACTAATAATGCAATGATTATTTACACTTTTTACACCTATTTACAATCTGTTTGCAGTTTTTTAATTCTTTAATTTATTATAAACAATATTAAACTTTTCTAAAAATTCATTTAATTCATCTTTGGTTGTTAAAGATGAAAGACTAATTCTAATACTTGATCTAGCTAGTTCTTTATCGTTTGTTAATGCATATACACTTTCACTTATACTTTCTTCATCAGAACACGCTGATTTTGTTGAAACATATATTTCATAATTGGATAAAGCTCGCATAAATGTTTCCGATTTCACTCCTTTTATACTTATATTTAAGATATGAGGAATTGCATCTTCAGGAGAATTAATATATACGTCTTTATATTCTTTTAAATGATTCTTTAGATATTTATTTAAATCTTTTATATATATATATTTATCGTCTAAGTCCGAAGTGGCAATTCTTAATGCTTTTGCTAATGACGCTACTAAGGGATGAAAAGGCGTTCCTGAACGATATATAGTTGTTGATTTGCCACCATGGATTAATGGTTCTAATAATACTTTGTTTTTCTTTATTAGGGCTCCTACTCCTTTTATTCCATATATTTTATGAGCTGAAAATGATGCTAAATCAATATTATCTAAATTAACGTGAATTTTACCTACAGCTTGAGTAATATCTACATGATAAATACACTTAGGATATTCTTTTAAAAGGACTCCAATTTCATCAATTGGCTCAACTATTCCCAACTCACTATTAACAGCATTTATAGATACCAAAATGGTATCATCTCTAATTAGTTCTTTTAAATTATTTAAATCAATTTTCCCAGAACTATCATGTTTAACATAACTAATTTCATAACCTATACTTCGTAAATACTCTAATGGTCCATAGACTGAAGAATGTTCAAAGCTAGAAGTTATTATATGTTTCCCTCTACTAGCATATTTTAAAGCTACTCCCTTTATTGCTAAATTATTTGCTTCACTTGAACCACTTGTCCATATAATTTCACTATCTTTAATATCTAATAATCTTTTAACTTGCTCAGCCGATTCATCAATTAATTCTTGGCATTTTATTCCTAAACCATGCGATGAATTGGCATTGCCAATAAACTCTTTAGATATTGTATTAAAACTATTTAAAACATCTTCATTAACTGGTGTCGTAGCACTATAATCTAAATAAACCATAAGATCACCCTAAAAAAATTATATCAAAAAAAAGTAGATATTCAAACGATATCTACTTAATTAATATTATTCAGCTTTTGAGAATACACAATTTAAGCCTTGTTTACTAAAATATTGAATTATTGAACCAAAATTAGCTAAATTTTCTTCTCCATATTCACCTGATAAATCTTCTTTGCTTAGTTCTTTAGTTATGATAATTGTTGGTTTTCCTTCGCTATCAGTAGTAAATTCTGACCAACCAGAAACATCATTTATAGTTATTTTTTCACCCTTATTATGAGATGACAAGTAATTATTATATAAACTTTCATCATCAAATGTAAATGTATTAACATCGTAAGCAAAACCTGCAAATGAATTTAAACTATCGTTTAGAATTGCAAACTTTTTAGCAACCACTAATTTAGGTGCATTACTAGTTTCATCAGCTAATTGACCATTTGATGAACAATTAACATATCCTTTAATTTTAGATGGAAGGATAACAATTTTACCTTCTACTTCTTGACTCTTAGAGCCTTTACTTACAGTTAATTTAACACTGTGAGTTCCACTAGTGTTAGCCATAACTACATTAACTTCTTCTTCATCAACAAATGCATAAGTATAATCTTTGTTAATGCTAAATTCAGAAGCGCTAACCTTTTCTCCAGTAGTTTTATAAACTGTTTTAGTTTCTAATAACAATTCAGAATCATCCATTACTGTAATAGTTCCAGTTTTTTTGTTGCCTTCACCACAAGTTACAGTAAATTTATAACTACCTTCTTTTGTCATATCAACATCTTTTGTATCTAAATAACAATTTGATGGGTCAGTTCCAGTAATAGTAGCATATTCTGTTATACTATCTGGTAAAGTTTCGCTTATACCTAATTGTTTATTCTTAGTTACAATAGAAATCTTTTCTTTCTTTTTCAATAAGTCAGTGTTGTTTAATAAATAATAAGTTCCATATCCAATTCCGCCTAGAACAACTAAAATCAGTAGAATAAATAAAAATTTATTCTTTTTCTTTTTTGGCTTTTGATCTTGTTCAGATGAAATTGGCGGAGTTTGACCAATTTGATTGTGATCTTCAAATCCAGGTATCTGTGATGGTGAAATTGTTTGTGGATTAGTATATGCTTGTGGCGCTGCTGGTGTCTCAACTTGAGGTGCTGGTGCTGGATTTTCAACTGGTGGAACTGGAGCACTACTAGCTGGTGCTACCGGTGTTTCTACTGGTGCGCTTGGAGGAACAACTCCCCCAGCCATCACTTGGCTACTTCCACTAAGTTCACTAACTACATTTGGATTACTTGCAACTTCTGGTGTTGCTGTTGGTGCTGGTGCAGGATTGTTATTTACACTTCCTAATACCTCACCGTTTAAATTATTATCATTATTCATAATATCGAGCCCCTTTTGCTACTATATAAATTATATCTTTAATTAAATAATTTTTCAACTAGTTTTTTAAATTCTTCGCCTCTTGTTTCAAATTTATCATATTGATCCCAAGATGCACTGGCTGGAGAAAGCAAAACTGCTTCGCTTTCTAAGACGTTTTCTTTAATACAAGTCATAGCTTTTTCTAAAGTAAAACATTTAACACATGGAATATTATTCTCTTTGGCATATTCTTCTATTCTATCAGTAACACTTCCAATTGCATAAATGCATTTAACAATTTTTATTGCTTCATTTAACTCATTGAAATCTTGTTTTCTTTCCATTCCCCCTAATATTAAATGAGTTGGTCTACTCATTGCTTTTAAAGCCATTATTGTTGAAGTTGGATTAGTTGCCTTAGAATCATTATAAAACTCTATATTGCTTTTGGTATCTACTATCTCTATTCTATGTTCTACTCCCCCAAAGTTTCTTAAATATTCCTTTATAATCTCTTTATCAAAAGCAAATTCTTTTAAAACTAATAAAGCCGCTAAAATATTTTCATAGTTATGATTTCCTTTAATTTTAATATCTTCTTTATTAATTACTAATTCCTTATTTATATATATACCATCATTATTATAATAATTATTTTCATCATTAAAATATACTTTAGTAGAATTAATATATTTAGTAATTTTTAGGCTATCTTGATTTTGATAATTTATATAAGCTTTATCATCTTTAGTATGATGATTAAATATTTTTTTCTTAACATTTATATAATTTTCATAAGTGCCATGAAAATCTAAGTGAGTTGGACATAAATTTGTTAAAACGCTGTAATCAGTTTTAAAATCTATAAAATTATACAGTTGGTGATCTGATATTTCTAAAACTAGAATACTATTGGCACTAACCTTTGAAACTATCTCACTTAGTGGATAACCGATATTACCCCCAAGAAAAGCATCTACGTTATGGAGTTTTAATAAATTATATAAAATTGTAGTGGTGGTTGTTTTACCATTACTACCTGTAATTCCTATAATTTTAACTCCCTTAGGTAAATAATGGAATGCAACTTCCATTTCGTTCACTATTGGTATATTTAATTCTTTTGCTTTATTAACACATGGATGACTTGGATCTATGCCAGGATTCTTAATAACTATATCTATATTTTCATCTAATAATTCTACCCCAGTTTCTGACTTGACAAAAGAAATACCCAAGGTATCTAATTCTTTTATTTTATCTTCTTCTTGATCTGCCCGATCAGTAATAATTATTTTATTAGAGGCATGAATTAACTTGGCTACATGATAACCACTTCTAGCCATTCCTAATATCAAAACGTTTTTGTTTTCTATCATATATTCAACTTCTTTCTATATCTAAGTTATCTAACTCTAACATTCTTTAGATTTTTAAAGATGTCTTTCTTTTTTTTTATCATTTTACTTCATCAAACAAATAATCATCTAAACAAATTATATCACCATAATAGTGTTTTTCGATATATTTTTTTATAATTGTTAACCCGACAATTCCTGAATCTATTAATCCTATTTCCATTTAAATCACTTTTATTAATTTATATTACTATTATATATAAAAAAATAAACTAAATGAATAGTTTATCTTTATTCTTAAAACTGTCAATTATTCCATCACTTTCAGGAACAAGAACTATCTCTTTGCTTTTTAAAGTCTTTTTCATATCTATTAATCTTTGATTACTAGATCCTCTAAATAAAAGATTTAAATCTTTTTTATCATTTTCAAATTTACCATCAACTAAGACATCAATGTAATTCAAAAATTCTAAATACTTAGGATTTTTCTTACCAAGCTTTAGAACTTCCTCATATGTCCAACCTGTATAACACCAAACATTAAGGTTTAGTTTTTTTGCATGCTTTGCAATCTCTAAAACTGGTTCAATTTGAAATAATGGGTCTCCCCCAGAGAATGTTATTCCATCTTGATTATTTAATTCATCTAATTCTCTTTTTATTTCTTCGACAGTCCACTCTTCACCACCATTAAAATCATGTGTTTGAGGATTTTGACAAAAAGGACAATTATGAGAACATCCTTGAGTCCAAATAACTGTCCTAACTCCAAAGCCATCAACAACACTATCTTTTTGTAGTGGCGCTGCTAGCCTTATTTTCATAGGTCTAACTAGCCTTAGTTATTTCTTTAATGCCAGTATGTTTAACTCTATCTTGTTCTTCACATTTTTTAGCATTATTGAATCTATCTGTTGTTCCAACTAAGTATCCAGTAATACGACGGATTCTTTCAAATCCTATACCTTCTCCTACCATTTTTTTGCTTTTTCCGTTTTCCATTTTTACCTCTCCTTTTCTTTATCAACAATCACATTCTAAATGATTAATAGTTTCAACCGGAACCCCTTCAAAATTGCGTCTACCACATCTAGGGCAAACATCCCCAATAACTCCAACATATCCACATACTGGATCTCTATCAACTGGATGGTTAATTGCTCCATAACCTATATCATTATCATGCATAACTCTAACTATACTTTCAAAAGCATCAACGTTATTTGCTGTATCACCATCAATTTCAATATATGATATATGTCCAGCATTAGTTAATTTATGATATTTTCCTTCAACTTCCAACTTATGACTAATAGTTGTGTGATAATAAACCGGAACGTGGAATGAATTTGTATAGTATTCTCTATCAGTTATTCCTTTAATTTTGCCATAAATTGATCTATCTATACCAACAAATCTACCAGATAAACCTTCTGCTGGAGTTGCTAAACAAGTGAAATTCAACTTTTCATCTTGACTATAACCATCACATTTTTCACGCATGTGTTTAATAATTTCTAATCCTAATTTTTGAGCACGTTCTGATTCTCCTTGATGTTCTCCTATTAAAGCTTTTAAACACTCGGCTAATCCTATGAAACCAATTGATAATGTTCCGTGTTTCAACACTTTTCTAATTTTATCACCTGGTTCTAATTTCTCAGAATCTAGCCATACATGTGCTCCAAGAAGGAACTTAAAGTTTTCAACACCTTTACTACATTGAATATTAAATCTTTGTAATAATTGACCTTTACATAAGTCTAAAACATCATCTAGTTCTTCATAGAAACCTTTCATGTCTGCTTTAGTTCTTTCTCCTAATGCAATACCATGTTTAATTCCTATTCTTGGTAAATTAATTGTTGTAAATGAAAGGTTTCCTCTTCCTGGGGTTACTTCTTTATCTCTATCTACAACATTACCTATTACTCTAGTTCTACATCCCATATATCCAACTTCATATTTAGGATCATTTCCATGTAAGTATGGCTTATTAAATGATGTGTCCATAAATGAGAAGTTAGGGAATAATCTTTTTCCAGATACTTTACAAGCCAATCTAAATAAATCGTAGTTTGGATCTTCTTTATTATAAGATACTCCTTCTTTTAATTTAAAGATTGATATTGGGAATATTGGTGTTTCACCATTACCTAAACCAGCATCTGTTGCTAACAAGAAGTTTTTAATAACCATTCTTCCTTCAGGAGATACATCTGTTCCAAAGTTTACTGATGAAAATGGAACTTGAGCTCCTGCTCTAGAATGCATTGTATTCAAATTATGAATAAATGCTTCCATTGCTTGATAAGTAATTCTATCAGTCTTTGAATATGCCTTACTATAAGCTTTAGTAAATAATTCTTCTAATCTATCAGATGTTATATATTCTTTAAATACTTCTTTAACATCTATATCTATAGTTTCTAATTTATCAATGATTTCAACAATTTTATCAAAATCTATTTCTCCCAAGAAACCATCTAAATCCAAATAATCATATATCATTTGTTTTAATTGCTTTTTAAATGTTTTTTTAACTCCAGGAGCCATATAGTAATCAAACATCGGAATACTTTGACCACCATGTTGATCATTTTGATTTGCTTGAATACATATTGCTGCTAGGGCTGTATAACTCATAATATCATTTGGTGTTCTTAAATAACCGTGTCCTGTTGAAAAACCATGTTTAAATAATTTATCTAAATCTATTTGATTACAAGTAGTTGTTCCCATTGCTAAGAAATCTAAATCATGAATATGAATAGTTCCTTCATCATGAGCTCTTGCATACTTGGTATCCATTAAATATGCCTTACCAAATTCTTTTGAAACTGTTGAACCAAAATGTAACATAGTTCCCATTGGTCCATCACCATCAACATTAGCGTTCTCTCTTTTTGCGTTTTCTTCTTTAGCACTTTTTAAGCCTAAACTTTCAATTGCCTTGACAAATTTATGTTGTTGTTTTACTACGAACGCATCACGAGATGCCGCTCTTCTTTCACGATAATCTGAGAATGATTTGTATACTTCTTCATCATATTTTTTTAATTCTTCTTCAATAATATCTTGAACTTCTTCAACGCCAATTGTCTTTCGACTCTCATAATTTTTTTCTATGTTTTTTAAAACCTTTTCGTATACTTTGTTTACTTCTTTTTCATCGTAATTGTCATATACGCTATCAAAGCCTTTTTTAATAGCTATTGCTATTTTTGGCCCATTAAACCCCACTCTTTGGCCGCTTCTTTTGACAACGACCAAGTCATTTAATAAATCATTTTTCATTATATTACCTCTCCCATAATACAATTCAATTATAATCACGCAGGATATAATTATCAATGTTTTTTTTAAAAAAAATATTCGTTTTGTAAATCGAACATTTAAAAAAATTAAAAAAAAATATAAAAAAAAATATTTGTTCTTAGATTTTATAAGCAAAATAAAAAAAATAAATTTTTTTATTTTTTTTGTTCGCTTTACATTCCAAAAAATGTAAAGGACGGTAAATATCTATTGTTAATATTTATTGCTATATAATTCTATAAATATTATAATATATTTATATAAGGAGTGATGGCTTTGTTTATTAATAAAAGAATCCATTTTATCGGTATTGGCGGTATTAGTATGAGCGCAATTGCTGAACTATTGCTTAGCAAAGGCTCTATTATAACTGGTAGTGATATCTATGAATCAAAAATAGTTAAAAATTTAGAAGATAAAGGGATAGAGATTGCCATTGGTGAAAAACCCGAATTAGTAGACAATGCTGATATAGTTGTCTACACTGCTGCTATTAAAGATGATAATAAAGAATTAATTAGAGCAAGGGAGTTAAATAAAGAATTACACGAAAGAGCGGAATTCTTAGGTATTATTTCTAAAGAATACGAAAATAGAATATGTATTTCAGGAACTCACGGCAAAAGCACTACTACTGGAATGGTAGCCACCTGTTTTTTAGAAGCAAATTTAAATCCTACTATTCAAGTAGGAGCAATCCTACCAATAATAAACTCCAATGGTTATGTTGGAGGTTCTAAATACTTTATTATGGAATCATGTGAATATGTAGACTCATTTTTAAAGTTTTTCCCTACCAGTGCTGTTATTTTAAATATTGACGATGATCACTTGGATTATTTTGGAGATATTGAAGGAGTAAAAAAATCATTTTCAAAGTTTGCAAATCTATTACCAGAAAATGGCTCACTAATTATAAATGGTGATGATAAGAATACTATGGATATTAAAAAACCTCAAGTTAGCACTATAACTTATGGTTTAAAAGATAATAATATTTTACAAGCTAAAAATATTACTTATGATGACTTGGGTCATCCTGAGTTTGATATATTCTATAATAACGAATTATTTATTCATATAGCATTAAATGTTTTAGGAAAACACAATATTTATAATGCTCTAGCCGCTAGTGCTGTTGGTATAGCTCATGATTTAGATAAAGATAGCATTAAAAAAGGCCTAGAGAGCTACCATGGAGTTGAAAGAAGATTTGAATTAGTGGGTAAATATAAAGATAGTGTTTTAGTTTATGATGATTATGCTCATCACCCTACTGAAATAGCATCTACCCTTAATTCAATAAAGAATATTAAATATAATCATTGTTATGCTGTTTTTCAATCTCATACTTATTCTAGAACTGTTGAACATTTGGAAGAATTTGCTAATGTATTAAAAGAATTTGATAATATCATTATTGCTCCAATATATCCAGCTAGAGAAACTAATATATGGAACGTTAAGGAAAGTCAATTGGTAGATTTAATAAAAAAAGACAATGATAAAGTATGTTATATTGATTCTTTCCCTAAGATAGTAGATTATTTAAAAGATAAATTAGTTCCTGGGGATGTAGTTATTACAATTGGAGCTGGACCAATTAATGAAGTTGGTTTAAGTTTATTAGAAAAAAAGAAATAAAGATTAAATCTTTATTTCTTTTATTTTGTCATCCATAATACTATATAAATATACTTTGGCATCTTTCTTTAGGACCATTTGAATATAATCATAATATATTTTTAATTGTTTTTCATATTCTAAATCGTCTATATTCTTTAATTTATAATCCACTATTTTAATCATATTGCTTTCTATTAATAATAAATCTATTATTCCATAATAATTATTATTATCTTTAGCGAACATAAACTCATGTTCTTTTATTATTTTCGTTTCTTTAGTTATATTTAATAATTTAACCAAGGAACTTATTTCTTTTTTATAGGGATTATCATCTTCTATATTTAAAAAATCTGTTTCTTCAAATATTTTATGTATATTAGTCCCCTTAGTTAACAATTCATCGTCATGCAAAGATATACGATCTATTATTTTTTTAGAAGCATTCTTATTAACTTTATTATACTTTTCTATTGATATATTTTTAAAAGTTATTTTTTCTTCTTTATTTTTTAATTCTAATAAATTGTTTTTTCTATATAAATAATCTTTAGTCAAATTATAATTATCAATTTTTATATCAGTTATATACTTATCTATATTAATAGAATTCAAAAAACTTAAAAATGAATTATATTTTCTTTTAATGCTTATATCTACTAATTTATTTAAAGATAATCTTTCTTCATCTAAACTAGTTACAATTATTATTTTTTCTTTAGCTCTAGTTAACGCTACATAAAAAAGTCTAATTTCTTCAGAAACATTATCTATTAAATATTTTTCTTTCAACAAATCTTTTAGTATTGAACTAGATACTCCATCATTAAATATAGGAGTAATAAGACCATATTTATTATCAAATATCCATCTTTCTTTTATATCCATGGTGTTAAACTCTTTATGCAAACCACAGAAATAACATACTGGGAATTCTAAACCTTTAGATTTATGAATATTCATTAATTTTACTGAAGAAGAATCATTTATTGTGTTTTTATATGTTATTTCTTTAGAACTATCAATTATTTTTATTAAATACTCACTAAAGTCTCTAATTGTCCAACCTAATTCAGTTAAATATGATGCCATATCACAAAGATTATCGATTCTAATAATTGCATCTTCAATAGATCCTATTTTAATAAGATTTTCATAATAATTAAATCTATCTAATATAATGTTAATTAATTCATAACTATCTATATTATCTATATTAGATATTATATCTAAGCATTTATTATAAATATCGGTTTCTTTATAAGAGTTATTTTTAATAATATTAAAAATAACTTTGTCTTCATATTCAAATAAATATGATCTAGCTACACTCATAAAATAATACTTAAATTTATTATCTAAAATATTATCCTTTATTTTAAATAATAATTGAATAATATTATTAATCATAATAATATCTATTTCATTAGTTAATTTTTTATCTTCATAAACTGTTATAGGAATATTTAAATAATTAAATACTTTAGTCATTAAAGAAAATGATGCTCCCCTATCCATTATAATAGCAAAATCTTCATATCTAGCTTTCCTTAAAGTATTATTATCTTTATCCCAAACCAAATAATTATTATTAATTTTATTAATAATATCTCTACCAATAATAAAACATTCAATTTCTTCTTTAGAATAACCATTATTCTCCTTGGAATAATTATATATTTCTAAATTATAATTTTGATTATTTGCTAAATTATCTTCATAAGATTTATTTGCTTCTTTCATTTGGTGAGATGAAGCATAATCTGCTCCCCCGATTAAATCATCCATAATTAGAGAAAATATCGTATTAATACCTTCAATTACCTCTTTACGAGAGCGAAAATTATTTAATAAATCAATTTTTATTCCACCCCAATTATTTGAATAATTATCATACTTACTCTTAAATAAGCTTGGGTTAGCATTTCTAAATCCATATATAGATTGTTTAATATCACCAACCATATAGACATTGTTATTTGCTATTAAGTTAATAACTTCTTCTTGCAAATCGTTGGTATCTTGATATTCATCTACACATATTTCCTTTGTTTTATTCCTTATTTCTTCCCTAATGGAATCTTGTTCTTTTAATAACCTAATGGCTAATAATTCAATATCAGTAAACTCATATAAATCATTTTCAAACTTATATTCATCAATTTTTTTAAAATATCTTTTTATTATAGTTATTAGAACTTCTACATAATCAGCAGTTATATTGAATGTATTATGTATTTCTTCTGTGTCTTTATATCTTACAAAAGATATAATTCTTTTTAAAGCACTATCAATATTATCTTTATATATTTTAATATCTTCACTAGAACTAGGCCTTCTTGGTAATTTTACTTGCGAATTAATTAAGATATCTTCATAAGTCTTTGATTTAATTAATTTATCTAAAGCTTTACTCATACTATCATAATAATCCGAATAATTAGATTCACTCAAATAATATAAATTAGTTTCTATATCATCTATTTCTTTGATAATAAGATTAACATATTCATCAATATATCCATTAATAACACTTTCATTAAAGTTTTTTTCTAAATATGAATCTAGATACTCATCTCTATTGCTTAATAATTCTATCTTTTTTATAATTTTTAAGAATTGCTTTTTTAACAAAGCATCATCTTTAATTACAAAATCATTAATTAATTTTATAAACTTTTCATTATCTTCTTCATATAATTCATCAAATACACTATCTAGTATTTCTTCTTTTTTCATATCCATAAAACTATTATCAGCAATACTTAGATTAGGAGATATATTTAATAAATAATTATATTGTTTAACTAAAGAAAGAGTCCAAGAATCAAAAGTAGTAATTGAAGCTGCATCTAATAAAAGTAAGTTATCCTTTAATTCTGGATAATCCATAATCTTTTTTCTAATTCTTTCTTTCATTTCTAAAGCTGCAGCATTAGTAAACGTTAAAACTATTAATTCATCTATTTTTATTCCTTTTAGAAGATTATTTATGACTCTTTCTGTTAGAACTGCTGTTTTACCAGAACCTGCTCCAGCTGAAACAATTATATTAGTTCCTGTTTCATTAATTGCCTTTAATTGCTCTTCTGTCCATTTAGGCATCTTCTTCACCCCCTAAAAAGGATAAATCTTTTATTTCTTCTAATATGACATAGTCTTCTTCTTTTTTAAAGCAAAGATCCTTAAAAGAACAATATTGGCACCCAATTTTATTATCATAACCTATCTTTTTAGGATTAATATTAAAATTACCTTCTAAAATATTATCTATTGCGTTATCAATATTCTTCTCAGTTAAATCAATAATTTGATTAATTTGATCATCACTTAAAACTTTAGCATAACTACTAAAAGAACCATCATTTTTGGTTTTCATTCCTTTTATTAAAAAACTATTTTCATAACTATTATCAAACTCTTTTAATATATCTTGAGAGTTATTTGAATAACCTAATAATTTTAGATTGTTTTCTCTTTGAATATCATAACTTTCTCTATGATTATAAGCAATATCTTTATCTAAAACATAGTGTAAATAAAAACCAGAAAACCTAGGGTGAATGAATAAATTACTTTTAGATATCAAATA
>JAEELI010000005.1 GCA_016288795.1 Caryophanales bacterium
GTTAATTCCACATCTAATTTAAATTTTTTCTTTTTCTTCATTTTATCAATTAATTCTTCAAAGTATTTTTTTCCAACTTCCATAACTACATCAGAATACATTTGAATAAAACGACGGTAACAATCCCAAGCCCATCTTGGATTGTTACTTTTCTTAGAAATAACTTCAACAACTTCTTCATTTAAACCTAGATTTAAAATAGTATCCATCATACCTGGCATAGATGCTCTAGCTCCAGAACGAACAGATACAAGTAATGGATTTTCTTTATCTCCAAATTTCTTGTTTGTTATATCTTCCATTTTAGCTATGTACTCATTTATTTGTTTTTGAATATCTTTATTGATTTCTTTTCCATCTTCATAATACTTAGTACATGCTTCTGTAGTGATTGTAAATCCTTGAGGAACTGGTAGACCAATATGAGTCATTTCAGCTAAGTTAGCTCCCTTACCACCAAGTAATTCACGCATATCTTTATTACCCTCACTAAATAGGTAAACATATTTTTTTGCCATTAAAAAGCCTCCTAAGGTCTATTTTATCACAAAGAGTAAATTGAAATTAAAAAAACGTCAAATCTTGACATTTTATTTACGGTCTTTGTTGTGATGAAATTCTAAATAAGCCTTTCTTAATCTTTCATTACTAACATGAGTATATATCTCAGTGGTTTTTAAATTCTCATGACCTAATAATTCTTGAACACTTCTTAAATCAGCACCATTATCCAATAAATGAGTTGCATAAGTGTGTCTAAGTGTATGGGGAGATATTTTATGATTTATACTAGATTTCTTTATTATTTTATTAATGATATATTCTATACTTTCTCTACTTAAGTGACCCCCAAGATTATTTATAAATAAATAATCTATTGGTCCTTTTTTTAATAGTCTTTCTCGAACTTTTAAATACTTTATTAATATATCTTCAAATGTTTCACCATAATATACAATTCTTTCTTTATTACCTTTGCCTGTAACTCTAATAGATTTAGTATTTTGATCAATATTCAGAAGTTTTAAATTACTGGCTTCACTTGCTCTAAGTCCAGTTGAATATAAAAGCTCAAATACACACTTATCTCTAATATCTTGGGGACTTTTTTCTTCTATACTATCAAGAATATCTTCTATTTCAACAATATTTAAATAATTAGGTAATTTCTTTTCTACCTTAGGGTTTTTAACCCTTTTGAATATATTATTATCTAATAGTTTTATATCTACTAAATAATTATAAAAGCTTCTTAAAGAACTCAAAAAATTAGATATAGATTTGGAATTATATTTAAGACTATCTAGATACTCTAAATAACCAAGTATATCTTTTTTATTAATTTTTAGATAATTTAAAGATTTAGAGTTCAAATAATCTTTATATATATTTAAATCTTTTTCATAAGATTCAATTGTTAATAAAGAATAATTTAATTCTTTTAAAGAATACTCTAAATATTTTTTTATTGCTTCTTCTATCTTCATAACTAAATTATATAACAAAAAAAATTAAATGACTATTCTTTATCATTTAATTTTTTACTTCTAATTAATGCATCTTTTTGATTTTTAGTATGTTCATCATATAAAACAAAGTATATATGACGTGAATATGTATGAGGAATTATACCTATAAGCATTTGAATAATATCAGTTGAATTTGTTTTTAAGGCACTACGCATAGATGCAAGTAATTGCTCTTTAGATTCATTAGATATATCCAATCTATTTAAAGCATTTCTAAAATTGCTATATACTTTATCTTTTAATGCTTGATTAAATTCAGCACTATTTAAGACATTAGTCATATTAACATATACTTCTTTAGTTAAGACAGGTAAGCAATGTTTAAAATTACTAACTATCTTTAATGAGCCATTTAAATAGTCTTTAGTAACTATATTAGTTCTCGCTACTGATTCTTTAATCTCTTGTTCAGTCCAATTACTAGCAAAATTATCAATGCTTGCTATAGAATCATCAAGATTATAATGGTTTTCATCATAAATATCTAGTTTATTAATATCAATAATTGAATTATCGCCAGGTCTTTTTTCTAATGCCAAAAAATACTTTACTGATTCCATATTCTTTCCTCCTTTACAAGGAGTTATATTATAGCACAAAGGGTCTAAATTGTCTACATACCAAACAAAAAATGTTGATTTCTCAACATTTTTAATTACCTTTAACTTGGTTCATTACTTCCTCGGCAAAGTTATCATTTCTTTTTTCCATTCCTTCACCAACTTCATAACGAATCATTTTTAGAACCTCTCCACCATTGTCAGCTACAAACTTTGCAACAGATATATCTCCATCTTTTACAAATGGTTGTTCAACTAAGCAAACTTCTTTGTAATATTTTTTAATTCTTCCTTCAACCATTTTTTCGGCTATGTCTGCTGGTTTTCCTTCATTCATTGCGAGTTCCTTTTGAACTTTTCTTTCATTTTCTAAAACATCACTAGGAACATCCTCTATTTTTAAATATAAAGGTTTCATTGCAGCTGCTTGCATTGATACATCTTTTGCAACTTCTTCATTAGTTCCTTTTAAAACAGTTAATGCTGCAATTTTGCCACCCATATGTAAGTATTTACCAAATACTTCATCATCATTTTTATTAAATAATTCAAATCTTCTTAGTGATAATTTTTCACCAATTTTAGAAATCATTTCAACTATATAGTCAGCAATTGATCCTGAACCAGTATCAACCTTCATTGCTTCGTCTAAATCTTTAGCAGAACTTTTCAATAGTGAGTTTCCAATAACATCTATCATATTGATAAATGCTTCGTTTTTTGATACAAAATCAGTTTCAGAATTAACTTCTAAGATAACAGCTTTATTTCCATCAATAAATATGTTAGCTAATCCTTCAGCAGCAATACGACTTTCTTTTTTAGCAGATTTAGCAATTCCTTTTTCTCTAAGGTAATTCATTGCTGCATCCATATCTCCATTACATTCAGATAATGCTTTTTTACAATCCATCATTCCTGCACCTGAAGTTTCACGTAATTCTTTAACCATACTTGCAGTAATTTCCATATATATCCTCCTTTTTATTATTTTAAATTTTTAATTAATTCATCTTTTTTCATAGTGCTATATCCCTTTAATCCTTGTTCTTTAGCAACTTTCTTTAATTCAACTAAAGTCATTGCACTATAATCAACTTTTGGAGTTTTTTCAGCTTTCTTAGTTTCCTTTTTAGGAGCGTCAGCTTTTTTTACTTCCTTTTTATCTTCTTTATTTTCTTCTTTTTTAGTTTCTTTTACTTCTTCTTTAACTTTGATTTCTTTCTTAGGTTCTTTAACTTCTTTAACTTCTTTTTTATCCTCTACTTCAGTATCATCTTTTTTAGCCTTATCAAAGTTTTCAGATTTAATTAATTCTTCCATTCTTGTTTCTTCTTTAGTTGCTCCCTTTTTATCTTCTTCAGATATATAATCTACTAATTCTAATCCATTTGCTTCACAGATTGCATTATTAAGAACTCCTAGCATAACTCTGATAGAACGAACTGCATCATCATTTCCAGGAATAACAAAATCTACATCATCTGGATCACCATTAGTATCCACAATACCAAATACAGGTATTTTTAATTTTCTAGCTTCTTTAACTGCATTAAATTCTTTCTTAGGATCTACTACTATTAAAGCTTGTGGTAATTTTTCCATTTCTCTAATACCACATAGAATTTTATTTAGTTTATCGTATTCTTTCTTTAAACCAATAACTTCTTTTTTAGGTAGCATTTCAAACTTACCACTTTTTTCCATTTCTTCAATTTCTTCAAGTCTTTTTACACGACGACGAATAGTTCTAAAGTTAGTAAGTGTTCCTCCTAACCATCTTTCAGTAACATAGAAAGATTTACTTCTTAATGCTTCTTCTTGACAAACTTCTCCAGCTTGTTTCTTAGTTCCAACAAATAGGAACTTTCCTCCATTCTCAGCAATTGTCTTAATTTCATTATAAGATTCCTCTAACAATGCTTGAGTTTTTTGCAAGTCAATGATATATATATCCTCTCTTGCAGTCCAGATATACTCTTTCATCTTTGGATTCCATCTCTTAGTTTGATGTCCAAAATGAACTCCAGCTTCTAATAAATAACTCATAGAAACTACGGCCATAAAATAATCACTCTTCCTTTCGTTTTTCTTCTTAGTTTTATCTTCATTTAACACCACTATAAATAGCACTCGACATTAAACTAAAAACTAATGTTTATTTGCTTTTAAAGCCAAAATTATTTTATCAAATTATTATATTTAATACAAGTATTAATTATCTTTATTATCTCCATTATCACTATTTGGAATTAATCTTCTAATTAATTCATCAGAAGGTTCATCTTCCAGCTTAGAAAGTTCGTAGCTTAATGCTGCCAGCAATAATTCTGCAGGATCCGGATTCTCCGGATCAATTATATGTAAGTCTTCTGGATTTTCAACTTTCTTTTTCTTACTTTCATTCAATGTTAACTCCATATTCAAATTAACTAATGCAAATAAATATTTCATTTGAATATCATTTAAATAGTTAATATATAAACCAATATATGTATATTTAAAGTTTTCATTTTCTAAAACATCTTTATAATATTCTTCTAATTCATATTCAGGTGAAAGTATTTGAAACACATCTAATTTAGCGGCTATTTTTTTAGGTGTTAATGATGCCATTATTCCTAAATTATCTAAGTATTCTCTATCAGTAACTACATTATCTGTTAATAGAACATCTTTAAATACGTCTATTTCTATATCGTAGTCTCCATCATCATCTACTAAAACAAAAGTCTTATCATGATAATATGAAGTTAATAAAGTTAATGATCCATCTTTATTTTCTATTAATTCATCATAGTCTTCGGTTCGAACTTCATCTTCTATGCAATATCTTTCAACTTCATCTTCTTGACATCTAGTATTATGAACTAATTTATAACGTAATCTAAGCGGAAAAAATAGTTCTAATTGAGGATGCATATAAGACGGAGCTTCATTAAATACTTTGTTTCGATAATTAATAATCTTTTGAATATTACCTTCCCTTATTAACTCTAAATATGTATTGCAATCATCCTTAAGTTTTTTTAAACTGTGAGGTCGAAAATCAACTTCATCAATAATATTCATATCAAAGTCAATATTAGCCTTATTAAGATTATTAATTAAGCCCACTATATCTGATATAAGAGTTAACAACTCTAAACTTTTTGAATATAACGCTTGAACTTCATCAGTATCCAATTCCTCTTCAACCATATTATTTATGGTTGAATTATACTTTTTAAAATTTTTAAAAGACTCAATAAACTTCATACTTCCCCCTCGTCTTTTCGTTTGCTTAATAAGCATCCACAGTAATCTTGCCTATATAAATTGTATTTTTTAGACAACTCTATAGATTTTTTATAACCATCATTTTTCTTGAAATCACTATATAACCATCTGATTTTGTGTTTTTCTCCTAAGCTTTCCCCAATTTTATTAATAACTTGAGCATTTTTATATGGACTTACAGTTAAAGTGGTTCCAAAAAAATCATATTTTTTATTATATGCTATTTCAGCACATTTGTTAAGTCTAAATTCATAACATATATGACATCTTGCTCCACCCTCTTTATCCTTTTCATGGCCATCAATTAATCTTCTGTAATCATCATTATTATATTCAGAGTCCATAAATGATAAATAAGGTATATTTAATTCTTTAATTAATCTAATCTGTTCTTGTTTTCTTTTTTCATATTCCCCTAGGGGCTCTATATTAGGATTATAATATAGAATTGTAATATCAAAGTAATCCTTTAAATAACTAATCACTTGGCTAGAACAAGGGCCACAACAACTATGTAATAATAACTTAGGTCTAGATTCTAAACTAGATATTATTTCTTGACATTTCTTATCATAATTAACTTTTTCATTATTCATAGAGGACACATCCGTTTTTAATTATACTACATGTTTATAGTAAATCACAAAAAAATATCAGCTATGAAGCTGACATTTTTATTTTCATTTCTGATAATTTACCAACTATGATACGATCTGGAACACCTGAACCATTTAGATTAGAGCCAAAGGTGACAGGAACATCAAAGCATTTAGATGTATTGAAATCACTTATATCTGGGTAATTACCAAGTTCGAGTATCTGGCTAAAATCTGCTTGATAGTACAAAACGTCAGATTTTCTAATTATATTTATTCTAGTTGTTGATTTATTAAGCTGCACGGTCGAGACGTGGCCTGTTCCATATTTGTATGCCAGTTCATAGTTATTCCCCTGCTTTCTGACATAAATACCTGGGTAATACGAATCTCCCTCGTTTTTAGCATTAAATAATGTTGCTTGATTATAACTTTGGTTAGTAAAATCGAATTCGTTAATAACAAACGAAACTACGAAATCCTTGTGAAGATTTGCTAAACTAAATAGACTTACATCGGCAGAAACCGAAGAAGTTCCAGTTCCATCAAATACGTGGATAGCAGGACTTGAGAACGCTTCTGTTAAAGTTCCTCCAACGAAATCTTCTATTGCATCATCTATCATTTTATAAATGTTACTACCGTCATCAACAAATCTAACATACATGTCCGAAACTTCAGCATCTAAGAATCTACTAGGCATTGGATCGCCATTTGAATCAAAACTAACACCAAAAGTAACTGGAGTATCGAAGGTTTGAGATAATGTTGAAACATCTAAGACAAACACTGGTAAATCATCGTTTAAAATGTAATAAACTTTGCCATTATAACGAACTATTTTGAATGTTTCAACTTCATCGGGTTCAAAACTCAATTTAACAGATTTAATTCCATTACCAACTTGGAAGAACCATTTATAGTTTTGAATTCTAAATGTAATACCCGGATAAGGTGCTGCCTCAAGCAATGAATTAATAACTGTATTACTTTGAGCATTACCAAATCTAGAACTATCAATATCTAATATTGTGAATCCCATTTCAAAATCTTTTAAATAATTTTCTTCACTAAATAATCTAATACCAGTATCAATATAATCTGATCCACCAAAATCCATATAATCTTCCGTAAATGCATCTATATCAAGACTTTCGCCATCTTCAATCAAAGATAAAATACTCTTAAATGGTTTATTACTTGTTCCAGTTGCGTTTTCATCTATCCATAACCAAATTTTATATGATATAGAAGACGCTGCGGGGATAGCTACACTATCAATAACATAATTTGATTTAGTTGTGTAAGTATTTAAAGATGTATCATCTTGTATTTTATTTGCTATATATGTTGCACTTATTCCATTACTCTCAAACTCTTGCAATTCAGTCAAAGCTTGAGCTTCTAAAAATTGTTCATAATTTCCAGAACCAATTTTTTTCTCAACATAAGCCTTCATTTTACTGTTTTCTATATAAGTGCTACCATCAGATAAAGTTGTTAAACCAACATTATAATCAACATCGGTATTTGCACAATGATTAGTAACTATATAAGTTACTGGCGTTAAATTAGATTTAGCGTTTTGATCACTCATTGGCGATGAACTACTAAACTCCAATATTTCCGGATCACTCATATCAATTGTTAAACAACTTATTGAAGAGGATGTTGTGGATACAATTGTCTCAGAAAAATTAACTGAATCATTAAAAAAGCCATGTGAAAAACGAACAACCAAAAAGATTAAAACGAATATAATCGCTTGGTTTGCTAGAATCAATACTTTTATCCATTTTTCGTTCTTAAATACTTTTTTCATTCCTAGTATCCTCTTTATAATTATAAAGTACTTTACACAATATTATAAGTTAAAAAGAAACGGTTTACATTAATTTTCCGTTTCTGTTTCTTCAGTATTTTCGACTTCTTCTTTTTCAATTTCTGAACACTTATTAAAATGTTTATTCTCACTATTACTATCTAGATATAAACATCCTTTAATTGGACCATTTTTATTAACTATACTTTCATATATATCTAAGTAACTATTAAACTTTTCTATATTAGTAGTATTTATATAAACAATATTACCATCATTCATACGAAATAAAAATCTCTTATTATCCACTATTTTATCATTGATAATGCTAGGTGAATACTCTATTTCACTAACTATAGTTAAAACTTCTCTTTCAACAATATTTAGCTTTTTAATAAATTCTTCATATACTTCATCAGGCACATAATTAATTAGATTAGGAACTCCTAAGTAATCACTATTATATTCTATTTCTTTTCCACTAGATAAAATCATTTTTTTATTATTCCAATTATAAAATAATATTTTATCTTCAACTACTTCTATTTTTAAAGTTCCCAAATAATTCTTATGAACCTTAGCATCACTAATTAATTCTAATTTCTTCAATTTCTTAATTATTGAACGAGAACTAACCTTAATTATTGATTCTTTACTTATATCTAAATAATCTATTAAATAATTGTCTTTTAAATAATAATTTCCTGTTATTTCTATCTTTTTTATGGGATTTTTCCATAAAAAGTATAAAAAAGATAAGAAAATGTATGCAAGTAATAAAACAATTACTAATCCTTTAAATCTAATCCTTTTTTTCTTTTTTCTTTCTTTCATGATTAATCCCAATCTACTATTACTTGCTCTAGTTCTAACTCAATGTTATATTTATCTTTAATAACTTTTTGAATATGTTTAATTAATTTCTTTATGTCATCACTAGTGGCATTACCACGATTAATGATAAAATTAGCATGCTTTTGCGATACTTCAGCATCATTTATTCGATATCCTTTTAAACCAGCAATATCGATTAATCTACCTGCTGAATCCATTGCGGGATTTTTGAATACACTTCCAGCATTCTTAAACTCTAATGGTTGTGTATCCATTCTTCTAATTCTATTTTGCTTTACTATATCATTCATATCACTTATCTCGGCACTATCCATTTCAAAATAAGCTTTAACTATAATATCTGAGCTATCCTTAAACATACTCCATCTATATTCATATTTTAAATCTTTTTTGTCTATGTGGACCAATTTATGTTTTCTTATAACATCAATACCCACAACATTATCATAGACTGTTCTTTCTTTTAATCCGGCATTTCCATATAATGCTCCCCCGAGCGTCCCTGGGATTAAGGAAACATACTCTAATCCACTTAAACCTTTTTCAATACATTTTTTGGCTAAAGCTCCTAAAGCAACTCCGGATTCAGCAGATACTAAATTGTTATTAATTTCAATTTTATTTAGTAGAGATAAGTTAATTAATACGCCACTAAAAGGTTTATCAGGAAGAATAATATTAGAACCTCCCCCAAGAATATAATACTTAATTTTATTCTTGGATAAATATTTTAATAATTTCAACAAATTGTCTATAGAATTTGGTTGAACAAAATATTTACTAGATGTTTTAATACCATAAGTGTTGTAATTTTCGAGTGCAAAGTTTTCATAAACTTTGCCATATTTTTCTAATTCATCAATCATTCTTAACAATCTCCTTTATGTATTTATATATTAAGTCACTACTTGATACGCTCTTTCTTTTATTTAAATTATCTTTTAATTCTTGATATAAAGGACTATTGTTAAGTAAATCATTAACGTCATCAAAAAGTTTTTTGGAATCCAATTCATTTTCTTCAATCATCAAAGCCATCTTTTCTTCACCAATTTCTTTAGCATTATAATATTGATGATTATTACTTACATTTGGACTAGGTATCAAGATGGCCGGAGTTTTTGACGCTAATAATTCTGAAATTGTTCCTGCTCCTGCTCTTGATATAACTAAGTCACATGAAGAAAACAAAGAAGAAAGATTTTCTAAATAAGGTATAACCTTTATATTAGAGGCAAAGTCATTATTCTTAATTTCTTCATAATTACCTTTACCAGTAATAAATACTACTTCATAATCTTTATTTCCAGAAAGTTTTAAAAATTCGATTAATTTACTATTAAGACCACTACTACCTAAAGACCCAGAAGTAATTAAAACCAATTTTTTATCTTTAGATAACCCCAAACTTTCTTTTTTCATTGGTTTTAAATTAACCACATTATCTCCCGAAGGATTACCAGTATATTTTATAGGAATTCCCTTGGCAAAATAGTTTGAACTTATTTTAAAGGAAGTAAATACTGAACTAACTCCTCTACTTAAGAATTTATTAGTTTTCCCAGGAATACTATTTTGCTCATGAATAACACTTTTTATCTTTAATGAACGAGCAGCCATAATAACGGGTAATGTAACATAACCACCAACACCTACTACTATATCCGGTTTAAATTCTTGCATAATTTTTTTGGCATCATTAAAGGCTTTAATTACATAATAAACATTACATATATCTTGACCTATTTTAGATTTGCTAAAGCCATATATTTTTAGACTCTTATAAGGAATTTTTTCCTTAGGAACAATGTCATTTTCCATTCTATTATGAGTTCCAATATATAATACTTCGAAATCTTTTTCTTCTTTTTGAAATTTTTTGACTATAGCTAAAGCTGGATATATATGACCACCAGTTCCCCCAGCAGAAATAATCATCTTCATCGAGATCACCTATTTAAATTATACAATATTTTATTTAGAATTAGTAGTTAATTTTAAATGCAATTTAAAATCTATGTCTAGAGGATTAGCCGTAATTTCAATATTATCTTGATTTTGAAGATAATTACTTAATTGGATAAAAAACTCATTAACATTTACACATAGCTTCTTTTCCCCCATAGATATTTTCTTTTCTCTTTGCAAATCGCTATTTGAACTATAAAAAGATTTAATAATTAAACTATTCCATCTTGTTATTAAAAAACTAGGAATCTCTACATTTTTTATACCTCTAGTAGTTAAATAATTTAAGATTGAATTAACTATATTATCATCTTTTATATGAGATTCGCTCATTGAATTAATACTATAAATATTTATACTATTATTATCTATTCCAACACTTATATTAGCTATAGGAATAATCATATGATTGTAATTTAATTCTATTAATAAATTATATGGACTTTTATCTGTAACACTATTCTTTGTTAATCTCATGATTATTCCTTGTTCTTTACTTATTACTCCATGGTTATATGTATTCCAATTATCTAGATAATTAATTTGTTTTTTTAAAAAAGGAATAGGATTTGCAAAATCATCAAATGTAGCATTACTCCACAATACAGTCATAATAAATTTTTCTTTAAGAATGTTTTCATTAGGATAATTTTCTTCATCATAAAAAAGTAATGCTTTACTCACATACTCTTCTAATAAACTATTAAATAATTCTTTATTATCAATTATCAATGTTGGAATTATAACGTCTTCATATTCAACTTTAGATTCTATTTTAATATTGTCTTCTAATATAAGAGTGTTAAATATTATGTTATACGGTGCATATAAATGCACTCTTCCACAAGATGCCTCTTTTAGAATGCCATTATAGAAAATACTTAATTTATCCATAATTATCCCCCTACAATTTATTATATCATATTTTTTTCCTACGAAATATTACGCTAAAAATAATTATTATTGACAGAAATACTCCAATAGAAAGGAATTGAATGTTTAAAATATTAGGATTATTATCCGAAAGTATTTCCAAAGATTTTTTGTAATTTTCAATACCACTAGTTGCATTAGACATTTCTCTACTTACATAAAAAGTATATGTGTTACTCAAATTATTACTATTAAACACTTCAATACTAACTACACCGTTTTCATTAGATAGGAAATTATCTCTTATATTAATAAAACATTCATCACAAATATGATATACAAAATCTAGATGATCAACACTTTCATCAACTTTTACTGTATATTCATATGTAAGTTCATTGTATTCAAGTTCTAAATTACCATTCAATATTTCTAAATCTAATAACATATAATCACATTATTAGTTTTATAAATATTTATTATTTTATACTATTAGAATTATATATAACTTCATATATTTCATTTCTTTTTAATTCTTTAGGTATACATACTTTTAAATAATTAGAGGTGGTTCCAATGCTATGTCCATCCTTAACTTCTTCAATTAGAACAGATACTTTTTTATCTAAAAACATTAAACTATACTCTTTTTCAAGTTCATTTGATAATTCTAGTAATTTATGAACACGATTAGTTTTTTCTTTCGATTGAACCTCTTTCATTCTGCTAGCTACAGTTCCATTTCTTTTTGAATATGGGAAAACATGAATTTTACTGAATTTAATTTTCTTAGAAAATTCGTATGTTTCTAAGAAATCTTCAGAGCTTTCCTCTGGAAAGCCCACTATTATATCTGTAGTAATCGAAATATTAGGTCTAATAGTTCTAATTTGTTTTATTTTATTTTCAAAAAAATCTAAATCATATTTTCTATTCATTAATTTTAATATATGATTACTACCAGCTTGTAAAGGAATATGTAAATGGTCACAGAATTTTGAATTATTCTTTAACATATCCATAAATTTATCATTTAATTCCGTAATTTCTACACTAGATAGTCGTATTCTATCTAACCCTTCTATTTTTGTTAATTCGTTAATAACATCAACTAAGTCATGATTGTTATTCCCATAGGAGCCAGTGTGAATACCAGTTAAAACAATTTCTTTATGACCATTTTTAACTAATTCATTTGCTTCTTCTATAATAAGATTAAAATCTTTACTACGACAGGCTCCTCTCATAAAAGGTATTATACAGTAAGCACAGAAATTATCACATCCATCTTGAATCTTAATAAATGCTCTACTATGATCGAAAGTTCTAATTTCCATATCTTCAAAAGATAAAACTCTATTAGAACAATAATACTCATATTTTTTATGATTATTTATATAGTCTTTTAACATTTCAACTACTTTGGATTTATTAACGTTTCCTATCAATATATCTATGTTCATATTTTGAAAATCAGCAAAATTATTTTGAACAGAACATCCCATAACTATCAAAATGCAATTAGGATTCTCTCTTCTTACCCTTCTAACAAACTTTTTAGACTTAGCATCGGCCATATTAGTTACTGTGCAAGTATTAATAAGTATTATATCTGAATCTTGCATATTATCACTTAAAAGAAAGCCATTACTTATTAATGACTCTTTTATATAATTTGATTCATAAGTATTTACTTTACATCCAAAAGTTTCAATGTAAAATTTCATAAAACCACCCTTAATTTAATAAACTATTCAGTTCTTTTAACGCTTTTAAAAATTCTTCCTCTTTTTGATAACTAATAACCTTAGCATTACTACTAGGATATTCTTCTCCAGTTTTATTTTCTAAATCATTCAAGTCAATTTTCTTAACTATTAAGTCATCTATAACTTCTTCTTTTTCATAATTTATTGCATACTTATTCTTTTTATTAAGAAGTTCATCATAACTAATGATTGCCTTCTCTTCTTGATCTTTTTCGTATTCAGTAAATGTTATTCTTTCATTATCTTCATTATTTTTAATCTTTTCTTCTAAGGACTTTAAGTCTAGAAGCGGAGCTTCTTCATCATCATATTTCTCTTCTGTATTTTCAGTCATTTCACTAACTATAGGACTATTATCCTCAGGAATTATTTTTATTAGACTATCTTCTTTCTTTTCGTTTTTCAAAGGTTTATCTGGAAACAGATCTCGTTCACCTAAAACATCATTATTAATCTTTATAAAGTATATTAAAGTAATTATTAAAATCATTAAAATAACTACAGCCACTAAAAAAACTAAATCAACTACACTTAAGTATTTGAAAAAAACTACAACATCATTAAAGAAATTCATACTAGTAATAGCCATAATTATCACCACAATTGTATTTTAACACTTATTGTAAACAAAAATAAGTCTCTAACACTTGCTTTACACTAATTGGTGCAAATGTTGACACTTATTATAACATGGCTACAGGTTATTAATCAACTAATAAACTATTCTACAATTGTCCAAGGATTATTTATAGTTCCATCCCCAGTCATTTCTATATTCTTCTTTAGATTTATAACCGGTCTAACTCCTCGATTTAAGTTACCTACTATATGGGTTTCCAAACTACCATCAGTATTAACCATGAACAATGTTAAACTACCTTCTGACCCACTATGTGCAGTCATAGTGACCCAAGGATTTGCTAAATCACTATTATATAAATAAAATGCTTTATTACTATTTTTAGTATTGGCTCCAGCGAGAATAACTTCATCTATGCTTAGCAATCCAATTGCACTTCTAACTTGAGTCCCAGCACAACTTAAAGCTGGAATATTATTAACTAGTATTCTTGTATTTGCGTGGAAAGTCCAATCCTCATCATGACCTATATCATTACAAAACTTTGCGCTAGCTATATAATCTGTTAAATCACCTAAGTTATCATTTAACCATGACAACAAAAACGAATGTATATTGCTAGATTTATAGTCCATATTTTTATTTTCATCTGTCCAATAACTAGCTATACTACTAGTCTCGCCATCAAGAATTAATCTAACTGAACCATCGCCATTAATTCTAACTATTCGCCATAGCATATCGCCAAAAGAGACATAATTATTTTCAACTTTACCCCGGAAATAATATGATGGCCCAACATCATCTACGTCCTTTATTAATCCTTCATCTTCGAAAGCCAAATCTATTCCAACTTTAGTTGTCGGAGCACTTTTAACTTTATTATTCTGTAATATAGTATCTGCAAATGTATTTAATTTCTCTTCAGTATTTCTTATACCTAAAGTGCCCTTAATATTACTATCAGTATATACTTCTAAAGAATACGTTTTTGATTCAGATGCATCAATACTAAGATAATCAGTTAATATTTCATCTGCAGGTTTTAAATCTCCTTCAGTAACTACAGTATTATTATATAGAAGTTTATAAGACCCCTTGCCTCTAACTTTGCTAAAAAGGAATCGATAATACTTAACACTATTATCACTATTTGTAATAGATATCTTTAGGGCTCTATTACTATTAAGATTGAAGCGTTTTCCATCTAAATAATTTATGGACAAATACCCATCTGCATCAATTGCTGAGTCGCCAAATACCGAATCCTTAAACTTGTAATATAATGAGCCCAAAACTACTGCTAAAGCCAAAACTAAAGCAATCATAAATAAAATTATTTTATATATAAAACGCATTTTTAATTTAACTAACGTCATACTTTTTCTATCCTTACATTAATAATTATAATTTTAGGACTTTTTTAAGTCAATAAAAAAGAGAAATAATTCTCTATTTTAATGCTTTTTTAAATTCTTTAAACTCGCTTTCTGATTCTAAATCTGTTTCTGAAAGTTCAGTAAGTAATTCTTTTTGTTTGCGATTTAACTTAGTAGGAATTATAACGTTTACTACTACATACATATCTCCATATGTTTTAGAATTAACGTCCTTTATTCCCTTTCCTTTCAATTTTAACTTAGTATAATTTTGAGTTCCAGGCTTTATTTCAATATATCCTGGTCCAGTTAGAGTCGGAATTTCTTTTTTACATCCTAGGATTGCTTCAGTAATAGTTACTGGAACTTCTAGATATATATCATTTTCATGACGTTCAAAAAACTTATGATCCTCCACTGTGAATTCTAAGTATATATCGCCATTTGGTCCTCCATTAACTCCAGCACCACCTTTTCCACTTAATCTCAATTGATGACCAGTATTAATACCTTCAGGTATAGTTACAGTTAACGTTTTATTCTTAGCGACTCTTCCTTCACCACGACATTTAGAACACATTTCTTTAAACATTTTACCAGTTCCATGACATATAGGACATGTCTTTTGGGTTTGCATCATTCCAAATAATGTTCTAGCTTCCTCTTTAACAAATCCTTGACCATTACAATTAGTACAAGTAGTTTCATTAAATCCACCTTTACCATGGCATTCATCGCACTCTTCGTTAACTTGAACTTTTATATCTTTCTTACAACCATGGATAGCTTCTTCAAAAGTAAGTCTTATATGCATCAACAAATCATCACCACGACGAGCTTGATTTCTACTAGAAGTTCTTCCAAAACCTGAAGTAAATGAACCAAAACCACCAAAACCTCCACCAAATAAATTGGATAGAATATCGTCTAGATTAATATCTCCCATATCAAATCCTGCGCCTGCTTGGCCATCAAACGCTGCATGACCAAATTGGTCATATTGACTCCTTTTTTGAGGATCAGATAAGACAGAATAAGCCTCACCAATCTCTTTAAATTTTTCGGCAGCTCCTTCTTCTTTATTTACATCAGGGTGATATTTTTTTGCTAAAACTCTAAATGCTCTTTTAATCTCTTCGTCAGTAGCATTTTTATTCACTCCTAGCACTTCATAGTAATCTCTTTTATTATTCATTTATATCACTTCCTTGTAGTGAATTATATTCATCAATTAATTCGTTCATAAATGCAATAGCATCTTGCATTACCTTTGGGCTTTTCATATCTAAACCAGCAACTTTAAGAGAATCAATTGGAGTTTTACTAGAGCCTAAAGTTAAGAATTTTAAGTAATTATCCCTAGCTAATACATTTCCATTATATATATCATTTGCTATCTTAACTGCTGCAGCAAATGCTGTAGAATATTGATATACATAAAAGTTCATATAAAAGTGTGGTATTCTTTCCCATTCATATTTTATTAAATCATCTACCACTACATTAGAACCATAATATAGTTTATTTAATTCTAAGTATTTATCACACATATTTTGGCTAGTTAAAACATTATTGGCTTCAGTCCATTCATGAATAAATAATTCAAATTCAGCAAACATAGTTTGACGGAAAATCGTAGATTTATATTTTTGTAATAAATCATCGATTATTTTGATTTTTTCTTCTTTATTAGAACTATTATCTAAAAGATAACGACATAATAATATTTCATTTACTTGACTAGCAACCTCAGCAACGAAAATACTGTAATTGTAATCTTGATAGTTTTGATATTTACAAGCATAGTAATAATGCATTGCATGACCAAGTTCATGAGCTAATGTCGAAACATCATTTAATAAGCCTTCATATGACATTAAAACATAAGGGTGAACACTATAACAAGCTGTGCAATAAGCTCCCCCTCTTTTACCAATGTTTGCGCAAGAATCTATCCAACCTTCATCAAATGCTTTAGTAATATCTTTTTTATATGTATTTCCTAAAACACTTACTGCTTTCAAAATTACATCTTTCGCTTCTTCATAGTTCCATTTAGAATTCTCTTTAGATGGAATATCAGCATAAGTATCATATATATGCATTTCATCTAGTTTTAATAGTTTCTTTTTTAATCGCCAGTATTTATCTAAAACAGGTAAACTATCGTGAACTGATTCAATTAAGTTTGTATAAATATCTTTATCTATTTCATTAGCAAACAAGGCTCTATCTAAACTACTTGAATAACCTCTCAATTTAGAAATAGCTACGTTTTTGTCCACTTCACTGCGAAGAGTTGTTGCTAATGTATTCTTATATTTTCCATATTCAGAATGAATATTTTCAAAAGCTTGTTTACGAACATCTCTATCTTCGCTTCGCAAATATACAGAATAATTACTTTCAGTTAATTCTTTTTCTTTACCATCTACTATAATACTTTTAAACTTAAAATCACTATCAGTTAAAGCTCCCATTATTTCATCTGGTGAAGAAAACAATTTAGATAGAGATGATAAAATACTCTCTTCTTTATCACTTAAAGTATGTTTCTTCATTCTAAATATTTCTTTTAAACTTCTTTTATAAACTTTTAGTTCCGGAACTTCCTTAATATAGCCTTTTATTAATTCAAAAGAACCATTTAATAATTCTGGAACCATAAATGATGTAGCTTCTAAATACATAATATAAATATTTTTCGCTAAACCATATAATTCTTGATAATTGTTGTCTAAAGTATCAGCATCATTATTGATATGAGCATAAATATATACTCTTTCCAACTTTTTAGATACTTTTGTATCTAATTCTAAAGCTTCATATAAAGTATTTGCACTTTCCAATAACTTACCTTTATACTTTTTTATTTTTTTAATGGAACCCTCTAAAGATTTAATATCTTTTTTACATGCTTCATCACTAATATATAAATCTTTAGTCCTCCATTTGTATTTTGAATCAAATTCACTTCTTTTCTTTGCCATAATAACCTTTCTTACTAAAAGTAAGGCTCTAGAGGACTAGAGCCTAACAATTATTTTTCTTCAAATTTTGCTTCTTCTACATTATCGTCTTTTTTATCTTCTTTAGCTGAAGATTCATTATCTTCATTTTCTGGTTTAACATTTTGATATACTTTAGCAGCTAAGTCCATTGCTACTTTAGATAATTCATCAGTTTTCTCTTTAATCTTATCTGTATCTTTTCCTTCTAATAATTCTTTTAATTCTTTAATCAATCCTTCAGCTTTTTCTTTATCAGCAGAATCAACTTTATCTCCAAGATCTTCTAGTGCTTTTTCAGTAGAGAAAATCATTGAATCAGCATTATTTCTTATTTCTGCTTCTTCCTTTCTCTTTTCATCTGCTTCTTTATTTGCTTCAGCTTCTTTCATCATCTTATCTATTTCTTCATCTGATAAGTTTGTAGATGATGTAATAGTAATTGATTGTTCTTTTCCAGTTCCTAAATCTTTAGCTTTAACATTAACAATACCATTGGCATCAATATCAAAAGTAACTTCAATTTGTGGAACTCCTCTTTTTGCTGGAGGTAAATTAGTTAATTGGAAATTGCCCAAGGTCTTATTATCAGTAGCCATTGGTCTTTCCCCTTGAAGAACATGAATATCTACAGCAGGTTGATTATCTGCAGCAGTTGAGAACACTTGACTCTTGCTTGTTGGAATTGTTGTATTTCTTGGAATTAAAACTGTCATTACATTACCTAAAGTTTCAATACCTAAAGATAATGGAGTTACATCTAATAATACAATATCGTCTACTTCGCCAGTTAAAACTCCACCTTGAATTGCTGCGCCCATTGCAACAACTTCATCTGGGTTAACACCTTTATTTGGCTCTTGACCTAATTCTTTTTTGACTAATTCTTGAATATAAGGAATACGTGTTGAACCACCAACTAATATAACTTTATCAATATCTGATGCTTTTAATTTAGCATCCTTTAATGCTTTTCTAACAGGTTCTAGGGTTGAGTCAAATAAATCACGACATAAGTCTTCAAATTTTGCTTTAGATAAACTCATTTCCATATGTAATGGACCTTCATCACTTTGAGCAATAAATGGCAAACTAATTTGAGCATTAGTCATACCCGATAAATCTTTTTTAGCTTTTTCAGAAGCGTCCTTAACTCTTTGCATTGCCATCTTATCTTTAGATAAATCAACACCATGTTCCTTTTTAAATTCTGAAACTAGATAATCACTAATACGTTCATCAAAGTCATCTCCACCTAAACGATTATTACCGCTTGTAGACTTAACTTCAAATACACCATCCCCTAATTCAAGAATAGATACATCGAATGTTCCTCCACCTAAGTCATAAACTAAAATAGTTTGTAGTTTATCTTGCTTATCTAATCCATACGCTAATGCTGCTGCGGTTGGTTCGTTGATAATTCTTTCAACTTCTAAACCAGCAATTTTACCTGCATTCTTAGTAGCTTGTCTTTCAGCATCGTTAAAATATGCAGGAACAGTAATAACTGCCTTTGTTACTTTTTCTCCCAAATAACTTTCTGCATCTTTCTTTAACTTTCCTAAAATTTTTGCACTTATTTCTTCAGGTGTCCATTTCTTATCATTAGCTTCTACTTTTTCACTAGTTCCCATTTTTCTTTTAATTGAAGAAATAGTATTTTTAACATTAGTTACAGCTTGTCTTTTCGCTGTTTCTCCTACTAACTCTTCATCGCCTTTAAAGGCTACTACTGATGGAGTTGTTCTATTTCCTTCACTATTTGGAATAACCTTAGGTTCTCCACCTTCTAAAACTGCAACACAACTATTTGTTGTTCCTAAATCAATACCTATAATTTTAGCCATTATAATCATCTCCTCTATTCATTTACTTTAACCATGGCTGGTCTAATTATTTTATCATTATATTTATAACCCTTTAATAAGACTGCAGTTACAATTCCACTATCTAATCCCTCAACTTTTTCAGTCATAACGGCTTCCATTTCTTCAGGATTAAAAGGTTTATTTACACATTCTAATTCCGAAACCCCAATATTATTCAGACTATTCTTCAAATCATTATAGATTAGAATAAATCCTTCTAGATATTTAGATAATTCCTCGCTAAGATCTTTATTATCATTATTGATTGCTCTTTCAAAGTTATCTAAAACTCCTAGCATCTTTTTTATTAAAGCTTCCCCCTCATATCTATATATTTTAGATATTTCTTCATCATATCTTCTACGCATATTTTGCATTTCAGCTGTGACTCTTAGAAGCTTATCATTTAACTCTCTTTTTTCATCCTCTAATTTTTTTATTTCATCTTTATATTTATTGTTATCTTTCTTATGCTGATTAATTTTATGATGTTTTTTGTTTTCATCCATTAAATTTTCAATATTCTCTTTCATTATTTATCCTCTATTTTATCTATCATGTAGTTTAAAAGAGAAACAACTCTTTCATATTCCATTCTCTTTGGACCAATAATAGCAATAGTTCCTTCTTCGCCACCCATCTTATAATTTCTTTTAATCACGGTTACATTGTCATCAAAATTAGAATCCTGACCAATATATATTTGTAATTCATCATTTCCATTAATTTCACTTAACATTTCTTTAAATGATTCATCCTCTAATTTATCAGCAATTCTTCTAATATCTTTTGATTCAACGTATTCTGGTTCTTTTAATAAATTAATTCTTCCAGATACATGCATATTTGTTCTATGAACTAAAAAATCATTAAATGCGTCATAGAAAATATTATAAACTGTTTCATAATCTTTTACTTTTTTGGCTATGATTGGTTTGATTTCAAATTCTAGTTTTTCAGATACCTTATTAATTGGCGTGCCAATTAACATTTTATTGATTATTTCACTAGATTTAATAATCTCGCCAACATTAGTTCCTTCCGGCAAGATAAATTGTTTATTTTCAACAACGCCTTTATCTGTGCACACGATTGCTACTATTTTATTCGTATCTAAAGCAACTATATTTATTTGTTGTAATAAATTGTCAGAAGAATTCTTACCAAGAACTATAGATGTATAGTTTGTTATATCACTAATTATCTCTAAACATTTAACTAATGCATCATTAACTTGTAAGTCTTTATTATTAACAATGGTTTGAAGCTTTAACATATCTTCACCAGTTAAATCTTTTGCTTCCATTAAGTTTTCTACATAGTAACGATAACCTTTTTCCGAAGGCACTCTTCCACTAGAAATATGGTTCTTTTCTATGTATCCCATATTCTCTAATATAGCCATTTCGTTTCTTATTGTAGCACTCGAACATTTTAATTTTTTACATAAAGATTTACTACCAACAGGCTTAACAGTCTTAACATAATTTTCTACTATTTCTTTTAATAATTCTTTTTTTCTGTCATCCATAAAACTATTTCACCACCTTTAGCACTCCTCTTTCTTTAATGCTAACCCCATTATAATATTATGCTTAGCACTTGTCAAGATATGAGTGCTAATTTTATTTTTTTTAGACAAAAAAAGAAGATATTAAATCTTCTTTATTTATATTTACTTAATTCTTCTAGCTTCAAGATAGAATCTTTTATCGTAACTATGTCCCATTGAGAAAGTCTTTCTTGGTAACGCACCATCAAGGATAACAGTTTTAAATAAATCATCTTTACTCATTGCATCGAATATTATTCCAACATTACCATCTTTTTTGGCAAATTCCTTAGTAACCTCTTCTCCATGAATATAATCTATACTACCACTGTGATCTTGTAAGTATTCATCTAAGAATATTTGAATAGAACCAACAGGGATATTAGATTTAGGATTCTCAATATATAAAACCTTATCTATATCTTTTGTTACTAATTCAAACTTTTGACCATGACCATCCTCATTAATATCATAATACTTATATAAACTATCAATTAAATCTTCAACATTAGTTTCAAATACAACACGATGGATGGCTTCGAATTCTAAAGCTTCACTATGTAGGTTAACTAATTCAACTAAAGCATATCTTGCTGGATGATTTAAGTATTCTTCTTCACTCATACTTTCTTTTAATTTTTCATAACAAGCTTTTGCTGTAGCAAGCGAATGATTACCATCACCCATGGCAAACAATAAAACTCCCTTATCACTAACACCATACTTTTTAGAAAAATTATCTGGATCAGCGAGATTTTCTAATCCTCTAATTATTTCATCAATAATCTCTTTTCCTAATTTATAACCTTTAATATGACCACCATTTTGCATCAAATCAAAATCGTATACAATATCATCATTAGTAACTTTAGTTTTTAAACTCTCAATTATACTCTTATTAGAATCATCAATTAATATCATAATATGCGGTAATTCTAACAAAGCATTTTCTCTAACTTTAACTCTTGGTGGTATTCTTTCAATAACAGTTTTTTCTGTAGCTCTAATAAGGGTTTGAGAACCCTTTTCAAATGAATAATCTTCTAAATCAACTATTCCCATTAAACCTTCTCTAACTCTGCCATCCATTTGAGTTCTCTCTAAATATATCATTGAGTCTTTATATTCAGAAAAAATATCATCTTTTAACATTTTTTCCATATTAAGATTAATATTTTTAATTCTTTCTTCTACATTACTATCATTTAAGTAAATTTCTGGAAGTGTAATATTTAAAGTTGATGGACTATCGCCAACAATCTTTTCAACTTCTTGCCAATATTCTGGTTCAGAAGTATATTGATCACATGCAACAACACTCCATTTGTGCATATCAATATTTTTTGGAATTAAAATATTCCCTGCCTTAAAAGGTATTTTCATAAAAATCATCTCCAAACTTATTATCTTATAAAACGCCAAAAATATCAATCTACTACTATAGATTTGTTAAAAATTATGATATTATTAATATGGTGATGATTATGTGTGAATCATATGTATACTTAAGAATATTATTAATAGTAGTTAATATATTTAAAATAGTATGTATAGTCGCTCCTCTACTAATAATAGTTATGGGAATAATCGATTTTTCCAAGGCAGTTACAAATAGTGGCGCAGATCTTGGTAAAGTAGTTGGAACATTTCTTAAAAGAGTTATAGCCGGAATAGTTATATTTATTCTTCCTTCTACTATATCAGCTTTATTTAATGGTATAGGTAATTACAATTCAGATATTTTCTTTGTTTCTTGTAAGGATAATTTAGAAGATATTGATATATACAAAGAAGCTTATGAGAAAAGGAAAAGGGAACAATTAGCAGAAACAGAAAAAGAAATTGCTAAAGAAATAAAAAGAATTAGAAAAGAAGAAGAAAAAAGGAAATCTGAAGAAACTCCATATTTTATTAAAGGTAATAGCAATAAAGTTAAACCAACCGTGGTTCCACCTCCTGATGATATTCCTTCAACTGGAGATAGAAGATATCCAACTATAACTCAAAGAAACTATGGTCATATAAAATTTTGTGGTAACGGCAAAACCGTTAAGTCTTCTGGATGTGGTGCTATTGCATATGCTACTATAGCTTGGGCGTTTAATCCTAGCCTTTTCAGTTCAGAAGAAGATGCAATAGAAGATGTTGCAAATTATATGTGTAGCACATACCATAGTGGCGGAGCTTTAAGTGCTGCTGCTTACTCACCTACTGCTGCATTCGGAAAAGCCTTATCCGAAAGATATCACATCACTTCTAGTGGCAATTTACTTCACACTTCTGGATATACTAGATGGAATGATTCATGGGAACAATTAATATTAAATAAAACTAACAATGGATATGGAGTAATAATACTAATATCTGGACATTATATAGTTGTTCATAGTTCTAGCCAATGTGGAAGCAATAAAGTATATGTTAAATATGCTGGTGCCATAGAAAATAAAACATCTGATTCATGTTATACAATAAAGGGTTTGTATGATAAAACATACAATTATAGAAATAGATGTAATGAAGTTCATAAATGCGGCTGGAATGGCGCTTGGGCATTTAGAGGTTAGAAAGGATTTGTTATGAAGAAAATTATATTTGGACTATTAATAATTCCTCTTATAGTAATAAAAGCCTATGCTATTGAAATTTATGATGAAAATACTGTTTACTATAAACTAGATATTAATAAATCATTTAAAGAAAAAATAGTTATATCTTATCCTCAAACAATAGAAGAAGATATTGAAGAATTAAGAGAAGATGAAGATTGGGCTCCAATGACAATGAGTGAAATGTTTTATTATGAAGACATTGAACCATTAATAAATAATCATGACATCTTCTATGATAAAAAAATTGATAAAGGTTATCCAACAACAGTTACTTTAACATATGAATATTTAGATGATAATTTTGTCAATGGTTACTTTATTAATAATTGCTTTGAAGAATATGAAGTAGCTAGTTTATCAAATGAATATTACATAGATTTATCAGGAAACTTTGAATGTTATAATGATAAACCTATAAAAATAAGTGTCAAAACAAATTATGATGTAATTGAAACTACTGGTAATCATAAAAAAAATGAGATTACTTGGACAATTGATGATAACAATTATAAAAATACAAACATATTTTTAAGATTAGCAAAAAATCAAGAAGATACAAGCTCTAATACAAAAACTAGCATAGTCTCTTCAATATTCAAAATGATTATTCCAATAATAATTATTGTTCTATGTGTTGTATTACTAGTTAATAAAAATAAGTTAGTAGAATTTATAAATAAAAAAAGGAATCAATTCTAATGATTCCTTTTTAAATTAACTTTAATAATATTTCATTCATTATGTAGAGTTTTTTAGGATTAATTCTAACATATCCATTTTCATAGATTAATTCTCCACTTTTTATTAATGGCTTGATTGGAAATTCATCTTGCATATTAATGTGATATTTATTATAAAACTCTTGCAAGTTTATTCCTTCAGTTTTTCTTAATCCTAACATTAATTCATATTCTCTAATACTCTTTTCACTTAATAAAACATCATCACTTTTAAACCCATCATTAATGTAACTAGTGATATTTTTTGTATTATCATATCTAACACCAGAAATATACCCAGAGGCTCCACAGCCAAAGCCATAATATTCTTGATTATTCCAATATACTAAATTATGTTTAGATTCATAGCCGGGCTTTGCAAAATTACTTATTTCATAATGCTTATAATTATTTTTAGTCAATTTTTTGCATATGTATTCATACATTTCAAAATCTAATTCTTCGGGAATATTATTTATTTTTTTATATCCCAAATAAGTATGATCTTCAATCATCAAACTATAAGTGCTTATGTGTTCTGGATCTAGATTTAATAAACATTTTAAATCTTTTCTTAATGTAATCATTTTTTCATTAGGAAGTGCATATATTAAATCTAAGTTTATATTATTAAAACCCAATTTCCTAGCTAATTGCATCTTTTTCTTAGCATCCTCATAAGAACCTTTTCTATTCATAAATACTAAATTATCTTTATCAAACGATTCGATGCCAATGCTTAATCTATTTACATTAAATCTTTTTAATAAAACTAGTAAATCTTCCGTAATATCTTCTAAATTACATTCAAAAGTAAACTCTTCTAAATCTTTTTTATTTAATAGATTAGTTAACGCTAATAAATATTCAATTTCTTTCATTGAAAGACAGCTAGGAGTTCCTCCCCCAATATATATAGTTTTAATACTCTCTCCCATATATCTTTCTTGTATTTCTTCCTTTAATTTTTTTAAATATGAAACTGCCCATTCTTTATTGTATAAAACTTTACAAAAGTCACAGTAAGTGCAGATTGAAGAACAAAAAGGAATATGTATGTAAACACTACTAATCTCATCCATTTTAATTACCTTGTATAGCCATTATTATTCTTTGCGTATTGTGAATGATAATCTGCTAAAGCTGTATATAAAGTTCTAAGATCAGGTGTTAATAATACAGGCATTGCACTAGCATTAGTATCTTGAGTTTTTCCTCTATCTTCATTTTCAAAATATTTTGTTACTTTTTTAGAATATTCAGATCTATTAGCGTTAAATAAATTACATACTCTATCTTGGGTTAATGCATATTTAACTTGATTTTTAATCATTTCCTCTAAATCCTCAGGGCTAATTGCTTCTCTTCTCTCTGAATATGTTGAAGGATTTCTCCTTTTTATAATTTCTGCAGCCTTTTTATCAGAAATACTATCTTTTAAATACTTTCTAACTTCTTTATCCTTAGTTGCATAGTAATCACTTATCCAAGCAATTATACCAGCCTTAGCAATTTCTTGGTCAGTAGTGTCATTATTATATAGATAATGCAAACTGCTATAATCGCTTCCTTTTGATGATAACTCTTTAACCAATGCATCCTCATCAATTTTAAATAATTCTGCAATAGTAGCTGGTTTAGCTCTATAAGTTAACATTAGATGTCTTAAATAATAAAATTGCTTTTTTTCATCACTTGCTAACCACTCAACTTTTAATTGTGGAACTGTTCCAATTTCCTCTCCGTTTGAACGACGTAAATTCATAACCGATCTTATTCCTCCTAATCTTTTTCCGTTCTCTAAATTCTCTTTTCTCTTTTTAATAATTTCATCATATAATTTTTCGCCACTATATGGAAATGCGGCATATATTCTTTCACGATCTGTTAATCTTCTTTGAACAGTTGAAGAAGATATACCTGTTCGATTAGATAATTCAATATCTGATTCATTGAATTCTAAAAACAAATTAACTAAAAGAATTGTCTCTTTAATAATTCTTTCTTCTTGTTCACGACTAACCATTTTCATCACTCCTTAATATACTTAAGAATGCTTCACTTGGAACTTCAACTCTTCCAACCATCTTCATTCTCTTTTTTCCTTCTTTTTGTGCCTCTAATAGTTTCCTTTTTCTAGAAACATCACCACCATAACATTTAGCAAGCACATTTTTTCGCATTGCTGAAACGTCTTCTCTGGCTATTATTTTCGAACCGACACTAGCTTGGATACTAACTTGAAACATTTGTCTCGGAATAACTTTTCTTAATTTTTCAGTAATACTTCTTCCTTTTTCATATGCTTCATCTTTATGAACTATTAATGATAATGCATCTACTTTTTCGCCATTTAGTAAAATATCCATTTTTACTAAGTTCGATTCTTTATAACCTATTATATCATAATCAAAAGATGCATAGCCATTAGTTCTACTTTTTAGTTTATCATAAAAATCATAAACTATTTCCCCAAGGGGCAATTCATAATGGATATTAACTCTATCTTCATTAATATACTCTACCTCTTTATATATACCTCTTTTATTTTGACACAATTCCATAATTGCCCCAATGTATGATGCAGGAGCAATAATATTAGTATAAATATATGGTTCCTTAATATATGATAATCTTTCTCTTGGAGGCATTTTATTTGGATTATCGACTAATTCCATTGTCCCATCAGTTAAATATGCTTCATATAAAACTGTTGGACTTGTAACAACAATATCCAAATTAAATTCTCTTTCCAATCTAGTTGTAATTATTTCTGAATGTAATAGTCCTAAAAAGCCAGTATGAAACCCAAAGCCTAAGGCCTCACTAGTTACAGGTTCAAATACTAAAGATGCATCATTTAATTTTAATTTATTTAAAGCATCTCTTAGGCCCTCATATTTATTTGATTCAATGGGATATATACCAGAATAAACCATCGGTTTCATTGGTTTATATCCTTCAAGGGGAATAGTTGCTTCATTATCTAAAATAGTTATTGTGTCTCCAACATGGACACTAGATATATCCTTAATGGCAGCACAAATAAATCCTACTTCCCCACTAGTTAATTCATCTAATAAAACTTCCTTAGGAGTTTTAACTCCCAACTCTATAACTTCAAATATCTTATCCGAATTAAACATTTTAATTTTATCTTTAATAGATATTTTACCATCTACAACTTTAACTAATAATACTACTCCTTTATAACTATCAAAATAAGAATCATATATTAAAGCTCTAGTTGGTTTTTCCACATCTATTTTAGGAGCAGGTATTTTTTCAATTACTCTATCTAATAATTGTTGAACTCCTTCTCCAGTTTTACCACTGCAAAGAATTATATCTTCTTTTTTAAATCCTAATATACTTTCTAATTCCTTAGTTACCTTAGGAATATCCGCATTAGGTAAATCTATTTTATTAATTACAGGTATAATCTCTAATTCGTTTTCCATTGCTAAATATAAATTAGCTAAAGTTTGTGCTTCAATGCCTTGAGCAGCATCAACAACAAGTATTGCACCTTCACAAGCCGCTAAGCTTCTTGAAACCTCATATGAAAAGTCAACATGACCCGGAGTATCTATTAAATTTAATATATAATCTTCACCATGATAATTATAATTAAGCTTAACCGTATTTAATTTAATGGTTATTCCTCTTTCTCTTTCGATATCCATATTGTCTAATAGTTGCTCTTTCATTTCTCTTTTTGAAACAGCTCCGGTTATTTCCAATATTCTATCTGCAAGAGTGCTTTTACCATGATCAATATGAGCGATTATAGAAAAATTTCGAATGTTATTTTCGTTCATATAAAACACCATAGTAATAATACCATATATTAGCAAATATTAAAACTGAATGGACTAATTTTTACACTATCATATCGAAATAAGCGCTTATCAAGTTGACACTTTTTGACAAAAACGGCATTTTATGATATACTTTTAATAGCTTGAGAGGGGATGCGTATGTATAGATTAAGTTTATATAATCCAAGAAATAATTCTTACAAAATAATTTCTGGGTGGGAATTACATGCATCAATGGGTTATTTTCCAGAAGAAGCTGCATATATTGGTGATTCCACTTTAAAAGATATTGTTAGTTTCACTTCTCTTTTTGAGAATGAATCAGACTTAAAAAACACTTTACTAGATGCTGGTTTTATATCTGAACAAGATTTAGATAGCAAATTTCTTATAATTAGAACTTCTAAAAATGGTAAAATTGTTAAAACTTTAAAAGAAGGTATATCTTACAAAAGAGATGCTCACCTATATGACATTAATGAATTAAAAAGACATGTTGTAGAAAGAATGGATAACCAAGAATTTATGACATCTTTTAGTTATAGTTTTTGTAATTACCTTAGAGATGTTAAACATATAAAAGACCAAGCAATATTTATCTATGACTATTATGTTAATAGAATAACTGAAACAAAAACTGAAGAAGAATTAGCTATTGAAATTAGGAGATTTATTGATAAATATTGCACTAGAGAAAAATCTAAAGGTGTATATACAGAAGATTTTTATAAAGTTCGTCAAATGGCTATGTTTGTTGCTAAATATGAAGCTAGAGAAAGAGAACGTGAATTAAGGGAACAAAGAGGTCAAATTAATGATACTATTAAAGAAATTAAATATCTCGAAATGAGACTGGAATATTTAAAAGATCAATTAGCACGTATTCCAAAATACTCTGAAGAATATCAAGCGTTTGAAAATGAAATAAATAGTATTATGAATAAATAGGAGGAAAAAATGAAGTTACCTAACATTAACATTTTAGATGAAAAAGAAAAATTGCTTCATAAAAAAAGTAATGAGGTAACTTTTCCTTTATCTAAAGATGATAAAAAAAGAATTCAAGATATTATCGATTACTTAACTATGAGTCAAATTGAAGAATACTATAAAAAATATAATTTAAGACCAGGAATGGGGATGGCATTTGTTCAAACAGGTATTCCAAAAAATATATTTATTATAGTTGAGGAATTGGAAGATGAAAATTTTAGAAACTATGTAATAATTAATCCCAAATTAATTAGTCATAGCGAAGAATTAATTTATGTTGGCGAAGGCGAAGGTTGCTTAAGCGTTAACCGTGAGGTTGAAGGAATAGTGCCAAGATATGCGAGAATTAAAATAGAATATCAAGATATTGATGGAAACAAACAAACTATTAGAGTTCGTGAAGATATATCAGTAGCATTCCAACATGAAATGGATCACTTAAATGGAGTTTTATTTGTAGATAAAATTGATAAAAAGAATCCATTTAAAAATAAAGAAAAAATGAGAGAAATATAAAATACGACTTAATGTCGTATTTTTTTATCATTTTTTATATTATTCGCTGATTACTTATTATTGACAGTCCGCGTATGATTCGTCAATCCATTCATCGTAATAGAAAGCTCCACCACTATAGACAGAACAAGCAGCAGCAATCTCATTATACCCATCATATTCTTGACAATATGCACTCGTTCCTTCTAGATAACAATATACTTGAGCATAGTTATCATGGCACGACATTCTCGTGCTTCCTTCGGCGCCACAAATATAGCCTAGAGCTGAATATGTATCATTATAGTATTCAATGTAATTAGAATCGGGTTCAAAGCACATTTCTTTTTGGTCTAACATTGCACATGCTGCATATGTTCCAGTTGTTGTATTTTGTCTCAAATAAACGCGATAGCCAGCATTAAGTATTGATGTATTGTTTGGGTATTGAGTATTACTTACGAGTTCATTTAAATACACCATCGTTCCACTATTATTTGGTATTCCTCCTGGTGGATATGCTTTAGTTGCAGTGCAACTAAATGAAGTCGCAGAAAACGTTAATGTTATATCTTTATTCTTTAAAGCATCTTGATTGACTCCATTTTTATTTACAAATTTAAATTGTGCTGTTATTTGTCCAGGATTTCCACTTGATATCCCTGTAAACGTCCCATTAATTGTTATTTTGTTATTTGTGAATAAATTTGCTGTATAAAAATCATATGTTGTTTCCCCTACAGTTAAAACTATTATTCCTGATGTTTTTCCACCCCATCCTTGAAATGCTGTATATAAATCATTCGTCGCGCTTTTGATGATTTGTATTGTATAATCACAATTAAAATTTCCTGCTCCACTTACTGTTGCAGTTGCCATTACTGGATTATTCTCAGTTGTGGTAGTTCCGGTTGATGAAGCATAATATGTAACATCGCTTCCCTTTTGCATCATTTGATTGGCAGTTAAATTTAATGTTAAAGCTGAACCACTTGATAAAGATACTGATCCAACTGATGCAGCTGATGCGCTTATTGTTTTTGATCCAAAACTATTTGTTGATGACACACTAAAATAAGCATAAGTTGCTCCAACTATCAAAGTAAGAAGAGTTGCTACTCCAATTATTAGTGATATCAATACTTTTTTATTCTTCATATCTTCTCCATATTATTTATTACAATTTTATTATACAATACCACCCCTAGGGGGTCAATGATTTGCTTTGTTTATTTGCAAAAAAAAAGAAAGATAATAATATTTATCCTTCTAATTTAACTCCCACCACTTTACTAATACCGGCACTTTGCATAGTTATACCATATAAAACATCAGCATATTCCATCATTCTCTTTTTATGGGTTATCAAAATATATTGACTCTTATCTTTCTTTTTATTTAGATATTCACCAAATAAATCAACATTTGATTCATCTAAGGCTGCTTCTACTTCGTCTAGGATAATGTATGGTGAAGGTGATACATTAAGTATAGCAAACAACAAACAGATTGCTGTTAATGATTTTTCACCACCAGATAAGCTTTGAGCATTATGAATTTTCTTTCCTGGAGGAGTAACAGACAATTCTATTCCAGTATTTAATATATCATTTGGATCACTCAATTCTAGTTTTCCATTCCCTCCTTGAAACATAATTTTAAATACTGAACTAAACTCTTCTTTAACTTGTTCAAAAGTCTCTTTAAACTTCTCTATCATGATACTATCCATATCATTTATAATGTCATATAAATTTTGCATAGAAACTTCTAAATCATTTCTTTGATTAATTAAAAATTCATGTCTAGCAGTTAATCTTTCATATTCTTTAATACTACCTGTATTAACTTCTCCTAGTGATTTAATCTCACTCTTTAACTTCCGAACACTATCTCTAACTAAAGACTCTTCCACTTCTAATTTATAATTGCTATAAGCATATTCATAGGTCATATTATACTCTTCATTTAAGTAAAGGAGCAAATTATCTAGTTTAATATTTAATTTAGCAATATTAATAGAAATATTATTTAAATCTGAAGATATACTTTTATACTCGGAATTAGCTGAGCTAATTCTTTGCTCTATGGCAGATAATTCATTATTTAATGAATCTTTATTCATTTTTAATTCATTAATATCTTGCTCTAATTTTTCCTTATCTATAGTTAAGATATTTAAATCATTCATAATTTTTTCTAATTTTTTATCTAATGAATTATTATTAATGCTATCAATTCCATCTATATCGCTTTTAATTATTTTTAATTTTTCTTCTAGATTATCTAATACACTTATTTTAGCATCTCTTTGAGTCTTTAAATTAATTAATTCTATATTTAAAGAACTATTGTTATTACCTAATATTTCATAATCTTTAGTTAAATTAATTAACTCTTTATCATAATCTTCATGTTTACTAATAATACTAGACAATTTCTCTTTAGCATTATCTAATTCTTTAATAATACTTATAGTATTAGATTTATTATGAGTTCCTCCACTTATTGAGCCACCAGCATAGATAATGCTTCCATCTAAAGACACTACTCTATATTTATATTCTAGTATCTTTGCAATTAGATTCATGGAATCTATATCTTGAGCAACAATTATATTACCTAATTGATTTTCAATTATATTTTTATATTGACTATCAAACTCAACTAAATCAGACAATATACCAACATATCCAAATATTTCATTTAATCTTTCTTTAATACTATCTGGAACATATCTAGATTTAATAATATTTAATGGTAAGAATGTAGCTCTTCCTAAATTATTCTCTTTTAAATAATTAATTGCATTTTTAGCACTATTTTCATTATCTACTATTAGAAATGAACTATTAGCTCCCAAAGCAACATCGGCACAAACCATATATTTATCAGGAATATTTATATTATTGCCGATGGTGCCATGGATACCTTTTAATCTTGGATTATTTAGTATGTTTTGAACACTTCTAGGCAATCTTTCATTATTTTGAATGCTACTATCTAAAACACTTATTTTATTTTCTAAAATATATCTTTCTTTATTTAAATCATTAATAGTAGAATTATAATTTTTAATTTTAGCATCTAAACTATTTAATTCTAAATTCTTTTTATTCCATTCATCTTCTTTATTTTTTATAGATTCATTAATAGTATCTATCTCTTTATTAATTAGTTCTATATCTTTTACTATATTTAATTTTTCTTCCTTTAAGTTAAGTAAATTACTTTTTAATTTATCTTCACTGTATTCATATTTTGTTCTTTCTTCAGTAATTCTTTTTTCACTACTTAACTTGGATATTTCTTCAGTTAAATCCAAAACTTTTTTATTCTTACTTGCAATATTATCATCAATTTTATATATTTTTAACTTTATTTTTTCAACTTCAACATTATCTGTAGTTGTTTGAATTTTATCTAACAACTCTTTCTTTTCTTTTTCTTCTTTCTCTAATTTTTTTAATTCATCACTAATATTCTTTATATCATTTGCAGTTAAAGCTATTTCTTTTCCTTTTAATTCTTCTTTTAAATCAACGTATCTTTGAGCTAACTGTGCTTCTTCTTTTAATGGATTAATAGTTACATCTAATTCATCAATAACTAAATTAACACTTGCTAAATTATCTTTAGTTTTATCTAATTTACGCAGAGATTCTTCTTTTCTTTTCTTATATTTTAATACTCCGGCCGCACTTTCAAATATTATTCTTCGATCAATAGGTTTAGAATTAACAATATCTTGAACCGAGCCTTGAGATATTATATTAAATGAATCTATTCCCGAATTAGAATCCATAAAAAGATCACTAATATCTTTTAAACGGACCTTAGTGTTATTTAAGAAATATTCGGATTCTCCAGTCTTATATATACATCTTTTTACTTCTACTTCAGAGAATTCACAATTTAAATACTTATCACTATTATCAAAAGTTAATGTTACTGAGGCTTTATTTAACCCTTCTTTAGCATCTGAACCACTAAAAATAACATCACTCATAAGTGAACCACTTCTAAGTGATTTTGTTGATTGTTCTCCTAAAACCCATCTAACAGCATCAACTATATTACTCTTACCAGAGCCATTTGGCCCAACTATTGCTGTAATACCTTTATTAAATTCAAATATAGTTTTATTAGCAAATGATTTAAACCCTTCTAATCTTATACTTTTTAAATACATAAATACTCCTACTTAGCAGATTTTTTATAAGCATCATATGCAGCATTTTGTTCTGCTTCCTTTTTACTCTTTCCCATCCCAATTCCATAAATAATATCATTTATTTTTACTGCAACTTCAAATGTTTTATCATGTGATTCACCATATTCGTTAATTAAAACATATTCTAAAGATTTCTTATCTGTTTGAACATACTCTTGTAATAATGTTTTGTAATCACCAAAGAACACAAAGTCTTTTTCAATATAAGGAACAACTATTTCATAAACAAATTCTTTAGCTTTATTTAAACCATATGTTAAATAGATGGCCCCAAGAATACTTTCAAATATATCAGCTAATATTGTGTCATTAATATTTCCTTCTTGACCATGACCAACCCTAACATATTCCGAAACATCTAATTCTTTTGTGTAATGAGCTAAAGCTTGTTCACAAACAAAGCTAGCTCTTTTCTTAGTCATTTCACCCTCATTAAAATCCGTATTTTGATAAAAGTATTCACTAGTTATTAATTCTAAAACAGCATCTCCCAAAAATTCTAATCTTTCATAATTGCTTTCATCCTTATGCTCATTAGAATAACTACTATGAGTTAATGCTTCAGTTAATAATTTATTATCAATACCCTTTATAATATCCATATCCATGAACTTCATATAATCACCATACCAAGATTATACCATACTTTAGTTATAAAAAGAAGAAAGTAATTACTTACTTTCTTCACAATTTTCACATACTACTTGATTATTTTTTTCAACCATTAAATTTTTACATTTAGTACATACGTCCCCGGTTGGTTTATACCATGTTGCATAATCACATTTTGGATATCCAGAACAGCCATAAAAAATTTTACCTTTTTTAGTTTTTCTTGCAACTATATCTTTATGGCATTTAGGACACTCAGCAACTTTAACAACTTTTTCAGTCTCTTTTTTCTCTTTCTTAATATACTTACATTTTGGATAATTAGAGCAAGCAACAAATTCACCATATTTTCCATTTCTAATTACTAAATCTGAGCCACACTCTGGACAAGTTTCTCCAGTTGATTGTGGTGCTTTCTTTTCCATATTCTTTAAAGCATCATCCATTATTGGAGCAAATTTATCATAAAAATCATGTAGAACTTTTATATTATCCTTTTTAGCTTCAGCTATATCATCTAAATCATGTTCCATATTAGCTGTATATTTAACATTTATAATATCAGAAAAATATTCTTGTAATTTATCTGTAGTTTCCATGCCCATTTCAGTAGGAACAAACTTTTTATCATCTACTTTAACATATTCATGATCTTTTAATGTAGATATAATTGTAGCATAAGTAGATGGTCTACCAATGCCTAAGCTTTCTAATTCCTTAATTAAACTACTTTCAGTATATCTACTAGCTGGTTTAGTCCAGTGTTGATATTTATTTATTTCTGATGCTACCACTACTTTACTCTTATAGTCTTTGAAATTTGGTAGTATTTTATCTTCAGTTTCTTCATACTCACTATATACTTTTAAATAACCATCAAATTTTAAGACACTACCTGTAGTTTTAAAATAATAATCGTTATTCTCAAATATAACAGTAGTCGCTAAAACTTTAGCATCAGCCATCAAAGACGCTAATGCTCTTATATATATTAATTTATATAATTTATACTCATCATTAGTTAAATATGCTTTAACACTTTCAGGAGTTCTATTAATACTAGTTGGTCTAATACCTTCATGACCATCTTGCATAGCAGCATTAGATTTACCAGTTTTAACATAACCTACATATTTATCTCCATAGGTTTTATTAATATAACCATAAGTTGATTTAATGAACTCATCAGAAAGACGAACACTATCTGTTCTCATATAAGTTATTAAACCAACTGTTTCTGATGCTAAATCAACACCTTCATATAATTTTTGAGCTATTTTCATAGTTTTAGAAGCAGCAAAATTTAATCTAGAAGAAGCCATTTGTTGTAATGTAGAAGTTTTAAATGGTTCCCTGGCTGCTTTCTTTTTATCTTTTTCTTCAATAGAATCAATATTAAATGAATTAGATAGTTTAGATAGTATTTCATCAGCCTCTAGTTCTGTATTTATTTCAATATCTTTATCTTTATATTTAAATAATTCAGCTGTCCAATCTTTAAAATCCGCTTCAATAGTCCAATACTCTTTAGGAACAAACGCAAGTATTTCTCTTTCTCTATCTACTATTAATTTTAAAGCAACAGATTGGACTCTACCGGCACTCTTTCCTCCTGTTTTATATTGCATTAATTTAGATAATCTAAATCCTATTATTCTATCTAATATTCTTCTAGTTTCAGCACCCTTAACTAAATCCATATCGATTTTAGCATGTTCTTGGATAGATTTTAAAACAACATCTTTAGTTATTTCTCTAAAAGTAACTCGATCATACTTTTCATCAGGTATATTAAGTTCATCTTTTAAATGCCAAGAAATTATTTCTCCTTCTCTATCTGGGTCGGTTGCTAGATAAACATGATCTGCTGAATCAACTAATTTTTTTAACTCTTTAACATCTTTATTTTTTCCTTTAATAACGACATAACTAGGTTTAAAATCGTTTTCTAAATCAACGCCTAATCCATATTTGCCAGTTGTTGATAAATCTCTAATATGTCCTTTAGATGATACGACTTTATACCCACCAGCTAAGTATTTTTCTATAGTTTTACTTTTAGCTGGAGACTCCACTATAACGATATTTTTTATAAAACATCACTCCGTTCATATTTATTTATACATAATATTTTAGTTAATGTCAATTAAGAAATGACTCTTCGACAAATGAAGACATAATATTACTTATTTATTTCATTTTTTAATTCATATAAATAATTTAGAGCTTCAATTGGAGTCATTTCCAAAGGATTAATCTTGTTAATTTTATCTTTTAAATTATCTTCTTTTTTGTTATCTTCAAATAAATCAAAACTTAATTGAACTTTATCATTAGTATTTTTCTTAGCGCCATTTGTTTCATATTCTCTTAATATTTCTTCTGCTCGAGATAATAAATCATCAGGCATACCTGCTAGGCGCGCTACATGAATTCCGTAGCTTTTATCTATAGCTCCATTCTTAACTTTATGTAGGAATGTAATATTTCCTTCATTTTCTACTGCAGAAACATGAACATTTTTAATAGTCTTAAATTCTCTTTCTAAACTAGTAAGTTCATGATAATGGGTAGAAAACAAGGTTAATGCTTTAATATTTTTATTAATATATTCTAATATTGAACAAGCTAAACTCATTCCATCATAAGTAGCTGTTCCTCTACCAAGTTCATCAAATATGATTAAACTGTTTTCAGTGGCATTTATTATAGCATTCTTAGCTTCTTTCATTTCCACCATAAAAGTAGATTCTCCACTAACTAAATCATCAGATGCCCCGATTCTTGTAAATATTTTATCTATTATTGGTAATGTTGCTTTTGAAGCTGGCACAAATGATCCCATTTGGGCCATAAGGATTATTATAGCTATTTGACGCATATAAGTTGATTTACCACTCATATTAGGTCCAGTTATTAATAGAGTTAAATTATCTTTATTCATAAAGCAATCATTAGGAACATAAACATCTTTATTTACTATTTCTACCACTGGATGTCTTCCATCCTTAATATCTATGATTTGTTCAGTATTTAGTGTAGGTCTAACTAAATTTAATTCTTCTGAAACTATAGATAAAGACAATATTGCATCAATACTACTAATAATATCTGAAGTCTTTTTAATCTTTAGTATTTCTTTTTTAATAATATTCTTTATCTCTATAAATAGATTGTATTCTAAATCAATAATTTTTTCTTCAGCATTAAGTATTAATGATTCTTTTTCTTTTAATTCTTGAGATATAAATCTTTCGCAATTGGTAAGTGTTTGTCTTCTTTCCCAGCCAAAATTATCTTGAACAAACTTACTTTGGCCTTTAGAAACCTCAATAAAGTATCCAAATACTTTATTAAAGCCAACTTTTAAATTTTTAATGCCAGTTTCTTCCTTAACTTTATTTTCAAATTCAGAAATATATTCTTTACCACCGCTTCTAATTTTCTTTAATTCATCTAACTGGCTATTATAACCATCCTTAATTAAATAACCTTCTTTAATTCCAATTGGAGGATTTTCATATAAAGATGATTCTAGAAGAAGATAAATATCTTGATGAGTATCTAAATCATAATCTAAATTAAGAGTATTAATAATTTCTTTTATTCTAGGTAAAACTTTTAAACTGTTTCTAAATTGTAATAAGTCCCTTCCATTAACACTTCCCGAAGAGATTTTTCCACACAATCTTTCAATATCATATATTTCATATAATAAAGTTTTCAATTCATCTTTTAATATAAAGTTATTATTCAAAATCTCAATATAATCATATCTTTTATTTAATTTATCAATATCTTTTAATGGATGCATCAAGTATGACTTAAGTTTTCTAGAACCCATAGCAGTTTTACATTTATCTAATAACCATATTAAAGAATACGTTCTATCTTTTAAACGAATAGTTTCAAATAATTCTAAGTTTCTAACTGTATGAATATCCATCTCTAGATAATCTAATTTTTTGATTTCATTAACATTATTAAAATGACTAATACTTTTTAATTCTTTAACCACTAAGTAATAGAATAAATGACGAACTCCAGCTTTTCCTCTAGCATCACTTAATTTATTAATATACTCTAATTCATCACTTAGATATTCTGAAGAAAAAGAAACTTCAATATTATATTTATTTTTTAGTAAATCAACTAAAGTAATATTATTATTATCTAATAATATTACCTCTTTTATTCCTAAACTAAGAATTTCACTAATGAGTTTATCCATATTTTTAACTAAACTCATACTATTTAATTCTCCTGTAGATATATCAGCATAAGTAATAATATAACAATCGGTAAACTCCAAGACACTAGCTATATAAGAATTGCTTTTTTCATCTAGTAATTCAAAATCCGTGACAGTTCCTCGACTAATTACATCTACAACTCCTCTTTTAACTGTATCCTTAGCATTTTTAGGATCTTCCAATTGTTCACAAATGGCTACTTTGTAGCCTTTATTAACTAATTTTTCTATGTATGGCTTCACTGAATGAAACGGAACTCCACACATTGGAACTCTTTCATCTAAGCCGGCATTTTTACCAGTTAAAGTTAATTCTAATTCACGAGAAGCAGTTTCTCCATCTTCAAAAAATAATTCATAAAAATCTCCCAAGCGAAAAAATAACAACTCTTCTTTATATTGATCTTTAATATCCATGTATTGTTTCATCATTGGACTTAATTTTGTTCTATCTACTTCATTTCTTTTCATGAGTATTATTATACTACAAATGATTATATTTACAAATAAAAAGAAGCATTATGCTTCTATTATGACTTGCCTTAAGAAGGATCTTGACATAGAGTTATAATATTACTAATTCCACAATATTCTGGATGATTACCGTCTCCACAACTCACATATCCAGTATCTTCTATACTACAATCCATACTTCCTATCCAACACCTTAAATAATTTGTTGTTGCAAACGGATTTGACTGATACATTGAGTATTGGCAAGTAGCACCCAGTGCTTCCATTTCGGATTTGTAAGTTGATACATTACTCCATGTATTTGGCTCCATGCAATATTCTGTTCCATTAAATACTCCACACACTTCATCATATACTCCGGGTACTCCATAACCCTTTAGATAATAATTTAATCCTGTAGGACTTGTTAATGGATCCGAAATTCTATTGTTTGATGTCTTAGTTGTATCATACACATAATAATACGCTTGAGGTTCTTCAGCTATACTACAGCTGAAATTAGTTGCATTTATTGTTATGGTTATGTCTTTATTCTTTAGGGCACTTTGATCAATTGACATATAATTTTGCATTCTTATTCCAGCTGTTAGTTTTTTTGACCTGCTACTTGACACTCCATACATTGACCCATTAATTGTTATTGGAAATAAGTTTGATACATTGAAGTCATAGTCTATTCTATTTATATTTAGGAGTATTTGGTTAGTTGATTTACCACTCCATCCTTGAAATGCTGTATACAAGTTATTTGTTCCAGTGGCTGTTACATTTAATGTATAAGAACAATTAAAATATCCTTCTCCAGTTACATTTGTATGTGCTATAGGAATTACAGTTCCGTTTGTAGATGGGGTTCCATTTGTTGTTCCCCAATACAATATATTTGTACTTTTTTTCATCATGTCTCCAGCACTCAAATTAAGAGACAAAGTGCTGTTATCTCCAATTAATTGAACTGACCCAACATTCGGCGCTGATGCACTAATCGTCTTACTTCCAAAACTATTGGTTGATGTCACACTAAAATATGCATATGATGCACCTATAACTAACACCAACAAAGTTAAGATTACAACTATCAAAGATATTATTGCTTTCTTTTTATTATCCACAAATATAACCTCCACGTGTTTTGTGTTTTATGCTTTTAATATAATATAAATTATATCATTCAACACTAAACAGGGTCAACACATATTAAGTATTAATTATATAAAAAAAGACAATATGTTTATATTGTCTTAATCAACATCAAATCTAGAAAGTATTTGAGCTGGAGTTTTTCTAATAGTTCTATATACCGGTAATAATCCTACTACTAGATTAAATATAAATACTATAGTAATACTTAAAATTATTGTATACGGATTAACTATAAATAACTTGGCAACATACGGAACTTGTGTTATTGCATTTAGAACATAAGACATAAATAATATTCCAGGAATACTTGCTATTGTGCTTATTGCAATTATCTCTCCAGAGAACATTTTATAAATATCAGTTTTCTTAACACCAATTGCTCTATATATACCTACTTCTTTAATTCTAGATAGGAATGAAGACCTAATCATTAGAAGTATTTCCACTAATGAGATAGCAATAATAATCCCTGATACGATTAATGAATTTACTACTCTATCATACCTATCATTTAAATATTTAGTTTTATCATAATCATATGATGAAAAAACATTAATTTTGCGATTATGTAAATAATCCATTACTTCTTGATCACTATCTTTAGTTTTAATTGTTAAATTATTTGCTTTTTTAATTAAACTATATTTAATTGTTTTTGGATTAGTTAAATAATCTTTTATAAAGTCTCCTTTAATGTTTTGATAGTAACCAACAACTTTTAACTTCTTATTTATGGCTTCATACTTAATCTTCTTGTTTAATGGCATATCATATTGATTATCAATATTTACGATTATTTCATAGTCATTCAAAGGTAATCTACCTTTTTTCAGTTTAACACTTGAATTCAATAGCAAATTATAGTCAACTAATCTAGCGAAAGACTCATCTTCAAAAGTATCATCAAATGAGTTAGAAATAATGTTTAGGAAATCATCCCTATTGACATATATATTTGGAGCCTCTAGGGAAGAAATACCTACGATTGTAAATGGTTTCATATTACTTAATAGTATCTCATGATTCAAGAAATCATCCATAGATGTAAATCCTGCTTGACCACAATCAGTCCATTTTATTACATGATCAATAACAAACTTATCTAAAACAACTTCTTGAGAATTCTCAGGCATTTTTCCTTTAATAAGATCTTTACTAGTTATTGTTGTTATATCAGAAATAGATGCCTCGATAATTCCAGTTCCATAAATAGTTTGTAAATACTTATCATACTTAAAGCCAAACTTTACCAAACTATTTCCGGGAATGATAAAATCTATATTATCTAACTCTTCATATGCCAAATAGTCTTCTATAGAGGTTTTTTTGCTATTAACCGTCAAATAATCTCTATTCATTGTAATAAAGTCTTTATCTTCTATTTTTAATGTGGCTGTTATTGAAGAAACTCCATAAAATATAAACATACCTGATATAAAGAAACCACCTAGTAATATTTTCTTCAAAATTGGATAATCTAACAACTTTTTAAAACCGTAAGAAATAAATGATCCCAATCTAAAGATTGAACTATATTTGAGTTTGGTATTTGATGAAACTCCTTCGATATCAAAAGTTTTTTCATCTAAGTTAATATGTTTAATCTCTTTATAATGGTCATCTATTAATTCAATATTAGAGTTATTCTCTATTATTTCAACTTTAGAACCATCTTCTGTCTTAATATATATATTTCCATTTTTTAAAACTATTTTGATATTAACATCCTCATGATTATTTCTATAGATATCTAACTTAATATTATCTTCTTTTATTGTATTAATATCTTTATAGTCCTTCAAATAAATTCTATTTTCAAACTCGTATTTTAGTGCATCAGTATTCTTATTTTCATAATCATTAATAATTACTCCATCTTGTAATTCAACTATCCTATCTGCATAGAATCTTGCCAATTCTTCTTCGTGAGTTACAAGTAGGACTAAGTATTTCGAAGAAATACTCTTAAGTATATTCATAACTTCAATACTATTTGCACTATCTAAGTTTCCTGTAGGTTCATCACATATTAATAATTTAGGGTTTTTAACTAATGCTCTAGCAATACCTACTCTTTGTCTTTCACCACCAGAAAGCATTCCAACTGGACGATTTTTGTATCGCTCCATTTTAACTTTCTCTAAGGTATACATTACTCTTTTTTTAATTTCTTCTTTATCTTTTATTCCCAATATTTTTAAAGATAAAGCGACATTATCAAAAACAGACATTCCTTCCACTAATTTATAGTCTTGAAAAATATAGCCAATATTTAAGTTACGTATTTCATCAACCTTTCTTGATCTTCTCTTTGCTATTTTCTTTCCATTAATGAATATAGAACCACTATTTAGTTTATCTAACCCCCCTATTGCATTTAACATGGTTGTTTTACCACATCCAGAAGGCCCTAAAATAGCTACCAGTCCTGAATCGGGAAAAGTTATACTAGCGTTATTGATAACATGAATTTCATTCCTTTTATGTCTATTAAAATATTTATTTGCACTCTTTAACTCTATCATAACTATATCCTTTCTCCATATGTTTTAATAATTGATTCTTTAAATATTTTTCTTCCATATCTATAAGCTATCAAAACAGACATAGCAAGTAAAATTATGAAAACAACTAAATAACCCCAGCCATTAACATATTTAATCACAGTTGTGAACAATTTTGTTTTAATTACCTCTTTACTAATTAAATAAATGAATAACATGAAAATGACATATGAGAATGTTGCAAGACATAATAATTCTCTCATCAAAATATTTACACATACCTTTTTAGTGCTTCCTAAACTTCTTAGGGTTGTATAGTAACTATTACGAGATTTATAAATGACTTTAATTATAAAGTAAGATATAAAGAATAATGCTACTATTAAAATAACACTAACAACCAATCTAAATATTTTAAACATTTGAGTAACCTCTTCTGCACCATTACGATTGGCATCTTTTAATTTTAATGTTTCATAACCCAAATCATGTAACTCTTTACATACACTATCTAAATCTTTTATTTCTTTGACAAATACACTACCTTGGTAATCTCCATGATTAAATAAATAATTATAATCTTCTTTATTAATAAATATTTGATAATATAAATCATCATAGTTTAGTCCTAATAGTTTTTTTGTGTTGTTTTTATTATATATTTTTGTTATTTTATACTCTATTTTTTCTTCATAGTAATTATTCTTAACATTTACCTTTAATTGCTTTTTTAAACAATTATAGTTTGGACAATAGTTATTTAAATAATCAGGAATATATATTTCACCTTTAGGAACTTTATCACTGAATTTTAAGTATAGCATTTGTCCTTTTTCATTAAAATAATTATTATTTAAAATAAATTCTTGTTTAGTTGCATCATTATATGACATTAATGATAAATCAGACATTAGATTAGGACTTAGTATAAAACTAAAATTATAATCATAGTAAACAGATTCTTTAAAGACAATTCCAACTATTGTTACTTTTTTATTAATTATATCTAATGTGAATTCTCTATTAATTAAGTCATCTTGTCTCTCTTTTAAAACCCAATTGTTTTTATCACCTTTAATTACCACTTCATCATCATTTTCAGGTAATCTACCAATTGAAACTTTTTCTTTTTTAAATTGAATTAGACCATCAAATTGTAAATCATCTCTACTAAAAGAAATCCACATTTCATTAAGTAAATCCTTATTGGTAGCAAAGTCTACTCCCTCAATTTTATTGATACTATCAATATCTGCATCCGTTACTATACTTTTATCTGATTTATTAATCACAATTCTCTTTTCACTATAATTATAAAAATAATTATTATAACTAGTCATCGATTCTTCATTTTCAAGTTCTTTTAAAGCAGCATAAGTAGATAATAACGCTATAGTAATTAGCAAGAATATTACAAACATTAAAATAAACTTAACTGGTAAATTAAAAGCATTTCTAATTCCTAATCTTATTTTGCTCCTAATTGTAATATCTTTTACTTCATTAGGTTTAGCCTCATCATCTAAATTCACATGATTAAGAACTTTATTTTCTAATATCTTTCCATCATGCATTCTAATTAATCTAGTTGCATATTCTTCAATTTCTTTTTTATTATGGGTAACAACTATAACTAATTTATCTTTAGATATTTCAGCTAATAATTTTAATATCTCTTTTGATGCTTTACTATCCAATGCTCCAGTTGGTTCATCGGCAACAATAATTGGAGTTCCATTGGCTAAAGCTCTAGCAATAGCAACTCTTTGCTTTTGCCCTCCAGATAATTTAGACACTTTAGTTTTTCTATATTTCTCTAATCCAACTTTAGCAATTAATTCATTAATATACTTTTTTACTTCTTTTCTGTTATGACCATTCATCAACATTGCTAATTCAATATTTTCATAAACAGTATAACTATTAACTAAATTAAAATTTTGAAAAATATTACTTACATATTTTCTACGATATTCTAAGTAATCTTCTTCTGTATAATGGCTAGTTTCCTCACCATTAATAAACATCTCTCCATCTTCATAAGTATCCAATCCAGATAAAACATTTAAAAGAGTTGATTTACCACTTCCTGATTCACCAGTGATAACAACAAACTCTCCCATGTGTAATTCTAGATTTACTTTCGAAAATCCTTCAGCAATTACTCCATCTTGATAGTAATATTTCGATACATTTTTTAACTTTAACATAAGTCACCTCGCATTTTCATTATACCTCAAATCTCCTTCTATAGCATCATAATATGGTTTTTTTCCCTCTCTTCACTATTAATGTTTGTAAGTTAAATGTCAATTTCCTTTAAAAAAAGAAAAATTTTTTAAAATTTTTCTTAAGTTTCATATTACTAAATTAATAATATATTATAATAGGTGATTGTTATGCCTTTTAAAAGTAGTCCTACTATATTTGTTTTCTTAGCACTAGGTTTAAGTGTCTTAATATTTTATCAGTTACTAATAACTTTTATTCTACCTTTTAGATATAATATTTTTATACTAACTATTGAAATCGTTTGCTTCATTATTTGTATTAGTAAAGTAATATGGAGATAAGAATTGTTCAGTTTTATATATGTAATCTAATTGCAAACGCATTTCTCTAGTGCATTCAAAATCATTATCTATAAACTTTATTTCCGGAACTAAAGATATAAGAATGAATAATAATTCTTCTTCCTCTTTAGATAGATTATTAATGCTTTTATATTTATTATATAAAGAAGAAAATTCTAATTCCCAATAACTAGATTTATATAGTTTATATAAATCTAAGACCGGAGTATCAAACTTAGCCTTATCCCAGCTTATTAAACACTCTTTAGAGCCTTTTAAGTAATGATCTAAAGACAAATTATTATGAACAAGACATATTCTTTCACTTTTTTTATCTTTAACTAAATCATACCAATTATCTAGTTTTCCGGATGCAAAATCTAAAGCAGAATTAATTTTTGAATAATTCCTTGAGAATGCATATTCCTTTGGAGACATATACTCCCTAGTTAAGAATAGTTCATAATATTTTAAATAATAATCTTTTAAATATAATATATTGTTTTTAATATCTTCGTATATTTCTCTATGCGTTTCCTCACTAACTTCTTTATTATATGAAGTTTTAGCATGTAAAAGTCCAACTACATTAATTAAATCTTCTCCTTTATGAGGATTATAAATGGAACTATCTTCTATATATTCAAACATAATATTATTTCTATTATTAGAAATAATATTAGGATAATAATCAAAAGATCTAGATTTTAAATAATAAAATATATCATTTATTTTAGAATTATTAGTTGGTTTAACGACATAAGAACCATCTTCAGTTTCGATTAAAGAACATTTACCTTTAATAGTCCATTTATATTTTTTATTCATCTATCTTAGGAATTAATAATTTATCACCTATTTCAATACTACCAACATTGTTATATTCTTTAATAATATTAATTGGAACATTCAAAGTATTAGATATACTTTCTATAGTCTCATTATCTTTTACTATATGAATTTTATATGTTACAAATGTATCATCAGTAGACTTAATTGTCTCTATTATTTCTTTTTCTTTTTCATCATTTTTAATTTCTTCTTGATATTCTGAACGATTTTCAATTTCATCCTCCCCTTCTTTATTATCTAAAAAATCATCTATATATGATAATTCACTTTCAATAGCGCTGTCTTCAACTCTTTCGTAAGAAACTTCTTTTTTATCACCTTTTAAACTATACATAATCTTAATTGTTAATGTTTTATCATCTTTTATTTCATAGGAAAAATCTTCAATATTGAACTCTATTGTTTCTTTTTTGATATCTTCCCCAAGGTGAACCTCGAATGGTTCAGTTATATCGAAAGTTTCGATATTAACACTTATAGAATTAGGTCTATATTCACCACTTATATAAAAATTCCCAAGTAAAACATTATCATTAATATTATAATCGTGTTCCAAACTTATCTTAGTAATTTCTTGAATTTTAGTTTTAAAAATAATATCTTTTTCAAAAGGTAATTGAATATTCATCTTATCATCTCCTAAAAAATAATATGAAACAAAAAAAATAATATAACTTTATTTGTTATATTATTTTTTGTCTATTTTGTGTTTTTAATTTCTTTAGCGAATATATCTTTAAATATAGATTCATAGTTACTAACTAATTTAATATTTAATTTTTCCTTTATTTGACTGGGAACATCTTTTAAATCTTTTTTATTATCTTCAGGTATATATACTGTTTCGATATTATTATTGTAGGCAGCAATTAATTTTTCTTTTAATCCGCCAATTCTTAAAATATCTCCTTTAAGTCCTATTTCACCTGTAAAAGATATTTTATCACTAACTTTAATATCTAATAATTTAGATAATATTGCGGTAGTAATGGCTATACCGCAAGATGGTCCATCTTTTTTAGTAGCACCATCTAATAAATGAATATGGATAGTTCTATTAAAGAATGTTGTTCCACTTACATAATCATTTTCTTTAATATAAGATGTTGCAACGTAGATACTCTCTTTTAATGTGTCTCCGAGTGACCCAGTAACTATAACTTTTTCTTCTCCATTATATATAGCACACTCTATTTTTATAGGAACTCCTCCCATTGGGGTCCAAGCTAAAGCATTAACTATACCAGCAACATTTGCACATTTTATTTCATCTTTATTGAATGGCTCTTTTAAAAATTTTAATAAATCATCAGAATTAACAGTCATACTCTTATTAGCAGAAATAACTTTAATAACTAATGTTCTTAATATTCTAGTTAAATTACGAACTCCAGATTCTCTTGTCCAATTATCTATTAAATATAATAATGTTTCATCTTTAATTGTTATTTTTTTCTTAATATTTAGCTCATTATATATTTTAGGTAATATATGTTTTTTGGCTATATCTATCTTTTCAAATGCCGTATAACTAGATAATTCTATAATATCTAAACGATCATATAATGTCCAAGGAATATCGTCTTTATTATTAGCAGTTAATATAAATAGAACTTTACTCAAATCAAAAGGTTCTTCAATATAATTATCAATAAATGTTTTATTTTGAGTTGTATCTAAAATATCTAACAAGGCACTGGCGGGATCGCCTTTATAGTCTTTTACCATTTTATCAATTTCATCTATTAATATAACCGGATTATTTGTTCCACATTTTTTTATCCCTTGAATTATTTTTCCAGGCAATGCCCCCAGGTAAGTTCTTCTATTACCTACTAGTTCAATTGCATCGTTTAATCCTCCAACACTAACTTTATAAAATTCTCTGTTTAAAGCCTTAGCTATGCTATTGGCTATGGTAGTTTTACCAACACCAGGAGGGCCAACTAAGCATATAATTGGACTAGTAATATTCTCATTAATTAATTTTCCATTAATATAATCTTCTATTTTTTCCTTTACTTCAGTCATTCCATAATGACTTTTATTTAAGGCATTTAAAACAGTTTTAGTATTTAGGTTTTCTTTGCTGGAAGTGTCCCATGGCAAAGATAAAGTCCAATCTATGTAATTTCTAATAACTGAATACTCAGGAGAACTTACAGGTGTAACCTTTAATTTTTCTAATTCATTATGTATCTTTGCTTTGACCTTATCATTTAAATCTAATTTACTTAACTTATCAAAGTATTCATCATATTCATTTTCTTCCTTACTCTTATTACCAAGGAGTTTTTCTATTTCTTTAATCTTTTCACGATAATAATATTCTTCTTGTTCTTTGGATAAATGAATTTGAACATTATTATCAATTCTTTCTTCTAATTGCAAATATTTTATTTCTGTTTTTATATCTTTAATTAGGGCAATTGCTCTTTTTTCGCTATTAAGTTCTTGCATATACTCTAATTTTTTATAGGTATTTAAAGGTAAAAATGTAGTAATTGCATCCGTTAACAAATTCAAGTCATCATTATCATTGATAACTTTCAAAATGCTATTAGAAATGCTAGCATCAGAGTTAATATATTCAATTACAGCTTCCTTTAATTTGTCTTTCAAAACCATTTCGCCAGTTTCTTCAAACTTAGGTAGAACAATATCGTGCATATGAGCATCAATGATTTCTTTTGAAAAAGCTTCATAACTAATTATTTTACTTCTCTTTTCCCCTTTTAATGTTACTCTTAGATTACCATTAGAAAGTTCTAGTTTGTTTTTAATATATGCCACTACTCCAATTTTAGGCAAATCATTAATAGATGGGTCTTCACTTTCAGTTTTAGGAGATACAACTAAAACCCTACTATTATACTTTTTATCACTAAGTTTAATAATCTTTTTACTTATATCATCTTTTAATTCAAGTTTAATTTCTTGAAGTGGTAATATGACTAAATCCTTAAGAAGCATAACAAGTAGTGAATAGTCCATAATACACCTCCAAAATATTAAGAATTATTATAATTAATAATAATTACTTTGTAAACAAAAATGAACACTATTTTTCAAAAAATTTCACTTAAAAAAAATAACTTGCTATTGCAAGTTATTTTTCATTTACTTCTTTTAATATTTCTAATGCTCTATGCATTCTCATATCATATTTAACTACTTCTAATGAACCATATGCTCCGACTAATTCTTCTAACTTAATACCATAGTTATCTGCCATTTCTTGCGCTTTTGCTTCAACTTCTTTTTCAGTAAAGTCTACTTTTTCTTTGTCTGCAATAAACTCAATTACATAACGTTCTTTAATTCTTTTTTCAGCTTCAGGTTCCATTTGTTTATGTAGATCTTCATGAGTAGTTCCGGTTATCTTATAATATTGTTCAATATCTATTCCTTGATGTGATAATTGATGAGCATATCCATCAATGATTCTATGAACCTCATCATCAATTATCTCAGGATTTATTTCAACAGTTAATTTTTCAATCGCTGCACTTAATAAATCACTAATAAATTTATCTTCAACTTCTTTTTCTTTTCTTTCTTTAATAGTCTTTTTAACTTCAGCTTCAAATTCTTCTTTAGTTTTAACGTTTTCTAAACCTAAATCTTCATAAAACTCTTTATTAATTTCAGGTAAAACTCTAGTTTTAATTTCATGAATTTTAACTTTAAATAATACATCTTTATTCTTTAAATCTTCTACATAATTTTCAGGGAATTTTAATTTTAATTCTACTTCATCATTAGTTTTTTTACCTATTAATCCACTTTCAAATCCTGGAATAAATGTATTAGATCCAATTTCTAAAGGATAATTCTCACCTTTGCCACCTTCTAGCGCTTTTCCATCAACGAAACCATCAAAATCAATTACTACTGTATCACCTTTAGCTACTTCGCCATTATCTTTAACAACTACTTCAGCAAGTTGGTTTCTTAGATTTTCTATTTCTTGAGCTAATTCTTCTTTAGATACTTTAGCACTTTCTTTTTTTACTCCTAAGTTTTTATAACTACTTAGTTTTACTTCTGGTTTAGTGATAATTTTAAACTTAAATATAACAGAACCATCACTAATACCAATAATATCTACTTGAGGCTCAACTACTGGAATAAGATCATTATTATCTAATAATTCCTTATAAGCAATATTAATTGCTTCATTAACAGCATCATTGTATAGTGATTCAATTCCATATTTTTTCAAATATACATCTTTAGGAGCTGTTCCTTTTCTAAAACCATCTATCTTAATATCTTTATTAACTTTTTTAAAAGCATTATCAAGACATTTAGTCCATTTTTCTCCTTCTAATTTTATTTCTATTTCATGAACATTTTTCAAAATTATTCCCTCTTTCATTTAAGTATTATAATATATTTAGTAGTTATTTACAAGCATAATAAAACTATCACGAGGATAGTTTTGTTATGCTATTTTAGAAATAGTAATCTTATAACCACCATTAGGACTTTCTACTAAAACTTTATCACCTGTTTTATGTCCATTGATAGCTAATCCAATAGGTGATTCAATAGATATTTTATTATTAAATGGATCTGATTCAACTGAAGAAACTAATTTATATTCTTCTTCATCACCATCTTCATCTTTAACAGTAACTATTGAGCCAATACCTGCAACTCCACCTTTTTTCTTATCTACTATTTTGCTATGTTCTAATTTATATTCTAATTCCTTAATTCTTGCTTCAGTTTGTGCTTGATCATTTCTTGCAGCATCATAGTCAGCATTTTCTGATAAATCACCATTTGCTCTGGCTTCTTTTAAAGCGGTAATTATTTCTTTTCTCTTTACGTTTTTAAGTTCATTCAACTCAGTTTCTAACTCTAAATAACCTTCAGCAGTTAGTTCGAAAAGATTATCACTTTTCATTTTTCTTTTCTCTCCTTTTTATGCAACGTAAAAATAATACTATAAAAGTTATTCATTGTCAAATATTTTTAATCGCATCATTGAATATTTTTCTAATTCATGAGAAAAAGGAATTTTAATAATCATTTTAGGATGTCTAGCGACATCTATGAGATTTCCGTCTTCATCATATATTTCATTAATAGTATATGATATAGTCTCAATATTAGGACCAATAAACTCAACTTTATCTCCTTTTTTAAAATAATTTCGTTGTTCTAAAGAAATCATCTTATTATCTTTATCATAGTCTAAAACAATACCTAAGAAGTCTTGATTAGATACCTCTAATCTATCATTAAAATAGCTTTCTTGAACACCAGGAAACTTATTATAGAATTGAGGAATAGTATCTCTATTGGCTACTCTATTAAGAATTATTCGATAATAATTCTTATCACTTTCTGATAAAGTTTTATTATTAATCTTATCCATAATATTGCGATAACATTGAATAACTGTAGCTATGTAATATATTGAACGCATTCTACCTTCTACTTTAAAAGAATCTATACCAATACTCATCATATCTTCAATGTAATCTACCATATTTAGATCTTTGCTCATGAATGTAAATGGTTCTTTATCACCATTTTTAAAAATCCAACGGCATATTTGAGCACATCCACCACGGTTAGAATCTCTATTAGTTGTATAGTTAGAAAGAACACATTTACCACTTATTGATGTACACATTGCACCATGAATAAAGCATTCTAATTCAACTGAACATTCTTTCTTTATTCTTATTATATCTTCTCTTGAAGCTTCTCTTCCTAAAACAAATCTTTTAACTCCTAAAGATTTCCAGAAATTAATGGCTTCATAATTTAAAATGCTTGCTTGAGTAGATAAAATAACATCCAAACCTATTTTAGTAGCCATTTTTACTGCTACTATATCACTAATAATTACTGCATCTACACCTATATTTTTTAATTTAATTAAGTATTCATCTAAATTAATTAAATTATCATCATGAAATACAATATTAACAGTAACATAAACTTTTTTGTTTAGGCTATGAGCCAATGAACAGGCTTCCTCAATATCTTCAAGGCTAAAGTTTTTAGCATTGGCTCTAAGGCTATAATCTCTTCCACCAATATAGACAGCATCTGCTCCATAAAGCAAAGCTATTTTTAATCTTTCTAAATCTCCAGCTGGAGCTAATAACTCAGTCATTATTTCCCTCCTTCAATTTATATATAGTTTCTTTATAAAGAAAACCATTATCCATTTCTACTTCGTCTTGAGAACCATTTAATATATTCTTAATATTATCTTTAGTTAAAAATACTGAATTAATAAAGTAATATTTAGCATCTAACTCCATTAATTCTAGGGCATTAAATAGTTTTTGATAATAGAAATAAGTTCCATATTCATTTTCATAGACAATAAACTTTTTATTGTCATTATCTATAACGATAGGATTTTCTTTTTCTAATTTATGAAACTTAGAATAATTATCTATAAGTAATCTTCTCGAATACATGACTCCAACATAACCTAAGGTAAATAATGTTAATTTATCTTTTTTATTATCATCAATTATTTTAATTAATTCATTTTTAGTAATGTCTGTTGAAGGTATAACAGAATCAACATATTCTAAATATATATCTATAGATGGACTATTGGTATTAAAGTGACTTAAATATAATATTTTTTCTATTTTTAAATCTTTTATTAAAGATAGTATTCCCAGATCATCAAAAATAATACCAATAATATTTGGGGGAAGTGAGGATAATAATCCTCTAAGGTAATCTATACCATCATTATCCAAAATCCTATTAATATATAAATAGCCTTCTTCTTTTATCTCAGAAATAGAAAAAGTATTAGGTATTCCTACACAAAAATCCTTTAGTGGAAAAGCAAATTTTGTGATACCTAATTCTTTTAAATACTTTAAATCATCTAATTCATTTACTGTAATAATAATTTTATTTCTTTTCATTTTTCCATTTGCTAACAGATAAACCATCCCCTATATCATAGAAAAGTGTATCAAACTCTTCATTATCTTTTAAAAATTCAATATAATCTTCTATTTTTTCAACTAAACTCTTTAAGTTTTTACTTTCAATCTTTTGAGATTTGCCAACATATCCATGAAATTTAATATTATCAGTGATAATTGTTCCATTTTCTTTCAAAAAATACTTATATTTTTCAAAGAATCTTTTATATTGACCTTTAGCAGCATCAATAAATATTAAATCATACTTTAAGTCTTCAGATAAATTAACTTCCATAGCGTCTTGAAATACAACATTAATCTTTTTATCTAAACCACAAGCCTTAACATTTTTTAAACATTCCATGTATCTTTCTTCATCACGTTCTATAGTAGTAACTGTAACGTCTTCCCTACTGCTAGCCATTAATATTGCTGAATAGCCTATAGCACTTCCTAATTCTAAAACACTTTTTATATTATTATCTTTAATATATTTCATAATGAAGGCAATAGACTTCTTTTCAATTATGGGAACATTCTTTTCCTGAGCATAACTTTCCATTTCTAATATTTTTTGTTTCATTATTAACTCCTAACTATATTTTCTAATTAAGCCTTGGAACTCGCTGAAAGTCTTTGCAAAATAAAGTTTTCCGGCTTGTCCACCCTTACCATAAACATCGGCATAAAAATATATGAAATCAGTATCACTTGGGGATAACGCTGCTTCAATCGCATCTTTTCTAGGATTGCTTATTGGTCCCACTGGTAGACCAATGAATTCAATATTTCTAGTATTATATGCATTCTTAGTTTCTAAGTCTGATGTAGTTAAACTCTCTGTTAATGCTTTTCTAACACCATAATATGTTGTTACATCCATTCCCAAACTCATATTCATATCTAATCTTTTATAGATTACTTGACTAACTATTGGTCTATCTTCTTGAACTTTAGTTTCATTTTCAATTATGCTTGCTATAGTTAGTATTTCATGAACACTATATTTAGAATTCTTAATATCAGAACTATATTCATCTAAAACATTTCCCGTTCTTGATAACAATTTTTCAACTATTGTTTTAATAGTAGCATCCTTATAAAATTCATATGTATCAGGGAATAAATAACCTTCCAAAGGATAATATATATCACTATTAAGTATATCATCAGTTAAAAAACTATATTTTTTTATTAATTCTTTTAGATAAGATTGATCACTCATTACTTTTAATACTTCATCTTCGCTATAGCCAAATTTCTCGCTTATTACTTTAGCATAATCAGGTATTCTCTTACCTTCAGTAAAGCGCACTTTAATTGTTTCTTGGATAGATTTTCCACCACTTATTATTTTAAATATTTTTTCAGTGCTAAAACTTCTATCTAATTCATAAGTTCCAGCCATAGGAACAATATCTTTATGTAATTTAACATATATTTTAGCTGCTAATTTATTCTTAATTAATTTAGCATCATATAAATCATTAATAATCTTTACAGTCGCGCCACTGGCATTAAACTTAACTACTTCACTTTCTGAACTAACTGGTTTTAATTGAAAAGAATATACTCCTATTGCAATTCCTGCTATAATTATTAAACATATCATAAAAACAATTAATTTTTTCATTTATACCACTCTTTTTTCTAATTTTTCTAAAATACTATCTAAGTATTCATATTCTTTATCAGTTATACTAACTAATTTATCTTTCTTTAATAATCCAGCATATATATTTGGATTAACTATGTCCTTATATACAATATAATGCTTTTTTTCACTAACAAGTTCAAAAAGAATACTAAAGTTTCTTACACTTCCTTTTTTATTTTTCAATTCCATTATTAACCCTCTTTAAATAACTCTCTAGGATTATTGATGCGGCAATACTATCTATCTTGTCTTTGGTTTCTTTAACATTTTTATTATTATCATGAACAATACTTTCAGCCATTTTAGTAGTTAATCTTTCATCTTCTAAAGAAACATTAAATCCTTCTTTCTTTAGCATTTCAAAGAAATTCATACTTCTTTGGCCAGCAAACCCAATGGAGCCATCCATATTCTTAGGTAATCCTAAAACTATTCTATCTACTTTATTTTCATTAATTATTTTTTTTAATTCAACTAAGGCTCCTTCGTAATCTTCAAATGCAAATTTTATTACTGGTAAAGGTCTTATTATTAAACCACTTTTATCACTAATACTTAAACCCAAAGTTTTAGTTCCTAAATCTAATCCTAAATACCGCATATTAATTACCTTTAAAATTTTTTATTAATGCTAGCAACACTTCTTCTCTTTTTAAAGATTTCATTTTTTGTCTAGCACCTTCAAAATTAGAGATATATGCCACATCCCCAGTAAGAAGATATCCAACTAATTGATTTTCAGCATTATAACCTTTTTTCTTCAACGAAGCCATAACTTCATTGATAGTAATTAGTGTTAATTCTTGTTTTAATGCCGCTACATTAAATACACTTGTTTTATCCATAATACACCTCTAACGTCCACATCATTTTATCAAAAAAACGCTTGCTTTTCAATATATCTACTTAGATTGACTATCAATAATTATTGTCACTGGACCATCATTGGTAATGTGAACTTCCATTTCACTACCAAACTTACCAGTAACAACATTGACATGTTTTCTTAGTTCATTATTAAACTCATCATAAAGAATAATAGCCTTATCACCCCTTAATGCTTTTATATAACTAGGCCTATTACCCTTAGATGTATCAGCATATAAAGTGAATTGACTAATAGATAGAATTTCTCCACCATAATCAAGAATACTTTTATTCATAACTCCATTTTCATCATCAAAGATTCTTAAATTAACTATTTTCTTAACTATATAATCTATATCTTGTTTAGTATCTAGTTCATTAAAACAAGATAATATAACTAGTCCACTATCAATTTTGTTATATAATTTATTATCTATATAAACATCACTATTTTTACTTCTTTGTATAACTACTTTCATTTTGTCTCCATTACTTTTATATTTTTATATTTAGATAAACTATTCTTCAAATGAGATAATTCTTCTTTATTCTTAACTTTAATAATTAAGTTACATATCATTCCATTATCTATATCTTTATTATGCATTTCTACTATATGAATTCCTTCTTTAGTTGCTTCAGTTATTAAATCCATTAAGAAATTAGAATTACTAACTTGTAATGCTAAATGCGTCATATATTCATTATTTGTCTTTTCATTCCATTCAACTTTAATTAATCTTTTAGATTCATTTAATATATTTGGACAATTACTTTTATGTACAGATATTCCCTCTCCTTTAGTAATAAATCCAATAATATCATCACCTTTAACAGGCATACAGCATTTAGCCAAAGAATACATTATTGAACTATTACCATCAACAATAATATCATCTTTATAACTACTAACTTTATTTGGTCTAATTCTTTCTATTAAGACATCATCCAAATCTTGTTTATCTTCAGTAGTTAAATTAATAATATATCCAGCAGTATATCTTAATGATCCAATACTTAAATATAAATCATCGATATCATCTAGTTTTAAATCTTTAAGTAATTTATTTAATTTTTCTTCATTTAAAACTTCGTTAATACTAAGCTTTCTCTTGCGAATTTCTTTTTCTAATATATTTTTACCTTTGCTTAGCAACTCCTCACGGTCTTTTTTACTAAAATAAGATTTAATTTTAGTTCTAGCTTGGTTAGTCTTAACAAAAGTTAACCAATCTTGATTAGGAGTTGCACTATTATTAGTAATAATCTTAACTATATCATTATTTTTTAGATTATAAGAAAGGGGAACAATATTATCATTAACTAAAGCTCCGACTGTTTTATCTCCTACTCCAGAGTGAATACGATAAGCAAAGTCAATTGGAGTTGCATCTTTAGGAAGTTCAATTACATCTCCTTTAGGAGTAAATACATATATTAATTCACTTAATAAATCATTATTTATATTGCTTTCAAAAGAAATATCACTTTCATCACTATTAGTTTCAATAATATTACGGAACATTTCTAATTTTTGTTCCATTATTGCTTGAACTTTCTTAGTTCCTTTTTCTTTATAAGACCAATGACTAGCAATTCCCTTTTCAGCAATTTCATCCATTTCGTAAGTTCGAACTTGAATTTCATATACTTCCCCATCATTACCAAATACAGTAGTATGTAAGCTTTGATACATATTTTCTTTAGGATTTGCTATATAATCTTTGAATCTTTTAGGAACAGGACGATATTTTGAATGAACAAGTCCGATTGTTGTATAACAATCAGTTTCCTTTTCAACAAATATTCTTAAAGCTAAAATATCGTATATTTCATTCCATTTTCTTCCTGTAGATAATTTATTGTAAATGCTATATACACTCTTTACTCTACCTTTAATCTCATGTTCTATCCCATTATCACTAAGCAAATGTGATAGATCAACTTTCATTTGCATTAGATTATCATTCAATTCTGCTTTAGTCTTATCAAGGCGCTCAAGTATATCATTGTATACATCTGGTTTTAAAACTTTCAAACATATATCTTCTAATTCAGACTTAATAGAATTAATACCTAACCGGTGCGCTATTGGGACTAAGACTGTCATAGTTTCTTTAGCTTTTTCTTTTCTTTTTTCTTCCCCTATAGCCCAATTGGTTCTCATATTATGTAATCTATCAGCTAATTTAATATATAAAACTCGAGGATCTTCAGCTAATCCTACTAAGACTTTTCTTAAATAAATTGCTGCAGATTCAGTCTCGTCTAATAACTCTAGTTTATTAATTTTTGAAACACTTTGAACTATTGTAGCAACTTCAGAGCCAAATTTACTTTCCAATAATTCTTTTGTGGCAATATTTCCATTATTTAATACTTCGTGTAATATTGCACTTATTATAGTTACATCATCTACATTTAAATTGATTAATATATCGGCAACATGCAATGGATGAGTAATATAATCATCCCCTGATAATCTTTTTTTACCTTCATGCTCACTTTTAGCAAATTCATATGCTTCTTTAATCATTTCCATAGATTCTTTGCTAAAGTTTAATTTACTATATATTGTTTCAAAAGATATATCGGTATCCTTCATTTATTCATCTCTTTCCTTTTATATACTTAATTAAAACTATTTCATCAATAAATAAAATATCATTAGCCATCTCATGAATACGCAAATCAACTTTATTCTTCCAAATATTATTTAGTGCATATTCCCAAATGTCTAATTCATTAATATCATTTATTTTATTGGCTTTTAATTCATCTAATCTACACCTAATAGCAGGAAGTAACCTATTGTATAATTCCGTAACTGAGGTAAATAGTTCATCATTTGCCATATAAAACCATCCCTTTTCATATACTATTATATACTATTTTGTTTATCTTTTAAAGGAGATTATCGTGAAGAATAATACTTTCATTAAATCAACTATCATTTTAATAATAGGTGGAATAATTACTAAAGTCTTAGGATTTATTATTAGAATAATATGGACAAGAATTGTAGGAACAGAAATAATATCTTTGTATTCTTTAGTTATGCCAACCTATTCACTTTTACTCACTATAGCATCTTTAGCGTTACCAACTGCAATATCTAAGTTAATTGCCGAAGAAAAAAGCAATAATATTAAAATTATTTGGACATCTACTATTTTAATATTATCAATTAACTTTATAGTAGTCTTAATAATGCTTTTTTCTGCTAAAAGTATTGCCATCAATTTATTACATGAAGAAAGATGCTACTACTTATTGCTAGCTATGACTGCGACCTTTCCTATTATATCTATTTCTTCTATTATTAAGGGATACTTCTATGGTAAACAAAAAATGATTCCAACCGTCATAGCAAATATAATAGAACAACTTATAAGAGGTTTATTAATTTGGTTATTTGTTCCAATTTTAATGGAAAAAAGTGAAATATTAGCAGCATCTTCTCTATTTATATTCTCCTTTATTGAAGAATTAGTTTCTATCTTTGTGAGTTTTCTATTTTTACCAAAGAAAATTAAAATAAATAAAAGTAATCTTATAATTGATAAAACAACTTTAAAGAATATATTAAATATATCTATACCTACTGTCTCAAGTAGAATAATTGGTAATATTGGTTATTTCTTTGAACCAATTATACTTAAAAATTTATTGTTATTATCAGGATATACTAATGAATATATACTAATTGAATATGGGGCATATAATGCTTATACTATTACAATTCTTACTGTTCCTTCTTTTTTTATAATTGCCATATCATCTTCACTAATACCTGAAATAAGCAAACATTATTTAAATAAAAAATATCTATTATTGAAAAGAAGATTAAAAGAAGGAATCTTATTTTCATTAATTATTGGCATTAGTTATTCACTTCTTTTAATCTTCTATGGCTCTAAAATTCTATACGCAATATACAAGACTTCTATGGGGTTAAACTATATAAACGTTTTAGCCCCAATATTTCCTTTATTTTATATAGAATCAATCCTGATATCTTTTCTTCAAGCTATTAATAAGGCTAAAACTACAATGATAATAACTACCATAGGGATTATTATAAAACTAATTGTTTTAACTATAGCTTCTCTAGTTCATGTTGGCATGTACTCTTTGATAATATCAGAAATAATCAATATACTAGTAGTAGTTTCTTTAAATATTTATCATGTCAATAAAAGCATTAAAAATCTATCCTAATAAATAAGTAGTTTTAATTATTCTTTTATCACTACAATATTCCATAACATATTTATTATCTTTTTTTAAACAAAAAAATCTAAGATATTATCTTAGATTTTATAAATACCATAATTTTTCTCCGTTTTTATATACTTCTTTAATAAATCCACAGCCTAAACACTCTTCTCCAAGATACAAAACACAAGCTTGTCCTGGAGTTACAGATTTACATCTACCAGTGTATTTTACCCTTATTTCATCATTGTCTAGGTATTCTAATTCAACTGGAACATCTTCACTTCTGTATCTAAACTTTGCAGTACAAAAAGTTGGATGAGTAGCACTTATAAAATTAGTTTTTTCTATTATACATTCATCACTATAAAGATATTCTTCATCGCCAATTGTCACATATAATATATTTTCTTTAACATTTTTACCACATACAAAATGTCTATTTTCATTTCCAGATATTCCAACATTTCTTCTTTGTCCTATAGTATAATTCATCAAACCCTTATGAGTTCCGATTACATCACCAGTCTTAATATCAACAATTGGCCCAGGATTTGGCTTTAGAAAGTTTTTGACAAATTTTTGGAAGTTTCTCTCTCCAATAAAACATATTCCGGTTGAGTCTTTTTTTGTCGCTACGGGGATATTTCCTTTTATCGCTATTTCTCTTACTTCTTCTTTTAATAAATCACCAACGGGGAATAAAACGTCTTTTAATTGATCAACAGTTATATCAGCTAAAAAGTAAGTTTGATCTTTATTTAAATCTTTTGCTCTTAAAAGTTTATTACCTTCTAATCTTGCGTAATGACCGGTGGCAACATAATCTGCCCCCAACTTTTTTGCTTCTTTTTTAAACAAATCAAACTTAATATATTTATTACACAATAAATCTGGATTTGGAGTTCTTCCCTTTTCTAATTCATCCAAAAAGTACTTAAAGACATAATCCCAATATTCTTTAATAAAATCTACTCTTTTTAAGGGAATATCTAAAGATTCACATACTTTTAATGCATCGTTATAATCTATTTCTTGTGGACATATATTATCTTCAGTAACAAAATCTTCTCCATTAACTGTTGAATCCCAGTTACGCATAAAAAGTCCAATTACATTATAACCTTCTTTTTTTAGTAAATAAGCTGCGACAGCACTATCTACTCCTCCAGACATTCCAACAACAACTGTTTTATTCATTCCACATCACAAACATATTGTAACATTTATTACATAAAAAAGGAAGATTTAGAAAATCTTCCTTAATTAATATGACCATTCATATCCATCTATATTTTGTTGACGACAATAATAGTCTCCGCCAGAATACGTGCTATAACCTGATGGACAGCTTGAAGATCTACTATTACAACATAGTCCAGTTCCACTACATGTTATTGCATAATCATAATTTAGTTGATTACATTGTGCTACAGTTGGTGTTGAACCAGATGTGTTGTATTGCGTACAACTTGAATAGTAATAACTACTTACATAGCAATATCCTCCACCAGCAGAATACTTCTTATATTTATAATCGTAAGAAGTGTTTGTAGTTCTTGTATATGTTCTTGAATACGATTTTGTCCTTCCAGCAGCATCTGAACATGTTCCTGATACTTTTGTACTTCCACTACCTAATGATACAGTTTTTCCTCCGGTTGGACTATTTGCATCATTACATGTTACTGTAACATTTCTAGTAGATGAAGATGATGTTATAGGATTTCCACTAGGGCTCCAAGACACAGTAGGATCCGTTTTATCTAATCTACTAATATAAGTCTTGTTGCTACTACAAACCGTAGTATCTAATGAGTTACATGCTCTAACATAGAATGTTCTTCCTGAAGTAGCAGTAGATATTGAAGCAGATGAACCAGTTATATCTGTTGAATCATCACTATTATATCTTATGTAAGTTACACTTCCTGGACCGGAAAGTGTGCTACCACTAAACGTTAAAGTATAGTTTGCTGTATGCCAGTTTCCACTTGTAATGCTATCACTAGCAGTAATCGTTGGCTGTGTTGGCGCCTGAATAACATTTACATTTGTAACGTGATATTCTGATCCATTACTTAATTTAGTTCTACAGAAGGTTGTTCCGAGGGCTTTTCCAGTTATTGTAATTACCCATGCTCCCGATGAACCGCTTAAAACGCATGTTGCAATTGATGAATCGTCTGATGTTGTTGTTAGTGAAGAACTAGTAGTTAACTCTATTGTTGTTGAAGCAGATTTTTTAATACTTCTAACCGCTATTGTAATACTTGCGGATTTATGATTTCCAGCTGCATCTTTGGCATGAACGTATTTTCTTCCGCTTCCTGCTGTATATGCCCATGTTACTTCCTTTGGAGATGTTGCAGTTATTTCTGTATACGAATCAGGTGTTGAAGATGTAGTGTTTGTAACATATCCTTTTACTTTTGAAGTTGCATCTGTCATTGTTGCTTTAACACTAGTCGCACTTAATGCTGTTAAAATTACTGTCGGTGCTACTTCATCTTTTTTCATAACATAGGATGCTGCATCACTGCATGCATTTGTTGTATCTTTAGAGTTACATGCTTTGAAGTAATATGTAACACCATCAGTATCAACCGTTCTAGTTAATTCATTGTCATTTGTCAATGTTGAAGTATTACTACTCCACCAATAGTACTTAACTGTTCCAGAACTACCAGAAGGTAGAGTTGAACCACTAGCTGTTAATGTAGTATCTGCTGTATGCCAGCTACCTGAAGCACCACCATCACTAGCAGTAATTGTAGGTTTTGATGGGGCTCTAGCTGTTACAGTCCAATTACGAACATAGTATAAACCACCATCTGCTCTTGCAATTTTAATTGTCGCTGTTCCTGCAGCAACTGGATGAAGAACAAATGTCCATGTTCCATCTGATTCAGATGCAGTACACGTTGCAACTGAAGTGTTAGTTGATGAACAAGACATTGTCGTCGTTACTGCTGATGTTAAAGTAGTATCTCCTTCACCAAGATATACTGTTGAATTTATAACTTGAACTCTAGACAATGTTGAAGAACTTGTATTACCTGCTGCATCTTTAGCATGAAAATAATTCCATCCACTTTCTGCAGTTGTTGCAGTAATTTTTTTTGATGATGTTGCAGTAAATGCTGTTCCCCAACTAGTTGGAGTATCAGACGATGTAGAATGAACATAATTTGTTACTCCTGAATGAGCATCTGTTATTGTTCCACCAATTTTATTGTTTGATTCATTATAAGTTAAAACCACTGCAGGTCTTGTATTATCAACATACATCTCTTTACTTGTTAGTCCTGCATTTGCTGCGAGAGATGTTCCTGCAACATCACTTATTGCAGATTTATTACATACATAAATGCTACCAGCACCAGAGCCAGAATCCTTTGTAACTGTTCCAGTTGCGGTTTTATTTCCTGATTGTCTTGTTAATGTGACAGTATCTGTCATGGCACTACATGCTACTGAACTTGTTGACCATTTATAATAAACTGTATAAGATGCTGAACCTAATCCTGAGGTTGCATCTGACAAGGTTATCGTTGCAGTCTTAGATTTAGCGTATGTTGTTCCACTTGGAACAGATACACTTAGTGCTGGTGGGGTTTGATCCATCTTTACTAAATAACTAGATTCACCGCTACAATTTTCAGAATCCAGTGAATTACATGCTTTGACATAAATTGTTAATCCAGATGTATCTGCCGATCTAGTTACAGAATTTCCTTGAATTAAACTAGCATTACTACTATTATATCTATAATATTTAACAGTACCTGAACCATTTTCAATTGAACATCCACTAAATGTTAATGTCGTATCAGCTGTATGCCATGAACCACTCGCTTTTCCATCACTAGCAGTTATTGTTGGTGCATTACCGGTTGTACATGTAGGTGTTGCATATGATACATTTACATATCTAACTAGATACTCTGATCCAGTTGAAGTATATGTTTTAATCAATGCTTTTCCAGGAGAAACTCCAGTTATTGTAAATGTCCATGTATTATCTTCTTTAGAAGCTAAACATGTAGCTATTGATGTATTTGATGATGAACATGTCATAGTTGTACTCCATGTTGAAGTAAACGAATTTGTTCCTCCAACTTCTACATCCATATCACTTGCCATTCCAGCTCTCGTATAGCTTGTATTTCCTAAAGCATCTTTTGCATGAACATATTTCCATCCGCTTGTATTTGCTGTTGAAGTTATTGATTTTGCAGAAGTTGTAGCAGTAA
>JAEELI010000006.1 GCA_016288795.1 Caryophanales bacterium
AAAGAAATAAGAGCAACTGAAACAGATATTGAATTTGTTAAATCATATTTAAATAAGATTAAGGGAGTTAAAGATGTTTCATTCTAGAGTAAGGATGAAAGAAAACTTGAAATGAGTGAATATGATCCATCATTCAAATTAGTTATTAGTAATTATGAAGAAAATCCTCTACTAGATTCATTTGTAGTTACCGTTAAAAATGTTAAGAAATTAGCTAGTATAACTAGTCAAATAAAAGAAATGGACAAAGTAGAAAGTGCTAATTATGGTGAAAGTGCGATCGATACAATGATATCTATGTTTGACGTTATTCAAAAAGCTACTATTGTTGTTGTTATTGCTTTAATATTTGTTACAGCTTTCTTAATAACTAATACAATTAAACTTACAATATATTCACGTCGTAGCGAAATAGAAATTATGCGTTTAGTTGGAGCAAGTAATATTGCAATTAAATTACCATTCGTTATAGAAGGATTTATAATTGGTGTGTTAGGTTCATTAATTCCTATTATATTAACAATTTACGGTTATATTATAGCCTTTGAGAAACTAAATGGACATATTTTAACTGATATAGTTAAGTTAGTTCCACCATATAATTTTGTGTTCCAAATAGCATTTATAGTTCTAGGCCTTGGGGCATTAATAGGAATGTTTGGTAGTTTGAACGCGGTTAGAAAGTATTTGAAAATATGATAAAGAAGAGACATTTAGCAATCTTACTTATTGTTTTAATGATTTATTCGTTTGTTGGACCGATGAGTGTTGAAGCTGCGCCTAAAATTTCTTCTGATTCAACTTTAGGCTCTTTAAAACAAACATTAAAAGAATTGCAAAAAAAGGAACAAGATAATAGAAATAAAAAGCAAAAAACTCAAAGTGAAATTAACGCAAATAAAAATCGACAAAAGGCTGCTCAAAATGAATTAATGCAAACTCAATTAGAAATGACTTCAGTTGAAGAGCAAATTGAGCATACTAATGAAGAAATAGTGAAACTAAAAAGTGAAATAGAAAATTTACTTATTCTATATCAAAAGTTAGAAAACGAAAATATATATGTTTCTTATGTCACTGGGGCATCATCGATGACTGAATTAATCATGAGGATGGATGCCATTAATCAATTAACTGACTACAATGAACAAAAATTGGATAGTTTAGAACTAATGATTAAGAATAATGAAAAGTTAGGCAAAAGATTAGATGCTTATCAAGTTAAACTAGATAAAAAAATTGAAGAATATGAAGCAATTAATGAAGAACTTGGTGATGCTTTAGCTGAATTAGAAGAGGGAGCAATTACCATTAAAGATGAAATCAAGAACATGCAAACATTGATTAAGAACTATGAGGCAATGGGTTGTAAAGACGATCAATTATTATCTGTATGTGTTAATGTTTCAGATAATGCTGGTTGGTTAAAACCTGTTCCTAAAGGAAAAATTACAAGTTTGTATGGTTATAGAGTTAGTCCAACAGCAGGTGCAAGTTCTAACCACAAAGGTATAGATATTGGTGTTTCTGAGGGAACTCCGGTTTATCCTACTGCTAATGGAGTAGTTGGTGCTATAGTTGAAAGATCATCATGTGGTGGAAATATGTTATATATTTGGGTAACGGTTAAAGGAAAACAATACACAACAGTATTTATGCACTTAAAGAGTTTTGCTGTTAAAGTTGGAGATAAAGTATCAGTTAATACTGTGGTAGCGTATTCTGGAGGAGGTAAATCAACCGCTTCAAAATACGGTGGATATGATAGATGCACAACTGGAGCACACTTACACTATGGTTTAGCATCTGGAGGTTGGTATGGAAGTAGTAAATCAACTCCGTTAGGAAGTTTTAACTCTCACACAATGAATCCTCCTGGATATCCTGGCTTATACCAATGGTTTTATTCGAGATAAAAGAACAGTTTTGTTCTTTTTTTCTATGTTTTATGATAAAATAAAGGCGTGATTGATTATGAAAAAGATTGTTATATTTGGTGGAGGAAGTGGACTTTCTCAATTATTAAAAGGTTTAAGATTATTTCCTATAGATGTTACTGCTGTAGTATCGGTTGCAGATAATGGCAGAAGCACTGGTGCTTTAAGAAAAGATTATCATATTCCCGCAGTTGGAGATATCTCAAAAGTTTTAATTGCAATGTCTGATTGTGATACTGAAATTAAAGATTTAATGAATTACCGTTTTAAGAAGTCTCGTTCTCTAGGAAGTCATTCAATAAAGAATCTATTATTAACTGCACTTTTAGATACAAAGGGAAGTTTTAGTGAGGCAATTCCCGTTTTAGTTCGTTTATTAGACATAAAAGGAGATGTCCTACCATTAACTGAAGATAATGTTGATTTAGTTGGTATAACTTCAGATGGTAAAAAGATTGTTGGTGAAGAACAAATTACTAATACTAAAAAGAAGATAGATAAGATATGCTATTCAAATGATATAACAGTTAATCCAGCGGTTTTTGATGCTGTTAAAGAGGCAGATTTAATTATATTATCTTCTGGTAGTTTATACACAAGTATTATTCCTCATTTGTTAAATGATAAACTAAATAAATCAATAAATAGGAGTAAGGCTAAAAAACTATATATATGTAACCTATTTACTCAACCAGGAGAAACAGATGGATTTAAAGTAAGTGATCATATTAAATTATTGGAAAGTTATTTAGGCGAAAACTCTATAGACATAGTCATAGCAAATAATCATAGAATGAATTCATGTTTGGTAAAGAAATACGAGACTTTAGAACAAAAAGATCAAGTAAAATTTGATTTGCCTGAGTTAGAAAAAATGAACAAAAAGATTATAGCAGATAAATTATATTTGATTGAAGATGAACACTATAGACATGATTCACTAAAAACAGCATATCTAGTATTTTCATATTTAATGGATGGTGAAAAATGACATTTACCACTAGGTTAAAAGAAGAGATTAGTAAACTAGATAATAATGAAATTGAAAAAAGATGCATTATAAGTGCGTATTTAAGGTTTAATTCTCAAATTAAAAGCGGAATAATTATAACTTTAGAAAATGCATCTGTAGCAAGATTTATATATAAAATAATAAAGGAAATATACGGAATATCTCCTAAGGTTACAATAAGAATTCAAAAAAGATTTAGGGTAAAACAAATATACTTGCTAGAAATAAATGAAAGAGTAGATTTCATTAAACAGAGTTTAATGCTTAATGATGAACCTAATTTAGATAGTGATGAAGAAAAATTATCTTTCCTAAAAGGTGCTTTCCTAGGTGTAGGAAATGTATCTAACCCTAGCACCAGTGGGTATCACTTAGAGTTCATCTTAAATAAAGAAAAAGATGCTAAATACATAGCCAAATTATTAAATGATTTTAAACTAAATGCCAAAGTTTTAAAAAGAGGATATAAATATATAACTTATATTAAGATGAGTGAAAGCATTAGTGATTTAATTAAAATGTTTAAAGCAATTAATTCTTTGTTTGAATTTGAAGATACTAGAATATATCGAGATCACAAGAATATGGTTAATAGACTTAATAATTGTGAACAAGCAAATTTAGAAAAAACAATAATAAGTGGTTCTAAGCAATTAGAGGATATTAAGTATTTAGAAGATCACGATTTAATAAATTTATTGGATGAAAAAACTAAGTTAGTTTTGGAATATCGTAAAAAATATCCTGAGGTGTCATATCAAGAGCTTGCTAATATAATTAGTTTGGAAACAGATTATAAAATAGGTAAGTCTGGAGTTAATCACCATTTCATAAAATTAAAAAAGATTAAAGAGAGAAGTATTAATGTAGAAAATAGGTAATAAAATGAAGGAAACGGATGTTACTATTATTAGTGTTAACTTAAATAAAAAGTTAACTATGGCTTATAAAGATTATCATGTGATTGAAGATGATTTTGATTATGAAGACTTACTTAAGTATAAAAAAGTAATATTTTTTAATGTTCTAAATAATTTAAAAGATGAAGAATTAGATAAATTATTTAATTTTATAAGAGAAAATAATATTCTATTTATTAATTATACTAATAATATGGAATTAGTTTTAAGAACAAGTTATTTAATGATATATAATGGTAATGATATATTAGCCGAGGGGCCCACTTTAGAAATTCTTAAAAATGATAAATTAATAAAAAGATTAGGATTTGATGAACCATTCATTGTTGATTTATCTTTATTATTGAAGGGTTATGGATTGATTAGTGAGATATATTTAGATAAAGAAAGTTTAAAGAGGGCCCTATGGAAATAAAAGATGTAGTTAATTCTTATGGAATAATTGGTGTTATAGGTAGTTATAAATCAACTTTAGACATGGATAAGAAAATATCTGAATTAGGGGTTAATAATTTAGTAAATGCCCTTAAAATGGTTGAATTAAGTAAAATTGATATTAATACTAAATTAACTGATTTATCTACTAGTGAACTATTAAAGGTAGATTTAGCCACAAAATTACATGAAGATATAATAATTATTGGTTCTATATATAATAGTCTAATTTTTAAAGAACGTGAAGTTATGAAGAAACTATTATTAAAACTCCATAATGATTATAATAAGAAGATAGTAGTTATAGATAATCATGTTGAAGTATTCTTTAATTTAGCCAAAAAAATATTAGTTTTAGATGATAAAGAAGTAATATACGAAACTAGCGATTTTTATGATTCTAATTTATATAAATGGGTTAATACACCTAGAATAATTGAATTTATTAATTATATTAACAAAGATAAAAAAATATTGAATAATAATACTGATATATATGAATTAATTAAAGATATCTATCGAGGTGTTTCATGAAATATATGATGGTTTTAGCTTATGATGGTTCTAAGTTCAATGGCTTCCAAAGACAAAAGAATGCTCCCAGCATTCAAGGAAGTATAGAACGTGCTCTAAGTAAGATATTAAAAGAAGATATTCAAGTAAAAGGAGCCGGAAGAACTGATCGAGGAGTTCATGCTAAATACCAAGTAGTTCACTTTATAACCAATAAGAATGTTTCTAATATAAAAAGTAGTTTAAATGAACAACTAGAAAACATAAAGGTAAAAAAAATAAAACCAGTTAATGATGATTTTCATGCTCGCCATAGTGTTTTATCTAAAACCTATCTATATAAAATAGATTTATCTAATAAAAAAGATAGTAATTATTATTTGAATGTTAAAAACACTCTGGATATTAACAAAATGAAAAAAGCATCAAAACTATTTTTAGGAACTCATGATTTCAAGAATTTCGTTGCAGGTGAAAGAGAAGATTACCATAGCCATATTAAATCCATAAAAATTACTAAATTTAATAATGTATTATATATAAAGTTTATAGGTGTAGGTTTTTATCGCTATATGGTTCGTAATTTAGTTGGAGCTCTACTGGAAGTTGGTAAAGGTAAAGTAGAAATAAATACAATTAAAGATATGTTAGATAATCCCGAAAAAGAAAAGAGACTAACTACTGTTAGTCCCAATGGATTATATTTAATTAAGATTAAATACTAAAAAAAAGAAATAATATAAATTATTTCATTTTTTTAGTAATATCATTTGTGTTTTTCCAAATGCCAACCAATAGCATTATTAGTTCATATGCCATTCTAAGAGCAATTGCTGGAACAATTAACATATATAAGAATGTCATAAAACTAAGACTTATAAATGCAAATGAGTAAACAATGAAATAGATAGTAAAGAACATGTAAGAAATCTTAACTAATGGTTCAATTACTTTAGCATCAAAGTTTAAGAAAGCTCTTAGCCAGTCTAAAAACTTACTGCCATATTTTTTTTCTGGTTTACAGAATAAAAAGTATGTTAATAATGAACCTAAAATAGCTAAAACAAGTGCTAAAACTAATACAGTATTGTATGAATTAGCAAAATTTCCTACTGATGTTAAAAAGTTAGCTCCCATTCCATCTCCTAAACCACTAAAATCCATAAATATAAAGGCTCCTTTCAATAAAATAATATCACAAAAACAGGAGAATTAAAACTAAATAATTAATAATTTTTTGTATTTTTTTTATAATTGGAGCAAAATGTCAAAAAATAGCCAGTTTTAATTGACTTTTTAGGCTTTTTTGCATATAATTTTAATCGGTACATTTTATTTATGGAGTTTATTAGGCCCTGGGAAAGCTAAAATAAATAACATAATGAAAGGAATTAAATTATGAAAACATTTATGCAAGCAAAAGAAACAGTTGAAAGAAACTGGTATGTTATCGATGCAGCTTCTAAACCTTTAGGAAGAGTTGCAACTAAGGCTGCACATATTTTACGCGGAAAACATAAACCAACTTACACTCCGCATATTGACTGTGGTGATTATGTTATCATTATTAACGCTAAAGAGGTTTTATTAACTGGTAACAAATTAGAAGATAAGAAATATTATAATCACTCTGGATATCCAGGAGGATTAAGAGAAAGAACTGCTAAAGTTATGATTGAAAAATATCCTGAAGAAATGCTAGAAAGAGCAGTAAAAGGAATGCTTCCTCATAATAGACTTGGTAGAGCAATGGGTAAGAAATTATTTGTTTATGCAGATAGTAATCATAAACATGAAGCTCAAAAACCAGTAGCAGTAGAAATTGATTAGGAGGATTTATGGCAAATAAACAAGTTTGGACAGCAACAGGAAGAAGAAAAAGATCAGTTGCACAAGTAAAATTAACTGGAGGAACAGGTCGTATAACTGTTAACGGTGTTGATGTTGATGAATATATGCCTTATGCTACTTTAGTTATGGATTTAAAACAACCATTATTAGCAACAAATAATGAAAATAGATTTGATATCGATGTTAAAGTTAATGGTGGTGGATTTAGTGGTCAAACAGGCGCTATAAGATTAGCTATTACTAGAGCATTATTAGAATTTGATAAAAATACAGATCAATCTAGAGAAGATAGTTATAGACATATTCTTAAAACTGCTGGTTTTGTTTCTAGAGATCCAAGAGTTAAAGAACGTAAAAAGTATGGTTTAAAGAAAGCACGTCGTGCTCCACAATTTAGTAAGAGATAACGAAAATCCCGTTTATTCGGGATTTTTTTTATAAGTGTTTTTTTGTGGCAAGTCACATAAACTTTCTAATATGGTATAATTATATATAGGTGAGCGAATATGAATAAGACTGAGAATATTGAAGCAATAAGTAATTTTTTGTTTATTGAAGATGATATTAAGAATTTAAGAAAGTCAGATTTATTAATTATTCTTTGTAATAATAATTTAAAAGGAATAACTCAATTATTTGATGATTTATTTAAAAGAGAAGTTATAGATGATAATACATTGGTTGTTATAAGTGGAAATAGAGGTTTACTTGATAATTTTGAGGGAACAGAATGTGATAATGTTTATAATATATTAGTGAACGATTATAATTATAATTCAAAGATGTTTGTCTTGGAAAAGAACGCTACTAATATATATGAAAATCTTGTGTTTAGCAAAAATATTATAAAAGACTTTAGTAAGTATAATAATATCTTAATAATGGGTGCTGCTTTTGCATTACGAAGAATAAAAATGTGTGCTAGTAAATTAGATTATCCTTTAGATAAAATTCAATATATTGGAACTGTGGATAAAGAAGGCAGAAATTGTGGCAAGGATAATTGGTGGATGAATGAAGAGGCCAAAATTAGGGTATATCAAGAATTAGAAAGAATCGGTAAATATTTGGTTAAAGGCGATTTGGATATAAAATAGAATCAAAAGTTGATGAATTTTTTATATAATAAAAAAATAATATGATATACTTAAAATAAAGAATAGAAGAAAGGATGATTTTCTTATGTATAATTATCTTTTAATATTGATAGCGGTAGTTGCTTTGGCATTAATATGCTCATTTATAATGCCTTTTGATAAGATAAAAATTAAGTCATCCAAGAAAAAACTTAATAAAAAGATAGTAATAATAGCTATGTTACCATTGTTATTTGATCTTTTATTAATGATTTCTCCAAGTTTTCTTGAAAGATGTTGTCGTATATATCCTTCTACATATGGTTGGGTGCTTGCAACTTTTATTTATTATTCAATCCCGTTTGTCATATTATCTTTAATTGGTGGTTTTTCAAAAACATATATTGTATCTATTGTTGGGGCATTAGAATTTTTAGCATTTAACATATGGACATTAGTTGTATCCTCAACAGACAGATATGTTACTCCGGTTGGAATAATATCTATAGTTTTTTGCTGTATTGTGATATTCTTAAATATCTTATTAATAAGAGAATCAAAACAGAAAAAATCTTAAGGTATATTTAATAATTACAATTATAAAGCTAAATCCGATAAGTTCGGATTTTTTGTTTTATGAGTGTGTTATTATATAGGGAAATTAGGTAACTTATAATCAAAAATAAACATTTTTTAGAAATTAAGATAATTATTTGGTATAATAGAATAAATTTTAGGTGAATTATATGAAAAAATTGTTTATATATTATAGTTTAAGTGGCAACGGCGACATAGTTGCAGGAATACTTAAAGAAAAAGGAATAGATATAAGAAAGATCGAAACTAGGAAGAAGATGCCTAAAAGTTTCGCGTTGCAATTGTTAGTTGGAGGGTTCCAAGCTGGAATTCATTATAAATCTAAGTTAAAAGAATTTGATTACAATATAGATAAATATGATGAAATAATAATTGGTTCCCCCATTTGGAATGGTAATTTAACTCCTGCAATTAATACTTTATTAAGTAAATTGGATTTTAATAATAAAGAATTGAAATTTATTTTTTATAGTGGCAGTGGCACTTCTCCTAAAGCCACAAAAATTATACATGAGAAATATCCTAAAGCTATAATTATTGATATAAAAAGTCCTAAAAATAATGATAATTTAGGAGAAGTATTGAAGGAAATATAATATGGTAATAAGAAATACAAATATGAATGATTTAAATACCATTATGGATTTATATGCTTATGCTAGAGAGCAAATGATACTAAATGGTAACCCAACTCAATGGGGTAAGACAAATCCAACTAAAGAAGTTATTGTTCGAGATATAAAGAATAATAATAGTTACGTAATAGAAGAGAATAATATTATATATGGAGTTTTTACTTTTATTATTGGGGCCGATGAAACATATAATCAAATTGATGGTAGTTGGTTAAATGATGAACAATATGGAACTATTCATCGAATTGCATCCTCTGGAAAGAAAAGAGGAATACTTGATTTATGCCTTAATTACTGCAGTAGTATAATAAATAATATTAGAATTGACACTCATGAAGATAACAAAATAATGCAACATCTATTAGAAAAGAATAACTTTGTAAAGTGTGGAATAATTCATGTTGAAGATGGAACACCAAGGATAGCATATCAAAGAATAATATAAATAAAACGCAAATAATTTGGCTTATTTGCTTTTTTGTTGTATAATTAAGTTGGGTGATTTGGATGAGAAAGGTTATGACTTACTTGACAGATGCAATGATGATTGCTTATTTCATTCTTGCATTAGTTGTTTTTTCTTCTAGTGGTTGGGATATTCCAGGAGGTTTATTATTTATAATTAATATAACAAACTTTCTATTATTTCAATTTATTAGAACAAATAAATATTTAACAGCGGTAGTTTTAATTTTTACTGGCTTTATGTCATATTTCTTATTATCAGGGGTTATGTCTACATTTGGTTTAATTCTTGGTATATATGGTATAGTATTTGCCATTCTATTAGTTTTCTATATCGAATACGATTAAAAGAATGCTTTATAGCATTCTTTTTTTATTAGAACATAAAGTATAATATGAAAAAATATTTTAGTGTTCTTTTTTACTTTTTTATTGGTGTTTTAATTACCAGTGCCTATCAAGTTGAAGCAAGTCTTCCTTTAACTGGAAGGAGTATAATAATAGACCCAGGGCATGGATCTGAAGATCCTGGAGCAACATATAAAAACATCTATGAAAAAGATATTAATTTAAGTATAAGTAAATATTTAGAAAAAGAATTAATTAAACTTGGAGCCCAGGTCCTACTTACTAGGGAAGGAGATTATGATTTATCTAATCCTAAGGCTAATTACCGCAAAAAAAGTGATTTTGATAATAGGATAAAAATGATCAATAATAGCTCTGCAGATATTTATTTAAGTATACATCTAAATTATTTATCTGATTTATCTTACAGTGGCCCTCAGGTCTTTTATTATCAAGATAATAAAGCATTAGCTAAGGTAATCCAAGAGAATATGAATAATATTCTCGGAGGCCTAAGGGAAGTTAAAGAAATTCCTAAGGATACATACATGTTCAATAAATTAAAGATTCCTGGGGTTTTAATAGAATGTGGTTTTATATCTAACAATATAGAAAGAAATAAGTTAATAAAAAAAGAATACCAAGAGAAGATAGCTAAGGCTATAAGTCTAGGAATTCTTGAATATTATTAATACTTATTCTTTTTATTAATTGGACTAGTATATCTTTATCTTTTTTATTATGGAGAACTTGATATGCCATTTCATTTAATTTAGTACATATAATAATTGAATAGTCATATAATTCTTCATAACTATAGTTATATTCTTTTGTTATATCTTTAGGGTGATGCCATGTTTCTTTATTTTTATTTAGTATTCTTTCATCAAAATTCTTAATATAGAAAGTATTATCCTGAAGATTAAGTTCCTTCTTTCTAACTATTTTATCTATAAAACTATAAAACTTAGTTTTTCTTCCTTTACTATCATGAACAAAATACCTATATATATAATAGTCATTATTATGAGATCTATTAAATATTTTACCTATTTTTTTCTCGCCATAAGTTTTTTCAAACGTCCAATTGATTAATCCAATTAATTTTTTAGAAAATCTCAATCTAGGTATAACCTTTTTATAATCTTTCTTTTTATAATTATTAGCAATTGGACTATCTAAAGAAAATTCGATTTTAGTATGAGAAATATTTAAATGTTTAACTTGATAATTTACTAATGGATGAATAATAGTATCAACAGTATAGTGATTAATAAATCCATAAACCATATTAGTTAAATCACTATTATCTTCTAGTTTATTATCTAAAATATAAGTAATCATATTATCAAAAAATTTATCAATATTCTTTTTGTGGGCTCTAACAGCCATGTTTCTATAATAATTCCAATGGATTGGATAATAGTAAAGATTATCAAATCCTTGGTTAAACATATTATAATAATTAATTGAACTTTCTATTTCATTTTTTAATTCTTTGTTTATATTATTTAATAAATCCAAACCAAATTTATAATGTGTCCATAATGCAGGCATAAAATCACCATAATTATTATAACAAATTTTTATAACAAAATAGATACATTTATCACACTTCTTATAACAATTTGTGGTATAATAAGATGTAGGTGAATAAAGATGGGGTCAAAAACATTTAAAAGTCTAGACGAACAAATTGAATTGTTAAAACAAAAAGGCCTAGTAATAGATGATATTGACTATGTTAAAGAAGTTCTTCTTCGTGAAAACTACTTCTTTATAAGTGGATATAGACATCTATTTTTAAGGGATGATGGCAGCAGAAAATTTATTAATGGCACTCACTTTAGAGAATTATATGGATTATTTAATTTTGATAGACAATTGAGAAATATACTTTTTAAAAACATTTTAATTGTTGAAAATAACTTGAAGAGTATCTTGTCTTATGTCATGAGTAAAAATCATGGTTTTAAAGAGCAAAACTATTTAAATGCCGAAAACTTTTCTAAAGATTATAATAAAACCAGACAAATTAACGATTTAATTAGAAAAATGAAAAGGCAGATAAATGTTAATGGTAAACAGCATACTGCAACTAGCCACTATATCAAGAATTATGGTTATATTCCTATGTGGGTTGTTGTAAAAGTATTATCCTTTGGAATAGTTAGTGAACTATTCTCTGTTTTACAAAAAGAAGACCAAGAGGAAATGTCTAACATCTATAATGTTTCTATTCCAAGTTTAATTAATTATTTACCTATTTTAGCAAATTATCGTAATTTATGTGCTCATGAAGATTTGTGTTTTAACAACAGAACAAATAAAAGAATTGGGCCAACTAAGTATCACGATATATTAAATATTGAAAAAGAAGATGATGAATATATATATGGTATAAATGATTTATTTGCTATTGTTATCATTATGAAACAAATACTAAAAGAAGAAGATTTTGTCTTAATGATGAATGAAATAAGTTATGAATTAGATATATTAGATGGAAAATTGGAAACAATTGGTATAGATCTAATATTAGAAACAATGGGATTCCCAGAGAATTATAAAGAGATTGTGAGGATTTAATTATGAAACAAAATTCAAAACAAAAAACAAGAGTAATAATATATGCTTTATTTGGAATATTATTGGGAGTATTTTTAGCTTATAGCTTTATATATAAATTTCCTGCTATATTTCAAGAAACAATTACTAAAATAGAAAGAGATGTTACAGTTACTGATGAAGGAATTGCAGATGCAGTAGATAATGTTTATGACTCAGTAATTGTTGTGTCTACTTATAATGATAAAAAATTAAGAGCATCAGGAAGTGGTTTTATCTACAAAATAGACGATCAAACTACTTATATTATCACCAATCATCATGTAATAGCTGATGGTAATAATTATAAGATAACTTATACTGATGGAGAGATAGTTGAAGCAAAATTACTAGGTGGAGATAATTATACAGATATAGCCATATTAAAAGTTAAAACAAAAGAGAATGCTAAGGCTGTTTCTATTGGAAAAACAGAAAGTTTAAGAGTTGGAGATACAACATTCACAGTTGGAGCACCATTAGATAACGTTTATTCTTGGACTGTTACAAGAGGAATTATTTCTGGTAAAGAAAGATTAGTTGAAGTATCTGTTGATAATAGTATGGATACAGATTATATTATGAATGTTTTACAAACTGATGCAGCAGTTAATAATGGTAATTCTGGTGGCCCTTTATGTAATTCAAATGGGGATGTGATCGGGGTTATATCTGCAAAAATATCATCTACTGGTGTTGAAGGAATGGGCTTTGCTATTCCAATTGAGATAGCTCAAGAAAAAGCAGAACAAATTATTAATGGCGAATCAAGTGAATATCCATATTTAGGTATATCTATGTTAAATATAGATGTTGCAAAAAGTGATCCAAGGTATTATGGGTATGTAACAAATAGCGAGATTACTGAAGGTGTTATTGTAATTGATGTTCAAAAGAATACTTCAGCAGCTAGTGCTAAATTACAAACTGGAGATATTATTACTAAAATAAACGATAAGAATATTAGTAATGTTGCGTATTTACGTTATGAATTATATAAATATAAAGTTGGAGATACAATAAAGATTACTTATATAAGAGATAGCAAAGAATTAAGTGCTTCAGTAAAATTATCATCTAAATTACAAACATATTAAGGAGTCTTATGAATAAAGAAGCAAGAACATATAAAAGAATTGTCGCATATTTATTGGATGTAATGCTAGTATTTTCCATTATAAGTATGGTTGCTAGTATTAGAATTATTAACCCTACATTTGATAAATATGAAGTAAAATATCAGGAATATACTGAAGTTTTAGAAAAAGCTTATAAGGAAGAAATACCCACAGAAAAAGCGATAAAGGAAAACGAAAAAAATATATATTATTTGAATAAGTATAGTGTAAGCACAAGTATAATTACAGAGATAGCTTTAATTGGTTATTTTGTGTTTTTTCAAAAAGCTACTGATGGTCAAACCTTAGGAAAGAAAATAATGAAAATTAAGGTGGTTAGTGCATCTAAGAAAAAACTTGGCTTTTCAAATTATTTTCTCAGATTATTACCTTTTTACTATGTTCTTATTGGAAATACAGTTGGAATATTTTTGAATATAATCGCGGTAGTAACTTTAAAACTTAGAATATATTCTATAGTAAATTCAATAATTATTTATACGTTTTTATTAATAGCTATTGCTTCTTTCGTGATGATATGTTATCGAAATGATAAAAGAGGATTGCATGATTTAATTGCTAAAACAAAAGTTATTGAAGAGTAAGTAGGAAACTACTTACTTTTTTTATATTATTCTTTTAAATAAAGACTTTTTTTTGTATAATAAATCTAGGTGATTGCATGAAAAAGTTTTATAAAATACTTGAAGACATGATTCAAAAATCATTGCAAGATAGTGGTTATAATGTTTCTAGTGTAGTTGTTAATGAATCAAATAGACCAGACTTAGGTGAATATCAATACAATGGGTCGATGACTTTAGCTAAGGAATTTCATAAAAGTCCAATTGAAATTGCTAAAGATATAGTTGAAAAATTATCTAAAGATTCATTTTTTAAGGATGTGAATATAGCTGGTCCAGGATTTATTAATATGACTATTAGTGACCAAGCATTAATAGATTGGACTAATATTGATGATTATAAATATGAAAAGATAGATAAAAAGATATTTTTAGATTATGGTGGTGCAAACGTTGCTAAAAGTTTGCACGTTGGACACTTAAGAAGTGCCAACATCGGTGAGGCCCTAAAAAGATTATGCAATTATTTAGGCTATGAGACTATATCAGATACTCACTTAGGAGACTGGGGTAGGCCTTTAGGATTAGTTATATTAGAATTATCTAAAAGATATCCAAATTGGTCTTATTTTAATGGTTCTCACACAGGAGATTATGAAGATGTAGATATAACTAATGCTTTATTAGAAGAAATATATCCATATGCTTCCAATAAAGCTAAAGAAGATGCTTCTTATTTAAAAGAAGCTCAAGAAATGACAAAAAGATTACAAAATCATGAAAAAGGTATTTACGATTTATGGTTAAAAATAATGGAGGTTTCTAGAAAGAGCATTCTAAGTATCTATAAACGTTTAAATACAACATTTGATTTATATAAAGGCGAAAGTGATGAAGAAGAATTTATTCCAGAATTATTAGACTATTTAAACAAAATTAATATTTTGGAGGATAGTGAAGGAGCTAAGGTTATATTTGTTTCTGAAGAAGATGATAAGTTAGAAATACCCCCTATGTTAATACTAAAGAGTGATGGAGGTTTGTTATATAGCACAACTGAATTAGCAACTATTTATGATCGAATTAAAGCCTATAATCCTAATGAAATATGGTATTTAGTAGATAAAAGACAAGAATTACATTTTGTTCAAGCTTTTCGTGCCGCTTATAAAGCTAAGATAGCTCCAAAGGAGACAAAATTAGTATTTGCTGGTTTTGGAACAATGAATGGTCCGGATGGTAAACCATTTAAAACTCGTGATGGTGGAGTAATGCGCTTAGAAGATTTATTATCATCAGTTAAAGATGAATGTTTGAAAAGATTGAATAGTGATATTACAAATAATAGAGAAGAAATTGCTGAGAAAATAGCTATTTCTGTAGTCAAGTATGCTGATCTTTTACCAGTTAGAGATTCTGACTATGTATTTGATTTAGAAAAATTCTGTGATTTAGAAGGCAAAACTGGACCATATATTTTATACTCTGTAGTTAGAATGAAGTCTTTATTAACTAAAGCTAAGGAAAGTAACATCAATTATAGTAAGATTAGTGTTATTTCCAGTGAATATGATAGGAAATTAATGTTACTGCTAAACAACTTAGATAGTGTTTTAAACAAATCATTTAATAATAAATCATTAAATGATATTACTGAATATCTATATGATTTAACAACTAGTTATAATAGATTTTATACTGAACATATTATTTTAAAAGAAGAAAATGAATTAAAAAGGGAATCATGGCTATGTTTAACTAAAATTGTTTATGAAATAACTAATCTATTATTAAATATTTTGGCTATAGAGGTTCCAGAAAAAATGTAATAAAAAATGCTCAATTACTATTGAGCATTTTTTATGTCTTTTTTATTAAATTCTTTAGCTAATACCCCGTTGGATAGAAGTATATCATAACTTTTAGGTTCAATTATTAAATCATATTCTCCCAAGTATTCACATATTTTAGAATTAAATCCTAATTTAAATCTATTTAAGCCACTATACTTATTTTCGTTTTTAAAGTCTCCAACAACTCCATTTAAATTCAAGTAGTCATATTCATTCTTATAATAATTAATAATATTATAATGAAGATAATAATTAGGAGCAAATCTTTTATAATTTTGATTATATCCGCTATAAAGAATTGATACAGTATTATTATGTTTAATACATATTGCTCCAGCTAAAACAACTCTATTATTCTCTTGCATACCCTTAGTAGCTTCTAAAATATCATTTTTATATGTAAGTATAGTTCTATCACTACTCATTTTGGCATTAATAACTTTGCTACTGTAATTATTAGCTATTAAATAATTCAATTTAGTATTTTTTTCTAATTCTTTATCATATGCATTTTGACTATTTTGTAAAAATGAATAATAATCTACAGTAACTAAGAATAAATCAATATTATCGTCTTTAGAAAATACAGTCCACAAATCTTTATAAAAGAATTCTTCTCTATTAATTTTATTTTTTACTATTTCATAGAAATCACTTAAGAAACTATTGTCATATTTTTTAAACACTAATCCTTTTCTAGATCCTTTACGTATTTTATTTTTAGTATTCTTATCTATATCCATATCATTGAAATTATTTAAATCAATAATTGCATTAAATCTTGGTAAAGATGATTCAAAATATAAATTATCTTTAAGTTTTTTATAACCATAATTAGGAAGTATTTCTTTTAAAATACTATCACTATTATAAAATATTTCATTATTATTTAATTCTCCAATTATAATATTAGGATTTACTTTTATGAAAACAAAATTTTTAGCATAATAATGCTCTTTTAATTTTTTAGTCCATTCTTCTAGTAATTCTTGATTATTATAATCTATAAGAAATCCTCTGGGAGCATAACCATAGAAGCATTTTATTCCGATGGGCTTGATTAAAATTAAAGAAGCCGCTTTAATAATGCCATATTCATCAATTAAACCAACTAAATCATAATCATAACCATGTTCTGCTGATAGCAAACCATAGTTTATGGTTTGATAAAAGCTGCCCAATGGATGACTTTCAGAGAAGCTCTTAAACTCATCAACAGTTAATTCTCTAAATGTCATACGAGTTACCTCCTTTTCATCGCTTAGTATTATAGCACGAAAATATGTTTTTAAAAAGCAATTTTGCAAATTGATTGCTAAATGATTAGTAATCTAGTATAATTTAATAGGTGATATTATGTTTGAAGTTCTATTTGGAAAAGTAAAGGGAGTTTTTAATCGCATCACGCTTATTTCATTAGTTTTTTCATTATTATGTGTTATTTCTGGAATTATGTTTTTATCTAATTCTGAATTAAGTAATAGTGTAGTAGCAATTATAAGTGGAATCATATTAATAATAAATGGCGTCAATGTTGTTTATTCATATTTTGTTCGTAGAGATATTTCATTATTTAACAATAATTTAATATATGGAGCATTCTTAATAATAATTGGTATATTAGTTATTAGTATGCATAATATATTGAGGATATTATTAGCAATATATTTAATTATTGCTGGTATTCAAAAAATGAATATTGCATTAGTTCTTAGAAAATTTAATGAAGATTCATGGTTAATTACTTTAGTAATAGGAATATTATTTTGTGTAATAGCTATAGTTACTATATTAACTAATAATGATATGTTAGTTAAAGTTACAGGCATTTACTTACTTGGATACGGACTTATTAATTTCATTAATGTTTTGTTATTAAGACGTCGTAGTGAAAACTTTTTGGTTTAGTAAATAGATGTGTAAAACATCTATTTTTTATTGTTAAAGGGTTGCAATTTAGTTATACTAGATATGAAGGTGAAGTTTGATGAATATAAAAGAAATCGTAGCAAGAGAGATACTAGATAGTAGAGGAAATCCAACCATAGAAGTAGAAATGACTCTTGCCAATAATATAAGTGCAGTAGCATCAGTTCCTAGTGGTGCTTCAACTGGCTCTAAAGAGGCTTTAGAGTTACGTGATGGTGATTTATCTAGATATAATGGTAAAGGTGTCTTAAAAGCCGTAGAAAACGTTAATACAACTATTAGAAATGCTTTAATTGGGCAAAAATTAGATCAAGTTAGTGTTGATAAGACTTTATTAAAATTAGATGGAACTAAAAATAAGAGCAATTTGGGCGCAAATGCAATGTTGGCTGTTTCTTTAGCATCATTAAAATGCTTAGCAAAGTTGCAAAATAAAGAATTATTTGAATATATTACTTATGGAAAGGTTAGTTTACCAATTCCAATGATTAATATAATCAATGGCGGCGCTCATGCTGATAATAGTTTAGATGTTCAAGAATTTATGATTGTACCTATAATAAAAGGAGAAGCCAAAAGAATTCAAGCCGCCTCTGAAATATTTCACACTCTAAAAAATATATTAAAGAAGAAAGGGTTATCAACAGGAGTAGGCGATGAAGGAGGATTTGCTCCTAATTTATCTAAAACTACTGAGGCCTTGGATTTGATTTTAGATGCGATTAATGAAGCTAATTATAGACCTGGAAAGGAAGTTTTGATTGCTTTAGATGTTGCGGCCTCTGAGATATACGATAAAGAAAGTAATGCTTATAAAATAGATGGAAAATTATTGAATAGTAATGATTTAGTTAAATATTATATTGACTTAGTTAGAAATTATCCTATTATAAGTATCGAAGACCCATTTGAAGAAGGGGATTTTGAAAGCTTAGCAGTTTTAACTAAACTAATTGGATCTAAAGTTATGTTAGTTGGAGATGATTATTTTTGTACTAATTCTGAACTATTGGAAGAAGGTATAAAAAGCAACGCTGGCAATGCAATATTACTTAAAGCCAATCAAATTGGAACAATTTCAGAGATGACAAAGACAATAATGGTTGCTAAGAAGAATAATTATAAAACAATTATTTCACATCGAAGTGGCGAAACAGAGGATACCTTTATTGCTGATTTAGCTGTAGGTTTTGGTATACCATTTATCAAAACAGGATCAGTTTGTAGAGGAGAAAGAATAGCTAAATATAATAGATTAATGAAAATTGAGGATATATTAAACAAGTAGGAAGGAGAACACATGGGAAGTTTTGAGGATATTTTTACAGCCCAAAACAATGTAAACGCTAAAGTTGGAGAAATTATGGGGCTGTTATGGACTAGGATTCAAGAGAATCCAGAAGATGAGTTTAATCAATATTTAATGAAGTCATTGCAAGATGTTGCAATATCTTTAATTGATTGTCAAAGAGAATTAACTTCAGCATATTGTAAAGATGATTACAAAGAGACCGTTTTAAGTGGTTTAGATGATGAAGAAAATCGATTAAATGCGGCAATTAGTTATACAAATGGAGTTATAAAATAACTTCTTTTTTTTGTTAAAATAGACTTTTATTTAACTTTATTTTATAATGATATTGGTGATTGTATGAAAAAAACTGTTGATGGTAATAATGCTTGTAGTAGAGTTGCATATCTATTTAGCGAGATATCAAGCATTTATCCAATAACTCCATCAAGCCCAATGGCTTCGAATATTGATAAACTTAGTTCTACTGATTTAAAAAACATTTTTGGTAGTTGGACTAAGGTAGTTGAAATGCAAAGCGAAGCTGGAGCAGCTGGGGCTCTACATGGAGCTTTGCTCTCAGGTTCTTTGGCATCTACATTTACCTCTAGTCAAGGATTATTACTAATGATTCCTAATATGTATAAAATAGCTGGAGAATGTTTACCTGGAGTAATTCATGTAGCATCAAGAACAGTTGCTACTCATGCTTTATCAATTTTTGGTGATCACTCTGATATATATGCAACAAGACAAACTGGATTTTGTATGTTATCATCATCCAATGTTTTTGATGCTCAAAATTTAGCTGCAGTAGCGCATTTATCTGCCATAAAAGGTAGCCTTCCATTCATTCATTTCTTTGATGGTTTTAGAACTAGTCACGAATTAAATACAATTGAGTCCATAGATGATAAAGATTTATTAAAATTAGTTCCTTGGAAAGAAATTAATGAATTTAAAAAGAAGAGTTTGAATGTTTCTCATGATGTTCAATATGGTATGGCTGAAAATGAAGATATTTATTTTCAAACAGTTGAAGCCAGAAATGAACTTTATAATAATATGCCTGATATAGTTAATAGTTATATGGAAAGTATAAATGAAGTTATGAAAACTGATTATCATCCATTTAATTATTATGGCGCTAAGAATGCTCAAAATATAATTATAGCAATGGGAAGTGTTACTGAAACAATAAAATTAGTAGTGGATGAAATAAATAAAAATGGTGGATCAGTAGGTATGATTAATGTTCATTTATATCGTCCATTTAGTCAAAAGTATTTATTAGATGTTTTACCTAGTTCTGTTAAAAAAATTGCTGTTTTAGATAGAACTAAAGAATCTGGTAGTCCTGGAGAACCATTATACTTAGATATCTTAGGAGCATTAAAAGATAAAGATATTGAAATAGTTGGAGGAAGATATGGCTTATCAAGCAAAAATACTACTCCATCAGATATTTATAGTGTTTATGAAATGCTTAATAATAAATTAAAGAATAATTTTACAATAGGCATAGAAGATGATGTAACTAATCTAAGTTTAGATAAAAAAATAATTAATATTAAATTAGACTGTGAAGAAGCTAAAATATATGGCTTTGGTTCTGATGGAATGGTTAGTGCTAGTAAAGAACTATTAAAGATTATTTCTGAAGAAGATAAATATGTTCAAGGCTATTTTGAATATGACTCTAAAAAGTCTGGAGGAGTTACTGTATCTAATTTAAGATGGAGTTCAAATAAAATAGATGCTCCATTCTATGTTTTAAATCCTAAGTTAGTTGTAGTAACTAAAGAAGAATATTTCCATAAGTTTAATTGCTTACATGATATTGAAGATAAAGGAATATTGCTTATTAATACTCCTAAAAAAGAAGAAGAGTTAAATAACTATTTGCCTAATGATATTAAAAAAATATTATTAGATAAAGATATTAAAGTATATTATATAGATGCTTCTAAAATAGCTAAAGATAATAATATAAATGGTAAAATTAGTAAGATAATGGAATTACTAATATTGAATTTATTAAATGTTAAAGATGGAATTAAAATAATAAGTGAATTAATAAAAGAATCATTTAAGAGTAAAGGCGAAGAAGTAATAAACAATAATATTAATTCAATTAATATGGCTTTAGAAAACTTAAAAGTTTTAGATAAAGTTTCCTTAACTGATGAGCCCGTGAAACTAAAGAAAAACATCTATGATAGAATTAATGCTAGATTAGGTAACGAAATAAAGGTAAGTGAATTGATTCCATTTAGAAATGGTGCTTTTCCATGTGATTTAAGTAAATATGAAAAAAGAAAGACTGCTTATGAAGTTCCTTTATGGAATCCTGAGAAATGTATTGAATGTGGAATGTGTAATATAGTTTGCCCTCATGGAGTTATAAGACCATTATTATTAAAAGAAGATGTTGGAAAACCAAGTATAATAAATAAAGAATATAACTATTATTTAGCTATATCTGAATATGATTGTACTAACTGTGGTTTATGTATTAAAAATTGTCCAACTAAATCTTTAAGTTTTGGTTTAGGAAATAAAAATAATAGAAAAATAGTTGAAAAATATTTTGAAAACTATGAAAATCCTAAAGTTTTAGATAAGTATAATGTTAAAGGAGCAAGCTTTGAAAAAAGTGAGTTTAAATTCCATGGTGCTTGCGCTGGTTGTGGTGAAACACCATACATAAAATTATTAACTCAATTATATGGACAAGAATTAGTAATAGCGAATGCCACTGGCTGTTCATCAATATATGGTGGAAGTGTTCCATCAACACCATATAATATTCCTTGGGCAAATTCTTTATTTGAGGATAATGCAGAATTTGCACTGGGCATACATTTATCATATGAAAATCAAAGAGATAGAATAAAAGATATAATCTTAAATAGTATTGAATCTGTAGATAAAGAAGTAAAAAGTTCTTATCAAAAATGGTTAGATAATATTAATGATTCTAAAATAACCTTAGAAGTTAAAGAAGAACTAAAAGGAAAAGATATTCCAAAAGAATTAAAAGAATTATTAGATTATGTTCCATCTAGAGTAGTCTGGGCAGTTGGTGGAGATGGCTGGGCATATGACATTGGCTTTGGAGGATTAGACCATGTTATGAATCAAAATAAGAACATTAAGTGCTTAATTCTAGATACCGAAGTTTATTCAAATACAGGTGGCCAAATGAGTAAAGCAAGTAATATGGGTGCTGTGGCAGAATTTGCTAATTTAGGTAAAAGAACTACTAAAAAAGATTTATTTAGAATAGCTATGGCTTATCCAAATTGCTATGTTGCAAGCATTGCTATGGGAGCTAATCCAATGCACACAATCAAAGTATTTAAAGAAGCTATGGAACATAATGGTCCAGCAATCATAATTGCTTATTCTCCGTGTGTAGAACATGGTATTAAATCTGGTATGTCTTGTTCTGTAAGCGAAGGTAAATTAGCGGTAGATGTAGGTTATCAATTGTTAATGAGATATAATCCTGAAGAAGAAAAATTATATTTAGATAGTAAGGAACCTAACTTTGATAGATATGAAGAATTTTTAAATAATGAAGTTAGATTTAATGCATTGAAAATTAAAGATAAAGATTTAGCTAAAGAATTACTAACTAGTCAAAAAGAATATGCTATTAAAAGATATAACTATTATAAAAAAATGGTAGATTAATAATCTATCATTTTTATTTTTAAATAAATAAAAAAAACGAGAGCATATTAACTTATGCTCTCAAAGAATAAAAAGGGGTTGACTAGTGTGATACTAGCTCCAATCCGAGGTTTTCTCGAATTGGTGATTATTATCCTAATCGATTTTATTCACTTTGTCAACAATTTTTATCTCTTTTTTTTTAACTTTTTTTTCACGCTCTAAAATATCCCTTGCGGCCACTAATCCAGTGGCTCCAGCTGCAACAATATTTCCAGCTTTTCCAGCTCCATCTCCGACAAAATACATGTTATAATCTTCTAATTTCATTTTATTATCTGTAGTAATTTCATTACTAAAAAATTTTATTTCTGGACCATATAATAATGTTTCGCCATTATTGACTCCAGGGATAATTTTATCTAATGTTTCTAATCCCTCTAAGATGTTTTTAATTATTCTATGAGGAAGAACTAAAGCAAGATCACCTGCAACTACATCTTTTAAAGTTGGCTCCACAAATCCTTTATTGATTCTTTCTATAGTACTTCTTCTACCCATTCTTAAATCTCTTAATGATTGAACAATAGGTTTTCCATCTCCTAAGGTATTTGCTATCTTAGCAATTGATTCACCATATTCCCTTGTATTAGTTACCGGATGTGTTAAATTAACTTTAGAAATGAAAGCAAAATTAGAATTATTTGATTTTGTGTCTTTTAATGCATGACCATTTACACATATGTAGCCATAATAATTTTCTTTAGTAACAAATCCTTCAGGATTAGTACAAAATGTTCTTATTTGATCATTATATGTATCGGTTCTAATAAATATAGTTGGATCATAAATAGTTGAACATATTCTTTTTAATATTTCTTTTCTTACTTCAACTCTAACACCAATCTCAATACTTTGAGATACATAAGGTATATTATATTTATCTGCTAATTCTTGCACCCATTTAGCTCCAGTTCTGCCTGGGGCTACAATGACATATTTAGATTTAATAACAATATCTTTTTTCTTGGATTTATACACAACATTAAATATATCATCCTTATATTCAATATCTGTTACTTCAGCTCTTTCTAGTAATTCAACACCTTTATCTTTTAGATAATTAGTCCAATTATCAATATACTCAGGTAAATGATCGCTTCCTAAATGCTTTTGCTTAATAATCAATAAATTAGCGCCAACTTTAGCAATTTCTTCTTGTATTTTTCTAGCTTCATCCATATTAGTAGGATAGGCATCACTATCCATACCAAATTTATTAAAAATTGCTTCAGTATCATCTATTAATTTATTTGCTTCAGATATACTCATATATTTAAATAAATCAGATTTTCCTAATTTAGGAATGAAGTTTAATTTTCCATCAGAAAATGTTCCAGCTCCTCCATAACCAGAAAGAATTCCACAAGGTTGGCAGTTAACACATTTTCCAGTTATTTTCATAGGGCAGGTCCTATGGTTAGCAAAAGAACCTTGATCTAATAGCAATATCTTTAAATTTTTATTATTTTCAATTAATTCGTAGGCGGCAAATAATCCTGCAGGACCTGCCCCGACAATAGTTACATCAAACATAATAACCTCCTAAAACACTCTATATTTTATCATATAAATTATTATAATTATAGATGGTGTTTTATATTTGATATAATTATAAAAAGATTGTATAATCTAATTGAGGAGAATAATTATGGAGTTTAAGAGTGATAAACGTTTAAGATATCTTTATTTATTATTTTTATGGGGTTCTTTTCTATTATGTATGATTTTATTCACTACGTTAATAGTTAATCATTATCAATATTGTTTATTTCTTGTTATTTTAATATTTATAATTACTTTAAATTTGTTGAAAATATTGAGATTCGAAAAAATTATTTATAATGATAATAAGAAGATTATTGAGATTTATACGCATTATAATGAACATGATAATGCAAAAGATTTTGGCGCATGTAAAAGTGAATATAAAATAGTTAAAGTTAATAAGATTATCAAACTAATAAGTTTTTCTATACTTAAGGGCGAGTTTGAATTAACTAGAGAGATGAAAGATAATTTAAAGGGAGATCTTGAAACTAAATCCAAAGGAGTTAAAACTGTAGTTATTCCTAGAATGATTGAAAAAGAAAAAGAATTATTAGGTATGTTGGAAAAGGAGTTAAACAATGAAAAATAAAAATGTTTCGTTAATTAGTGGTATTTTATGGACTATTATTGGGTTTGTTATATTTTTTAATCCAGATATAGTAGTTAAATTCATTTCCTATTTTGTTGGAGGAGTTTTAATAGCAGTAGGAGCTTATAAAATAATTAATTATCGTATAAAAGATAAAAATTTAGGAGTAGTAAATACTAATGAAATGGCCTTCGGCATTAGTGCTTTGGTTTTGGGAATATTATTTATATTCTTAGCTGGCACTATAGAACTAATTGTTAGATTTATTATGGGTGGTTATTTAATAATTGCTGGAGTTGCTAGATTATATAATACTTTCTATACTACTGATAGAGATTCTAAGTTCTATGCTTTAATTATCATGGGATTTTTATTCATAGCAGTAGGATTGTATATAATATTAGTTTCTAATGTTACATTATCTATTCTTGGATTATTGATGGCTATATATGGAATAATTGATATAGTTAGTTTCTTTGTATATAAAGATAGTTTTGTATTTAATAAAAATGATAAAAAGGAAATAGGTATTAAAGAAGCAGAAGTCGTTGAAGAAAAAGAAGATGACGATGAAGAAAAAGAAGAACCAAATGAAGAACCAAAAGAAGACCCAAAAGATAAGAAAAAAGGAAAGAAAAAGTAGATTATGATATTAAAATTTGTTATTCCAGATAAAATATATAAACCAATAGTGTTTATATTAATTGCTTTCGTTGTATATATTATTTTATCTAAAGTTATTAATAAAGTTTTAGTTATTAATAAATTTGGAATTAAAAAGAGTAAAGTTCAACAAAAAAGAGAAGCTACAATTGTTAACTTAATAAAGAATGTTACTAAATATATTATAGCGTTTATTACAATTATCAGTATTCTTGGTGTATATGGTGTTAAAACCACTAGTTTGATTGCCTCAGTGGGAGTAGCTGGAGCAATAATCGGTTTAGCTTTTCAAGATATTATCAAAAACTTACTAGCAGGTATTACAATTATATTTGATAATCATTATATGCAAGGTGATGTTGTAACTATAAATGGATTTAAAGGAGAAGTTATAGAACTAGGATTACAAGCCACTAAGATAAAATCTTATAGTGGAGAAGTAATGGTTATAGGTAATAGTTTAATAACAAGTGTAATCAACCATAGTATGTATAATACTAAATTAATATTAGAATTACCTATTAGTAAAGATGTCTCTATTAGTTCTTTAGAATCTATGTTAAAAGTAGTTGGTAAAAAGATACGTGAAATGAATGAAGTTCAAGACGAAGTTCATTTCCTAGGTGTAGAAAAGCTAAACGCTAATAACTATATCTATAAAGTTGAAATTGATTGTTTACCAAATAACCATTATGGTGTTAATAGGGCATTTATGAAGTATTTAAAAGAAGAATATGAGAAAAATAACATAAATGTTCCAAGTGAATATTTAGAAATTAAATCTACTAAATAGTAGATTTTTTGTTGGATAAAACATCGTAATTATGGTATTATATAGATATATAATAGAAATAATAATAAAGGGATGTTAACAACATTCTTTTTGGGGTGTATAAATGAGGAAGTTGGACAAAAAAAATAAATTATACATAGTATTATAGTTATAGTAGTTCTAATAATAGGGCTTCCTTTTACATTGGCTTATTTTACTGTTCATACAAATAGTAGTTTTGGAACATTTTTAATTCAAAGTAGTATTGAAAATAGAATCCCAGATATAACAATCAATGTAAATGGAACGCTAAATAAATCAGCTAATTATACAAGAAGTATAAGTTGTTCAACAGGAGCATCCCCATATTGGAATAGAAAATTGGATGGTTTAGTATTTAGTAATGTAGCAGATGAAGATGAAGTATGTGGACTAACTTATACCCAAGATACAAGCAATCATAGTAGTTCATTATTATCAACTATTGTTCAAAACACTGCTGTTGATGAAACAAATGCTACATATCCGAGTTATTTAACTCCAAATAATAAAACACCTAGTTTAGTAAATCCGGTTCAATATGATTATAGTAGTGCTACAGCAACAAGTAGCACATCAGGTATTGGTTCACTATCAGTATGGAGTTTAAATAATAATAACGAATATGAATCTAACCCAAGTGCAATGACCTATAATGGAAATAGATATTATCATCTATATGCAGGAATTCCAGAAAATGGATCATATAAAATATGTTATACAATAGCATCTGGTTCCGATTCGACGAATAATGGATTATACATAGCAGTAAATGGAACTAACAAAACCAATATTTTAGCTTCAACAAATGGAGAAGTATCGGGATGTTACGATTTTGGTTCTTTATCAACGAGTGATTATATTAATATATCAGAAAGAAAATACAATGCCTCAGCAACTCCACCGGTAATAACATTTAGGATAGAAAAGGGAACACCAAGAACCATTGACGCTGGCTATAGATATGAAGGAACAAATCCTAACAATTATATATGGTTTAATAATGAGATTTGGAGAATAATAGGATTAGTTCCAACATGTACAAGTGCTAATTGTGCAACTTCACAAGACTTAGTGAAAATAATCAGAAAAGAGCCATTAGGAACTTTGACTTATGATGCGAAAACATCATCAACAGTAACTGGCATATGGGGAAATAATACTTTATACTCACTGTTGAATAATTATTATTGGGGAAGACAAAATGCTTCTCAAAAGTCTGGTGGTGGTTGTTCGGGATATTCTACTTATAATGCCTCTACGTGTGATTATAGAGTAATAGGATTGTCTTCCAATACATATTACGGTAGTATGGTAGAGAATGTATATTGGAATACAGGAGCAAGTGAAGTATTGGCTGTTGCTGCTCAAGTGTACGAAAATGAATTGACAAACCAAATTGTTCAGGGCTATGTTGGTTTGTTAAATGCTAGTGATTATGGTTTTGCTGCTAACATTGCTCACACTACAAATCTATTTAATTACAACACAAGCCAAATATCACTAGCTAATTGGTTATGCAATAATGAAACCATGTGGCTTATTACAGCCGATCCGGATTCATCAAGAGCAATTTTTGTTGATATGCTTGCCAGAATAGACCAGACCAGTACCGGTGGAACTAGTAATGGAATAAATACTGGAATGAACGTTTTGCCAGTTGTCTATTTATCACCAAGTGTGTATGTAGTAAGTGGAACAGGGACAGAAGCAGATCCATACATAATAGCAAAGGGACCAACATATTTGTATTATAATACTTCAGTTGATAATAACGTTTATACAGATAATAGTGTTGTAAAAGGATATCATACTTATATAAAAGAGTTAGAAGGAAGTAATAGATATTGGGTTTGTGGTTATAATAGTGCAGTAAGTTCTGATGAAATATGCTTTGAATATAATACGTGGTCACAAGCAAGTAACTATTATAATACATACACTAGTCAAGGAATACCATGTAGTCAAACAAGTTCAAGAGTAACATGTCCAAATAACGGATCCCCAGATTGTTATATTAATAATGCCGGCACAGTTTATTGCAACTATGGAGATGGACGTCGAACTTGTCAAGTAGTTAATGGAGTTCCAAGTTGCAGAAATAATATGTAAAAAAATAAGAAAGGAGGAACTCAATGAAAAAGAAATATATATTATTAATTGTAATAGGAATAATATCAACAACATCTTTGTTAATAGTTTTAGTAAGTAAAAATAACCCAAAGAAGTTTATGCAAGATGGAGTTATGTTTGCAGTTAAAGTGGACGGAGTTCCTCAAGATCATTTTCCAAATGATGGAAATAAATATTATGTAGATATAGAATGTGAAAATGCAAGAGGCCAATGGAAAAGATTACCTGATTCAAATGGTAATAACGAAGATTTTAAAATATTTATTGATGATATAGAAAACAATGTTACATGTAGTGCTGATTTTCAAACAATTAGTATAGATGATAATGATGAACCATATAAGTTAAGCAATGTTATTAAAAATACCGCCACACATATAAATAGTTTATCTATTCCAAATTTTAATTCGACAGTTAATATTAATACGAATATAAGTCCAGTTCAATATGATTATAGTAACGCTACAGCATCAAGTAGTCATTCTGGAATAGGTTCATTATCAGTATGGAGTTTAAACGCAAATAATGAATATGAATCTGATCCGAGTTTAATGACTTATAGTGGAAGTAGATATTATCACATATTTGCTCCAGTTCCAGAAGAAGGTTATTATCAAATATGTTATACGATAGCATCTGGGTCAAGTTCAACGTCTAATAGATTGTATATAGCTATAAATTCAACGACAAGAACAAACATTAGCTCGTCAACTTCAGCTGCCGTAACAGGTTGTTATAATTTGGGAAAATTAAAAACGAGTGATAAGTTCAACATTTCTGAGTATAGATATAGTTCATCAACAGCTCCTAAAATAACATTTACAATAGAAAAAGCAACAACAGAAGAGACTAGCCCGGGATATAGATATATAGGAGTTAATCCAAATAATTATATATGGTTCAACAATGAGATGTGGAGAATAATAGGGTTAGTTCCAACGTGTACATCATCTGGATGTGTAACTTCAGAAAATTTAGTTAAAATTGTAAGAAAAGATTCGATAGGCTCCATAGCATACGATTCTAAGTCTACGCCGACTGGAGCATGGGGTGGAAACAGACTTTATTCATTATTAAATTCATACTATTGGGGAAAACAAAATGGAACTAATACTAGTGGTTGTTATGGATATCAAACAACCACGAAAGTAAAATGCGATTATAGCGTAATTGGTTTATCATCTTCTGATTATTATGGAAGTATGGTTGAGAATGTTTACTGGAATACCGGTAGTGTAGATACTTCAAAGTATATTAATGATGTCTATATAAGTGAGAGAAGCAAACAAGATATTCAGGGACAAATTGGCTTGATGAATGCAAGTGATTATGGCTATATTATAAGCCAAAATGGTAATGTAACCATTGGCAGTTATGGGACTGATAATTGGGTTGTTGTAAACAAAGTAATGTTTATGAATGTTTCCGCTTCTAATTCTACTCAAAATATTAGAATACTGAACGGATATTCCTCATCTTCATTGTATGGTTCAGTCCCAGCTTCAATACCAGCTGGTAATCCTGGAAGCGTTTTGCCCGTAGTCTATCTATCTCCAAATGTATATGTAGTTGGAGGCGACGGAACTGAGGCAACGCCATACCAAATTGCAAAATATTCTAGTTAAAAAAAGAAATAAGTAATTACTTATTTCTTTTTTATTGTTATGGTCCAAATGCTATTACCTAGATAATTACCATCTTTATCTAGATCATCTTTAATGTATGAGAATGCAGATAGTTTAATATCTGAATTTAATTCATTTATTTGTTTTCCTGCAGTTAGTTTAATTGATGTTAATAAAGTATCTTTATTATATTCTTCTTCCGTGGTATGACTATACCATTCACCATTTCGATGATAATCATCATAAAGATATACTTCTAAATAGTTATTATATTCTTCAGCATCAATCGGGCTAAGTATAGTTTTTGTTACTTCTTCATCATTAATAGAAAAATTCAATATATATCCTATTCTATAATCATCTATATTTTCATAATTATTTTTATAATTATCAAATACACTTATTTGTTTACCACCACTTATTTTCTCTTCTTGAGTATAATATACTTCAAATGAAGATATATCTTTGTGATAAGTCCAAACTTCTTCATATTCATTAACCAAAACTCTATTTGAACCGTTTTTATAGTTCTTATATAATCCAAGTTTTATTGGATTATTATCAACATATTTAACCTCTTCCTCTTCTTCTTTGTTTTCTTCAACTTCTTTAGTTTGTTCTTCTATTGTTTTTGTTTCATGTTTGGGTATTAAAACAAATACTATTACCCCACATGCTACTATAAAAAGAAATAATGCTATTTTTTTCATAAAATCACCTATGAATATATTATAACATGTATAAATAAAAATTAAATGGTTATAATAATAGAGTAGAGATAAATCTCTACAATGGGCCACTAGTTTCTATAGTGGCTTTTTATTTAAAAGAAATTGACTAACGGACAATTGTTTGTTAAACTATTATAGTGATTTTTTAGATAAGTGGTGATAATATGGACAAAATTATTATAAGAGGAGCTAGAGAAAATAACTTAAAAAATATTGATTTAGAACTTCCAAAAAACAAATTAATTGTCATGACTGGAGTATCTGGATCAGGCAAATCTAGTTTAGCTTTTGATACAATTTATCAAGAAGGGGAAAGAAGATATGTTGAAAGTTTATCAGCATATGCTCGTCAATTTATTGGTAATAATGATAAGCCTGATGTAGATTCAATTGAAGGATTATCACCAAGTATATCAATTGATCAAAAAACTACAAATAAAAATCCTCGTTCAACAGTTGGAACCATAACTGAATTATATGATTATTTAAGATTATTATATGCTAGAATTGGTATACCTTATTGTCCTAATCATCATATACCAATAAAGAGTCAAAGTATTGAAGAAATGACTAATAAAGTTCTTGATATGGAAGAAGGAACAAAAATTGAAATCTTTGCTCCGGTAGTTCGTGGTGAAAAAGGAACTCATAAAGAATTAATTGATGATTTAAGAAGTAAAGGTTTTTCTAAGATAAGAGTTAATGGAAAACTATATTCAGGTTCTGAAGAAATACTTTTAGAAAAAAATATTAAAGATGAAATATATGTATTGATAGATAAATTATTAATATCTAAAGAAGAAAGAAGTAGAATATTTGAAGCTTTAGAGACAAGTTCAAGAATGGCTAAAGGACTAGTTATTATTAAAGTTAATGATAATGAAGAAATATTAATGAGTGAAAACTATGCTTGTCCTTACTGTAACTTTTCAATTACTGAGTTAGAACCAAGAATGTTTTCTTTTAATAGTCCCTATGGCGCTTGCTATGAATGTAAAGGCCTAGGAACTAAATTAAAGATAAGTGAAGATTTAATTATTCCTGATAGGAATAAAAGTATAAATGAAGGCGCCATTACTGCCCTTAACTTAGACAATAATATGTATATGAGTAGTCTTAAAACTGTAGCAGAACACTATAATATAGATTTAAATCAACCTATTAAAGATATGCCTAGGGAAGATTTGAATGTTATATTATATGGCACTGAGGATGTAATGAATTTTCATTATGTATCTAAAAATGGTTCAACTAGAGATACATTATCTAGATATGAAGGAATAATAAATAATTTAGAGAGAAGATATATTGAAACTAGTTCTTCTTGGATTCGTGAATGGATAGAAAAATATATGGTTGAATCTACTTGCCCTAGTTGTCATGGCACTAGATTAAAAGAGGAAATCCTAGCAGTTAAGATTAATAACAAAAACATATATGAAATGACAACCATGTCTATAGATGAATTACATGATTTTATTAGTAACTTAAAACTAAATAATGAAGAAAAAGAAATAAGTAATTTACTTATCAAAGAAATATTATCAAGATTAACATTTTTATTAAATGTTGGCTTGAGTTATTTATCTCTAGAAAGAAGTGCTGCATCTCTTTCAGGAGGTGAAGCACAAAGAATAAGACTTGCTACTCAAATAGGTAGTAGATTATCTGGAGTTTTATATGTTTTGGATGAACCATCAATTGGACTTCATCAAAGAGATAATGAAAAATTAATCAATTCTCTAAAAGAAATGCGTGATTTAGGTAATACTTTAATAGTAGTAGAACATGATAGTGAAACTATGTTATCTGCAGATTACTTAGTAGATGTTGGTCCTGGTGCTGGTGATGATGGGGGTTATATTGTTGCAGCAGGAACTCCTGAAGAAGTAATGAAAAATGATAAGAGTATAACTGGTAGATATTTAGCTGGAAAAGAAAAAATTGATATTCCTAAGAAGCATAGAAAAGGCAATGGCCTTTTCCTTGAAGTTAAAGGTGCTAAAGAGAATAATTTACAAAATATCAATGTTAAATTTCCATTAAATAAATTTGTCGTTGTAACTGGAGTATCTGGATCTGGTAAATCAACTTTAGTTAACGAAATTTTATTCAAAAGTCTTCATAGAGAGTTCTATAAGACTAGAGATATTCCAGGCAAATGTAAAAGTGTCACTGGTATAGAAAATATTGATAAGGTAGTTAATATTAGCCAAGATGCCATCGGCAGAACTCCAAGGAGTAACCCAGCCACTTATGTTGGTGTATTTGATGATATTAGAGATGTATTTGCTAATATGAAAGAAGCTAAAATGAGAGGCTATGACAAGAGTAGATTTTCATTTAACGTTAAAGGTGGAAGATGCGAAGCCTGCTGGGGTGATGGAGTTAAAAAAATTGAAATGCATTTCCTTCCTGATGTTTATGTTCCCTGTGATGTTTGTGGAGGAAAAAGATATAATAGAGAGACTTTAGAAGTCAAATTTAAAGGAAAGAATATTGCTGAAGTTTTAGATATGAGAGTATCTGAAGCATTACCTTTCTTTGAAAATATGCCTAAAGTAAAGAATAAATTGCAGGTAATGCAAGACGTTGGTCTTTCTTATATTAAATTAGGTCAAGGTGCGCCAACATTATCTGGTGGAGAAGCAGGAAGAGTAAAACTTGCTAAGGAATTACAAAAGAAAGCTACCGGTAAATCTGTATTCATCTTAGATGAACCTACTACTGGATTACATACAGATGACATAAAAAAACTATTAGATGTTTTAAATAAAATAGTGGATAATGGTGATACAGTTATAGTTATTGAACATAATTTAGATGTTATTAAACAAGCTGATTATGTTATAGACTTAGGACCTGAAGGAGGTAAATTTGGAGGTAAAGTAATAGCCTCAGGAACTCCAGAAGAAGTAAGTTTAGTTAAATCATCTTGGACAGGTCAATTCTTGAAAAGAATTTTTGATAAAGAAAAAAATGTTGAAAACAAATAAGTTATCAACATTTTTTCATTAATATAATGAAATTTTAGTAAATGTTTTATATAATTATTTTAGAGTAGAAAAGAGTATTATATGAAAAAGATATTATTATTTATTTCCTTGATATTTATACCTATAATAGCGTTAGCTGAAGGTATAGATAATTATTATGTTAATGGAACTATTTTACCTAATGGAGATTTAGAAGTTATAGAGAGTTTTAGCATGAATGGAGACTATAATGGCACGGAAAGACGTATTCTTTATGCTAATAGTTCGGCATATAATTTTGATCCTAATTCAAGTAGTTATGGTGGAAGTAAAATTCATAATGGTGATGGCTTAGAAATATTAGAAATTGGTAGCATAGCTGATGCTAAAAATTATAATAATGACCATATCGATTTATTTAATAAAGTGAATTACGCTAATAAAGGAGATTATGGAGTATATACTGAAGAAAGTATATCTGGTGGCAAAAGAGTTATGATATATATGCCTAGCAATAGGAATAAAGATTTTTATCTTAAATATAGAATAAAGAATATTGCTATTCTCCATAATGATATAGGAGAACTAGGTTGGAATGTAATCGGTGATAGTTTATCAGAAAGTATTGGTAAACTAGAAGTAAGTATAAATATACCCAACAATGATGATTTACTAAAGGTTTGGGGACATGGTCCACTACATGGTTTTAGTAAAATTGTAGATAAAAATAATGCAGTATTTGAAATAAGTCATCTAAGCAGTTATACTGCTGTGGACGTTAGAATAGCATTTGATAAAAGTGTTATAAATCAATCAACAAAAAAGACTAATGTTAGTGCTTTAGATAAAATAATAAAATATGAAACTGATGAAGCTGAGAAAGCAAACTATGAAAGAAAACAACAAGATAGTAGTAGATTAGAAAATATAGAATATTACTTTGGCTTATTAGAAGAAACTCCAACTAGAGCCACTTATGATATTATAAATAGTATTATTTATGATTTATTTGATGTGGAAAAAAGAAATGAATTATATGAAAAATTATATTCTTATAAAGATAAAATAGATGAATATGAATATGGAATTTTTGAATCATATATAAAAGGAAATACTTATAATGACTATGACAAAGCTCAAGAAATTATAGATAATGTTTTTAGTTTAGAATTAAAAATTAAAATGAAAAAAGAATTAGTTGAATTTGAAAAGAGACTAAAAAGAGAAGAATTAAAAAGAGAAATAATAATTTCTTTAGTAGCTGGAGGAACTATAGCTTTAACTTATTTAATTGTCTATATAAATAAAAAAATAACTTCAAAAAGAAAAGTTAATGTTGATCCTTTATACTTTAGAGATATACCTGAAGATTTATCACCTGAATGTGTTGGTGTTTTAGTTGATAATACTATTAATGGCAATGAACTAGCAGCTAGCTTTTTGAATTTGATTTTAAAAAAAGTTATAACATATGAAAAAAAAGAAGATGGCTCTTATGATTTTTCTTATATATATAGTGATCCTGCATTAACTGCTAATGATAAAAAGATAACTAAAATGATTTTTGGCGATAAAGTAACTGTTAATTCTAAAAATATAAAGAAGATTAAGTATAATGATTTTAATGAATGGAAGACTAATGCCCTTAAAACTTTGGAGAAAAAAGGATATACTGAAAAATATGATTCATCTAGTGAAATGGCAAATGGAAGTCTTCTCTTAGTTGGGTTAATATTATCTGTTACTCCAATTTCCCCTGTAGGTTGGATTATTATTCTAGTTTATTTATTAGAAAAATATAAAGCAAAAATATTTATATGGGGATTGATACCATTAAATTTAATATTAATTGGCATAACAGCACTAAGTAACAGATATTATCATTTTTCTATTATACTGATAATAATAAGCATTCTAATTATTAGAAGAACTATTAAGAAATTACCAGCAAAGCTTAAATTAAAAAAGACTTCTTTAGGAAAAGAAAAAAGCAAAGAGTGGAATGGTTTAAGAAACTTCCTAATCGATTTCACTGTAATTAATGAAAGAGAAATTACTGATGTTAAATTATGGGAAAAGTATCTAGTATATGGAACTGCTTTTGGAGTTGGTGAAGAAGTATTAGAGGCAATGAAATTGAACATTGAAGCAGCAAAAGTAGATACTAGTACTTTAGATTCTTATGTGTTTATAAATAGTTTAGATGATTTAAATCGTTTAACATCATCTTTAAATAATATTAGCTCTAATGTTAATAATTATAGTTATCCAAAAACTAGTTTTCCTAGCTTTGATACTGGAGGTTTTGGTGGATCAGGAGGCTCATTCGGCAGCGGTGGCGGTTGGTCATCAGGCGGCGGTGGAGGCGGCGGATTCTCTGGCGGCTCTTCTGGAGGAGGTTCCTTCGGTGGAGGCGGCGGCGGTGGTCGTTTCTAATAATTAAGTATTTAAATAAAGTTGATTATAAGTTATAATAAATGTAAGGTGATGATAATGAATCCAGTTTTATGGACTATAGGTAATTTTGAAATAAGATGGTATTCAGTTCTAATGTTAGTAGCCATTATAATAGCAATTATTATGGTTATAAGAGAAGGAAAAAGATTTAATATTCCTAAGGACTTTTCCTTCAATTTAGCTTTCTGGGTAGTTATATTTGGAATAATATCTGCTAGAGCATACTATTGTATATTTAATATAGATTTATATAAAGATAACTTGTTAGATATATTTAAAATATGGGAAGGTGGATTAGCTATCCATGGTGCTTTAATAGGAGGTCTAATTACTTTAATAGTTTATTGTAAAAAATATGGTGTTCACCCATTAAAGATGACAGATATAACTGTTGTTCCTCTTCTTTTAGCTCAAGCAATAGGTAGATGGGGAAACTTCTTTAATAGTGAAGCTCATGGATCTGCAACTACATATTATCATTTAAAAGAATTACATATTCCAGAAAAGATTATTGAAGGAATGAAAATTGGAAATACTTATTATCATCCTACGTTCTTTTATGAAAGTGTATTGTGTTTAGGTGGATTTATCATTCTTTTATTCTTAAGAAGATATAAGTATATAAAAAGAGGTCAATTAACTTGTATATATTTAATGTATTATTCTGTAGGAAGATTCTTTATTGAATCATATAGAACAGACTCATTAATGTTTGGTGGTTTTAAAGTTGCTCAAATAGTTTCAATCGCCCTATTTGCTTTAGGATTAATTATATTTATGATTATAAGTAGAAAAGGTAGATTTGAAGATTTATATAACGAAGGCGTTAAAGGACCAATAAGATTTTAAAAAAGAAGAAGTAAACAAAGATATAGATTAATAATAAAAGAAAATTGAATATACCAGTTTTCTTTTTTTTGTTATAATAATCTTGGTGGTATTATGTTAGTTAGTAATTGGGATGAATATAAGATATTAAAAACTAGTTCAGGAATGAAATTAGAAAGTTGGAAAGATTATTTGTTGTTAAGACCAGATCCAGTAGTTACTTGGGATTTGGGAGATTTTTCTAAGTATAAAATAAATGCTAAATATCATCGTAGTTCTACTGGAGGAGGTCATTGGGAAAACTTATTAAAAACTCCTGATAGTTGGATTATAAATTATAAAAATTTAAAATTTTTAGTTAAAGAAATGGGATTTAAACATACTGGATTATTTCCTGAGCAAGCAACTAATTGGGATTTTGCTATAGAGAAGATTAAAAATAGCAAAAAGGAAGTAAAAGTGTTGAATTTATTTGCTTATACCGGGGCTGCTACTGTTGCTTGCCTAAGTGCTGGGGCATCTGTTACTCATGTTGATTCTTCTAAAGGAATGATAGAATGGGCAAAAGAGAATGTTAAGTTAAATCATTTAGAAGATAGAAGTGTTAGATATTTAATAGATGATGTTATTAAGTTCGTTCAAAGGGAAATTAGAAGAGGTAATAAATATGATGCCATTATTATGGATCCCCCTTCTTATGGCCGAGGAAGTAATGGAGAAGTATGGTCTTTAGAAAATGATTTAGAGCCATTAATTAAATTATGTAAAGAAATACTTACCGAGGACTTTTTATTCGTTATTATAAATACTTATTCGACTAATTTACCTAAGGTAAGTTTAGAGAATATTCTAAAAATAAATTTTAATAATAAAAATGTCCTAGTTGATGACTTATGTTTACCTATTGAAGACTCTGATTTATATTTACCATGTGGTATTACAGGAAGAATAACTAATGAATAATTTAGAAATATTATATGAAGATAACCATATTTTAGTGGTTATTAAAAAAGAGAATGTGTTATGCCAAAGTGATAACACTAAAGATTTAGATTTATTAACTATGCTTAAAGCTTATTTAAAGGAGAAGTATAATAAATCTGGTAATGTTTATTTAGGATTGGTTCATCGATTAGATCGTCCAGTCGGAGGCATAATGGTTTATGCCAAGACTAGCAAAGCTGCCAAAAGATTATCTGAAACTATTCAAAAACATGAAATGACTAAAGAGTATTTATTGGTATGCCATGGCAATATTCCCCAATCTTGTCAATTTGAAGATTATCTAGAGAAGATAGATGGAATAACAAAAGTAGTTAGTAAAGATAAAGGGAAAATTGCTAAGTTAGATTATCAAAAGCTTGATTATAAAGATAATTTAAGTTTAGTTAAGGTTAATTTAATAACTGGAAGGCATCATCAAATCAGGGTGCAATTTGCAAGTAGAGGATATCCATTATATGGGGATCAATTATATGGTAAACAAGATAAAAAGCAAATTGCACTATGGGCATATCATTTATCTTTTAAACACCCAGTTAAAGATGAAATAATGGATTTTAAATATTTGCCTAAAGGAAATATATGGAGGACTTTTACTATAATTGACATATAACCAAGCAATTGGCTTTGACAATTGCACCCGTATAGATTAAATTAAGATTATAAGGAGTGGTGTGCTATGGAATTGGAAAAATTCTTAAGAGCATATGAAATAACATGTAACAAATATGGACCTGGGTCTGTTCCAATTGGCTATTACCTATATGGTAATAACTTGAACGTTTGGACTAAAGACCAAGGCGCAAGAGCAGCTATGGCAATGGTTGATAAAGATAGATTATTAGAACAAATTCATAATTCTTTATTAGAAAATGTTTCTGTTGCTTTATCAAAACATGGTATTGTCACTGATAACGAGTTAATGAATGAAGTTATGAATTATATTATTAGCAATGCAAAAATAGATTTATCAATTGCTAGTTATAAAGATATAGATTCAATAGTAGAAAGATTTATTAATTCATCAGACAAATGGTATCAAAATCAATCTGTAGTTGATGCTATAACTGGTAAATATAAAATACTTTCATATATTGATAGTCCAGAAGTAGTAGTAGCGTCTATTAATGCAAAAAAATTAGAAGATAAAGCTGAATTAAAGAAACAAGCAGAAGCTAAAATACTTAATACAGTATCTGAAATAATGTGGAAACGAGGAGTGCAAACAGATAATGAAGTTCTAAATTCTATAGTAGACTATATATTAAGTCATTCCAAAGAAGGATTTACGTATGATGGATATTTGGATATGGCAAGTATTATAAATGCTCAAATAGATTTGTATTTGAAATCGAATGGTATTCATCCATTACCAATGGCACTTTATGGCAACTATAAAATAACTCAATATAATGATGATAGAAAAGTAGTTATGGGTTCATATATTGCTGATAACTACTCTAAAATTGCTGAAAATAATCCAAATGGCATATCATTATTTATGCCAGCAAATGAAGAAGGTCCAGAACATAGCAGATAGCTATGTTTTTTTATTGCTTTTTGTGATAAAATAAGGCATAGGAAGTGAAATTATGAAAACAAGAACAAGATTTGCTCCATCTCCAACAGGTTTTATGCATATTGGAAACTTAAGGACAGCAATATTTGAATATTTAGTAGCTAAACATGAGGGAGGAGACTTTTTACTTAGAGTAGAAGATACAGATCAAGCACGAAAAGTAGAAGGCGCAATTGATTTTATCTATAAAACTTTGGAATTATGTAATATAAAAATAGACGAAGGTCCAAATAATGAAGGTGAATGTGGACCATATATTCAAAGTGAAAGAATAGATATTTATAAAGAATATGCTGACAAATTAGTCGAAATGGGTCATGCTTATCCTTGTTTTTGTAGTGAGGAAACTCTTGAGGCAATGCGTAAAAAAGCCGATGAAAAACATGTTCCTTTCATGTATGATGGAAGATGTAGTCATTTATCAAAAGATGAAATTAAAAGAAGAATAGATGCTGGTGAAAAATACGTAATAAGGCAAAAAATGCCTAAAGATGGTGTATCTGTTGTTAAAGATGTAGTTTATGGCAACGTTAAAGTAGAAAATAGCGTTTTAGAAGACCAAATACTATTAAAAAGTGATGGCTATCCAACATATAATTACGCTAATGTTATAGATGATCATTTAATGGGCATTACTCATGTCATTAGAGGTAATGAGTATTTATCACAAACACCTAAATATAATTTGTTATATGAAGCGTTTGGCTGGGAAGCACCAGTATATATTCATGTGCCTATGGTTTTAGGAGAAGATGGTAATAAATTATCTAAACGTAATGGTGACGCTTCATTTATGGATCTTTATGAAGAAGGATATTTACCTGAGGCTATAGTAAATTATTTAGTTTTATTAGGTTGGAGTCCAGATACTAATCAAGAAATATGGACAATGGATGAATTAATTGCAAAATTTGATATGAATCGTATAAGTAAGAGTCCATCTAGTTATGATATTAAGAAGTTAAGATGGTTTAATGCTAAATATATTCGCAATTTAAGTGATGAAGATTACTTAAAATTTATAAGACCATTCTTTACTTTAGATGTTTCTTCAAAGGAAGAAGAATGGGTAAATAAGTTATTATTAACATATAAAGATCATATATCTTATGGAAAAGAGATAAATGATATAGTTAGTATTTTCTTCAATGATGATATTAAAATTAGTAAAGAAAATAAAGAATTTTTAGAAAGCGATGAATTAATTCCTGTGGTTATTAAAACATTCCATGATGAATTAGAGAAGCTTCCAAGTTGGGATATCGAATCCATCGCTGAGGTAATAAATATAGTTAAAGAAAAAACTGGCGCTAAAGGAAAATTATTATATATGCCAATAAGAATAAAAGTAAGTGGCGTAGAACATGGCCCTGAATTACCAGATGAATTATACCTAATAGGTAGAGAAAATGTTTTAAATAGACTTAAATAAGGAGGATATTATGTATTTATATAACACTAAATCACATAAAGTTGAAGAATTTGTTCCTTGGAATAAAGATGTAGTTACTATGTATACATGTGGTCCAACTGTATATCATTATGCTCATATAGGTAATTTAAGAACTTATATCATGGAAGATATATTAGAAAAGACTTTAAATTATTTGGGATATAATGTTAAAAGATGTATGAATATTACTGATGTAGGTCATTTATCTTCTGATAGTGATACTGGTGAAGATAAAATGGTAAAAAGTGCTAAAGAAGCTCATAAGAGTGTTTTAGAAATAGCTAAATTTTATACTGAAGCATTCTTTAAAGATTTTGAAGCATTAAATATTAAGAAACCAGAAATAGTTAGTCCTGCTACTGATAATATAGATGAATATATAAAGATTATTCAAAAATTATTAGATGATGGCTATGCTTATAAAGCTGGAGGTAATGTTTATTTTGATACTTCTAAATTAAAAGAATATTATGTTTTAACTAATCAAGGCACAGAAGATTTGATTGATGCAGTTAGAGATACAGTTGAGATAGATGACAATAAGAAGAATAAAGCTGATTTTGTGCTTTGGTTCACCAAATCTAAATTTGATAACCAAGATTTAAAATGGGATAGTCCTTTTGGAGTAGGTTATCCAGGATGGCATATTGAGTGTTCAGGAATAAGTATAAAATACTTGGGTGAATATCTAGATATTCACTGTGGAGGAGTAGACAATATCTTCCCACATCATACTAATGAAATTGCTCAATCAGAAAGTTTCTTAAATCATCCTTGGTGTAAGTATTGGGTTCATGGTGAACATTTAAATGATGAAACAGGAAAGATGAGTAAGAGCAAAGGTAAAACACTAACAGTTAATGTTTTAAGGGAAAAGGGTTATAATCCATTAAGTTACCGTTTTATGTGCTTACAAAGCCATTATAGAAGACAGTTAACTTTTTCTTATGATTCTTTACAAGGGGCAGAAACTGCCTATAAGAAGTTAAAAGAAAAAGTATTAGCTTTATCTAAAGATGGAGAAATAGATAAAGTTGTATATGAAGAGTTTAATAATAAGTTTAAGGAATATTTAGCAGATGATTTAAAAACTGCTAATGCATTAACACTTATTTATGAAGTATTAAAAAGTGAAACTAATGATATGACTAAATATTCATTGGTTGAATCATTTGATACAGTTTTAGGATTGGATTTAACTAAAGAAGAAGTAAAAAAAGAAATAGATGAAGATTTTGTTAATGAAAAAATAAGACTTCGTAACGAAGCTAAAGCAAATAAAGATTATGCTAAAGCAGATGCAATTAGAGATGAATTAAAAGAAATGGGTATATTATTAAAAGACTCCAGAGAAGGAACTACTTTTGAAATAATATGATATAATTAATAATAGAGAAGAGGTTTATATGAACTATGGTATTTTAAATACATTATTATATTTAGTTATAATTGGAATTCCAGCTTTGGCTCAGATAAAGATATCTTCAGCTTATAATAAATACAAAAAGATTAATAATAGTAATGGATTATCAGGATTTGAAGTAGCAAGAAAGATATTGGATGCTAATGGGTTAGAAAATATCTATGTAGTTGAAACTAAAGGTAATTTAACAGATCATTATGATCCAACTAGAAAAACTATAAAGTTATCTACAGATATTTTCCATGGTGAAACTATTGCTGCAGCTTCAGTCGCTGCGCATGAATGTGGACATGCTATTCAAGATAAAGTTGGTTATGTGCCTATGCGTATTCGTAGTTTTTTAGTTCCTTTGGTAAATCTAACTTCTAAATTATCTTGGATAATTATACTTATTGGAATTATGACATCTATTCTAAAATTATTTACTTTAGGTATAGTCCTAATCAGTTTTGGATTAGTATTTCAATTAGTTACATTACCTGTTGAGTTTGATGCTTCAAACAGAGCCAAAAAAGAATTAGTTAGATTAAATTTATTAAGTTCTTCAGAAAATGAAGGAACAAAGAGTATGTTATGGGCTGCTGCTATGACTTATGTTGCGTCAGTTCTAACATCTATATTAGAAATATTAAGATTGATAGTAATGTTTAATGGAAACAGAAGATAAAAAGCAATAAATATTATATTTATTGCTTTTTATTTATTTTATTAATTGTCTCTTTAATCAGAGATTTTTTTATATTATCTATTTTATACCAACCATATTCAGTCATTTTTGCATAACAATTAGCTTGTGATTTAATTGTTTCATCTAAACCTGATTTTAAAATAGCTTGGGAATCATTATTAGAACTTTCTAAAGTTCCATGAACATATACTTCAACTGTGCTTTTTAAAATCAGTAAATAGTTTTCCATTATTATTTGATCAGTCATTATTAACCTCTTCCAAATAATTCATTAGTTTATCTCTAGTTTTTTCATGATTAGTTACTTCTTTTTCTAGAAAACTAACTAAATTTTCATCCTTTAATTTTTTTATTGATTCTTTGCATATAGCTATAATACTATCTTCATGACCAATGGCATCCTCAAAATATAATAATTCTTTGTGTGTCATATATCCTCCTTATTTATAATATGGTTTATATTTATAATTTTAAACATAAAAAAGAAAGCATTAGCTTTCTTTTATTTTGAAAAATATATATAATTATCTAACCATTCTTCGAATACTTTGGCATCTTGATATCTATCTAAATCTTCATCTTTATCTGCTTTTAAATAATCTATTATAGTTCCTTCTTGAACAATGATTATTGATGGAGCAAATTTAACTGTTTCATAAAGAGTAGTCTTTTGAAACTCAGAGAAGGGAATAGATAGAAAATCTATATTATATTTATCCATAAATTCTTCAAAGACTTTATCACATGGGACTGGTAAAGAACAATAATTATTATAAGTAAATAAGACATAAGTATCATTTTTAAGATTATCTAAGTCTTCTGCTTTAACACTTATATAATCTCCCTTATTATAATACTTATTACTTAAATATAATCTTTCTTTATCATCACTTTGTTTCTTAACACAACCAGTTATTAAGATAACCATGAGTAAGATAGTAATAATTTTTTTCATTATTTTTTAATCTCCGTTAATGAAGAAAAATCAATATTATGGTATGGAACTTTAGAAAAATCATATTTATCAGTTCCTTCTATTTTAGTAGAAATATTATTTTTACCCTCATAGAACCAATATCCACCCAAGTTGTATATTTTATCTTTATCCCAGCCTAGTGATACCAACATTTGCTTAGCAAAGTTAGCATAACCACCAGCACCACAAATTAAGAAAATATATTTATCTTTAGGGAATAGATATTCTAAAATATCCATAGATTCTTTATAATTTGCTACATAATTTCCATCTTTATCTAGTCTAAATAGAGTTTTGCCTTTGTAAAGGCCTGTTACATTTTCACTCTTCTTTTGTTCAACATAGGCCTCAGGGAATTCAGTTAGATAAGGATAAGGAATTACTTCAAAACCTTCAATAAATCCAGTTAAATCTCTTTCTCCACCTTTTTTCTCCCAAGTTGCTGTATCTCTAAGCATTCTTAAGTCACGATAAACTGTATCACTTCTATCTAGATAGTTATCAATAGTAGTATCATTAACATTTTTATCTATGTCGTATACTCCTCTTAAACCTTCAGATTTTTCTTGCTTAGGTAGTGGCTTTTCGCCCTTAGCATCACAAATTCTATTTACTATTATGAAACTTAAAAGACCTCCAATTAGAAATGTAATAATAGCAATTATAACTGTTTTCTTATTATCCATTATAATCTCCTTTCAAGGGTATAATATCAAATATTGTTATTAATAAAAATAACTAAGGAGTTGAATAAGACTCAACGTTTAGTTGAGTCTTGGTTTATCTTTTTTATTAGTTTTTTATGATTATCAATATCTACTAGATATCCCTTAGGCACGACTGTTTTTGGTTCAAAAACACTCGTACACTCTTTATCAGTAATTTTAAAAATTTCACAATTCCTAAAAGGTCTATTTAAATCTATTCCAGTTAGCCAATAACAAAGCCAATGGTTAGTAGTCCCATGGCCAAAGATCAATATATTATCATATTCACCACTATCACTAATATTCTTAATCTCCATAGCAACATCTTTAGTTCTATTTCTAACATCTATTTGGCTTTCTCCATTTAAATATCTTGTATTTAAAGGATCTATTTTAATATTATTAAGAACATCTTTGGCCTCAGGGTGTTCTAAAACTAATTCTTCTTTTGTTTTAGCATAATGAAATCCTGAAGATATCTCCCTTAACTCATCTCTAACCATTATTTTATAATTGCATCTTAAACTAGGTAAACATATTTCCATAGTTTCTTTAGCTCTATTATACGGACTTACTAATATTAAAGTGTTCCCTTTAATAGATTCTAAATAATTTGCTAACTCTAAAGCCTGTTTCCTTCCATATTCAATATCTAGGGGCATAGCACTTTCATTAGCAATTGTCCATAATCCTTTTTGTCCATTATAACTTGCGTTATTTGCAGGCGTAAATCCATGACGAATTAAGTAGATAATGCTCATAAATTTCTCCTTTTAATGACTATATAAATAATTATTAGTACCATCCAAGCTGGAATAAAGTATAGAAAAATTTGAGTAGGATTATCAGATGCAGTTATTACAGAGTATTCTATAAATATTAAAATTCCACTCATAAACACAAATGCCAAATTAACTATAATTGAATTTATTTTCTTATAAAAATTATTATTATTCTTTTCTATATCTTCAATTTTTTTGAAATCAACAAAGTCTCCATCATTATTTAATACTTTCTTTGTTTTTAAAGCATTAATGATATTGATAATTCCCCATAAACCAATGATAGTGAATACTAAAACTCCAAATAAAATATAGTAGTTATTTTTAGATATAGCCATAGCGATTGAAAAAATATCTCCAATACACCCAAAAATTATTAAGGCTACTCCGTCCATTAGATTAACTGATGAATCTAAACTAGAATCTTCAACACTATTTTCTTTTATATTATTAGTCTCCATATTTGTAAGTGGTTCTCCACATTTTATACAAACTTGACTATCATCACTATTATAAAAAGAACATCGTGGACATTCCATAATTATCTCTCCTTATTATATATAGATTATATCATGACTATTCTTAAACTTAAATATAATCAACGAAAAAAGTAGCAATGCTACTTTTCTCCATTTTTATTTTGTAAACTTAGCAAACAATTCATCATCATAGTATGGTTTATAATGCTTACATAATTCTTTGCTACCACTATTTGTTTGAAACTCACCTGCACAAAAGCCATTCATTCCTTGATAGTTTTCACAATCCGGATTACATTTGTAAAACTTGGCGAAAGTGTTCTCGTTGCTTGTTTCAAAAGAAAATGCTAATAGAATTCTTAGAGCTTTATCAAACTCATCTTTTGTAACAGCACAATTATTTAAATTGTTTTCTAACTCATGTTTATGATATTCCCTAACAATATAACATGCCTCTTTAACACTATTAGGTTGAAGTTTATAAATTGTCCTACCATAAAACTTATCTTTCTCCATAATATAGCTCCTCTTTTGGTTGTTTATTATAGCAAGTTTTTGATAAAAATCAACAATAATTATATGTCCATGGTAAGTATTAAATTAAAATCTTCAAATCCAATTTTGTGGTAAAATAAGTATATATATTTTAAATGTTATCAAAACGGGCGAATATTCCAGTCAAAAATGGTAGAGAAGAAATTAAAATTATTATATGATTTGTTACGAAAGAAGGAATAATTATGGATATTGGAAAAAAAATTATGGATTTGAGAAAGAAAAATGGTCTTTCTCAAGAAGAACTTGCTGAAAAAATAGGAGTTGCAAGACAAACAATTTCAAAATGGGAATTGGGTGAAACATCACCGGATTTAAAACAAGCAAAGGAAATATCTAAAATATTTAATGTAAGTTTGGATGAATTAACTAATAATAATATTAAAGATATTTTAGTTGAAAAAACATCTAATACAGAAAAACTAGCTGGTTTAATATTAAAATTAATTAAATTTATGATTGTATTTATAATAGTTGCCCCAATTCTCTTAGTTGGCTTACGAATTATATTTAAAAATATCTATGAACATAAAGCAGGAAGATTAATGAATATTTCAATTAGTTGCAAATTACATAATGAAGAGTATAGTTATGAATTTTTATATTATGAAAATAACGGTCAAATTAAAGAAGCGGGGGGAGATGGATATTTAATAAATATTACAGATGCTGACAGATATGAAGATGCTTATCAAGCTCTAGATAAAATAGATGCCTATGTAAAAAATAGCGGTGGAACTTGTGAAAGAAGTGAACCAAAACTAGCTGAAGATTAATTCTTTATGATTATAAAAAAACACTAACAATTAAGTTAGTGTTTTAATATTCTAAATGGCACGAGTAGTTACCTATTGTGAAACTACTTATATACAATTCAACTGCTATAAATAATATATCATAGATTAATTTTTTGGTAAATAGGTATTATTTCTTTAACTGTAATTTTAAAATATCTACTTGCTCTGGTTCCTTTAAAAATCCTTAATTGCAATCAAATTGAAGTTAAAGCATTCTAGCGTTTCTTTGTATAACTCATTTAATCCTTTGTAATCATATTCTTTTTCATCATTAATAGAACTATGATTTGTTAATTCTGGAGAATTTACATAATTTAATATACCTTCCAATACAAGTTGATCTTGATGTGCCGCAGCATAAAACATATTTAATGTACCTGTTTTTTCTTCTGTTACTTTTCCAAATAATCCAGTATAATTTATAATACTTCTGTCATTTATAATCAAATCAATATAATCATATAAATCTGGAAGCTTAATATATGAGTAATCATATGTAACATAATCACAATTATTTTCAGTATGATGTACTATAGTTTCTGGAATCAACGTTGCACTTCCATATCTTTTTCTTGAATTAAAGGAAGAGATAACTCTTTTTTTTATGCTTCTCTCTGTAGCAGGCCACCTAGTTATATCACCAGCCACATGACAATGACAAATTGTAACATAACTATAATCCTTTAATTTTTCTAAAATTTCTTTCAATTTTTCTTTATTATAATCAACTGAATAAAACCTTTCACTTGTTTCTCTCTTTTCAATAAATTTCATAAGTATCTCCTTTGTAGTTTTTTATTATAGCATAATTTGTTTTTCAATCAATAAAAAACTCTAACTAAAAAGTTAGAGTAGGTATCTTAATGGCAGGGGATGAGAGAATCGAACTCCCAACTAAAGTTTTGGAGACTCCTATTATACCATTTAACTAATCCCCTGTTCGTGAAAAGATTATATCATAAATAATATAAAAATACTAGCATATTATAAATTAGGTGATATTATTGTTAGTTAATTATACTGAAGAAGAAAAAGATTTATTAGCGAGGATTATGAGAGCTGAAGCACAATTAGAAGGAGAATTAGGTATGCTTATGGTTGGAAATGTTGTCCTTAATAGAGTTATTGCTAATTGCTATACATTTAAAAATATCAGAAGTATTAAAGATGCCATATATCAAAAAGGACAATTTGTTGGCGTAAATAGTTCTTTATTTCAAGCTAAAGCTACTACCAATGAAAAAAGACTCGCTGAAAGAATCCTTGAGGGAGAATACTATTATCCTGCTACTAATGCCTTATGGTTTTATGCTCCTAGTCCATCTAGTGCATCCTGCAAAGGAACTTGGTATGAACAACCATTAGTTGGAAAGTATAAAAATCATTGCTTTTATCAACCTAAATATGGAATGTGCAAAGAATTATATTAAAAAAATAAAATAATTGTGGTATAATCTTTTTGCAAGGAGTGAATTAGATGAAAGTTATAAAGAAAAATTTGCCTAAGGGTGTTAAGAAACAATTTGGTAAAGTTAAAGGCGTTAAAGTTAAATTTGTTCAAAAAGATCCAACTAAAAAACATAAATAATTTAAGAAATTAATAATTAATTTCTTTTTTTATTCAAAGAATTTATCAATTCTAGTGTCTAAAACTATAGATATACGATATAAAGTATTGATTGAGCAACCAATTTCACCTTTTTTGAATTCTAATCTTCTTGTGAAATCATAACTCTTACCAATATCTAGTGCTAGTTGCTCTTGGGTTATTCCAGCCTTCAATCTATATTTCTTAATATTCTTAGAAATCTTTTCCATGATTTTATCATCGAACTTAAAGTCTCTTTTAAAAGTAGTCATATTAATCACCATATATATTTTCGCAATATTATGCCTATATTGTCCGGTAACTAATAAGTCCTCCGGGACTGCTCTAAAATTGAAATGATACCAATTATATGGTATTATTTTTTTGTATATTAAGGTGTAATTATGGAATTAAAAAAAATTAAAGGAATAGGACCAGTTTTAGAAAAAAAATTAAATAATTTAGGTATAAATAATCTAGACGACTTATTAAATTACTATCCGTATAAATATAATTTTATTAATATAGTGGATATTAATAAGGCTGTAGAAGATGAATCTATTACCATTAAGGGAGTAGTAGTAGATTTACCTAGGGTTCAATATATAAAAAGAAATCTTAATAGATTAAGTTTTAAAGTAATGTCTAGTGATATATTAATAAATGCAACAATATTTAATAGGGCTTTTTTAAAAGCTAATTTAACTATAGGTAAAGAAATAGTTTTAATAGGAAAATATAATAAGCTTAAAGCCTCATTTGTTGCTAGTGATATCAAATTTAATATTATTAATAACTCTATAGAGCCTGTATATCATTTACAAGAAGGAATAACTAATAGTGCCATAATTAAAATTATGGCTGAGGCCTTAAAATATAATAGAGCCATAGATTTAGTTCCAGAAGAATATATTAAAGAATATTCTTTTATAAGTAAAATAGAGGCTTTAAACTTAATTCATAAACCTAAATCTATGGAAGATATTAGCATAGCGTCTAAAAGATTAAAGTATGAAGAATTATTTGAATTTATGTTTAAAATTAATTGTTTAAAAAGAATTAATAATAAAGCTAAGGGAATTAAAAGAGATGTAGATATTTCTTCTATAAATAACTTTATGAAAGAATTACCTTTTGAATTAACTAAAGATCAAATAACTGCGATTGAAGATATATATAAAGATTTAGTTAATCAAAGTAGAATGAATAGGTTAATTCTCGGGGATGTAGGAAGTGGTAAAACCATAGTAGCCACTTATGCCATTTATTTAAATTACTTAAGTGGCTACCAAAGTGCCTTAATGGCACCTACAGAGATACTTGCTGAACAACACTATAAAAGTTTATCATCTCTATTAAAGAAATTTAATATAAAAGTCGAATTATTAACAGGTTCGATGAAAAAAAGTGATAAAAATAAAATAGTAGATAGGTTAGCTAATGGGGATATAGACCTGTTAATTGGAACTCATGCTTTAATAAGTAATAATGTCTCTTTTAAAAACTTAGCCTTGGTAGTTACTGATGAACAGCATAGATTTGGAGTAGGACAAAGAAATACTTTACATGATAAGGGAATAAGCCCAGATGTTTTGTATTTATCAGCAACTCCAATACCTAGAACTTATGCTTTAACAATCTATGGAGATTTAGATATATCTATTATAAAAACAAAACCTAAAGGAAGAAAAGAAATAATTACTAAAGTATTTAAAGAAGATAAAATAAAAGATGTTTTATATAAAATGCTAGAGGAATTAAAGATGGGACATCAAATATATGTAGTATCACCTCTAATAGAGAATAATGAAGAAAATGATATGAAAAGTGTCCTAGAGCTAAAGAATAAGTTATCTTTAGCATTTCAAAATAAAGTTGAAATAGCAATATTACATGGCAAATTAAAACAAAATGAAAAAGATAAAATAATGGAAGATTATAAAAACGGAATAATAAGAATACTTATATCTACTACAGTGATAGAAGTAGGTATAGATGTTCCTAACTCTACTATGATGGTTATATTTAATTCAGAAAGATTTGGTTTAGCAACATTACATCAATTGAGAGGTAGAGTAGGAAGAAATGATTTACAAAGTTATTGTTACTTAATAAGTAATATGGAAATAGAAAGACTTAAAGTTTTAGAAGAGAGTAATGATGGTTTTTATATTAGTGAAAAAGATTTTCAATTAAGAGGTGGGGGAGATCTTTTTGGGGAAAAACAAAGTGGTCTAATTCCATTTAAAATAGCTAATTTAAAAGATGATTATAAATTATTATTACAAACTAAAGAAGATTCAAATAAGTATATAGAAAGTAATAAATATTTAGAAAATGATTATTATAAAGAATTAATAAAAGAAATATCTTTCATTAATTAGACAATTATTTGTCCAAATTACATTTACCTAATTGACAAAAAAAATATATTATAATAATATTAAGATAGCATGACAGTAGGTCATGCAACTGATATTACTCTTACGAATTCAAAGGTGAGAGTGAATCAACCAAAACCCCCTGAAGAGAGTGATGATTAAATATCACTCTCATTTTTTGTGGGAAAATCAGGGGCTTGTGAGATTTAAAAGTTGTAAGAGCTTACAATTTATATACGAATTATATACGAATTTCGGGGTCAAAAAAAAGAAAAATGTTATTTTTAGAGGCTTAAATTCTATATAAATATTGGCAAAAAAGTTCTGCTCTCTTCACACTCAAGAGAGTGAAAATTGTGATATAATTAATTTAGGTGATAATGTGGAATTGACAAAGGCAATATGGAAATTATTTATTACTTTAGTAACTAATCCATATTTTATAGTAATGGCAATACTGGCTATTATAGTAGATATTTTTTATCCAAAGTTTAGAGGTTTCATGGGAGAATTTTGGGTAAAACAAGAATTAAAAAAATTGCCTAAGGATAAATATATTGTATTAAATGATATAATGGTAACTCAAAATAATACCACACATCAGATAGATCATTTAATTGTTTCACAATTTGGAATATTTGTAATTGAAATGAAAAATTACTATGGACTTATTTTAGGTGAGGAACATAAAGATAAGTGGATACAATATCTAGGAAAGAAAAAAAGTTATTTTTTTAATCCTATTCATCAAAATTATGGCCATGTAAAAGCATTAGAAGAATTATTGAATTTAGATAGCAAATGCTTTATTCCAATAGTATGCTTTTCTAATCAAGCTAAATTGAAAATTGAGACAAAAAGCAGTGTGGTTCCATTAGATTATTTAGTATCGACTATAAAAAGTTATCAAAATATTACTATAGAATCTACCTTACAAGTAATAAGCAACAAAATTATAGAATTAAAC
>JAEELI010000007.1 GCA_016288795.1 Caryophanales bacterium
ATGCTGGTAAAACAGATTTGAATAATCATAAAGAATTTATCTTCATAACTAAAGTTAAAAAGGATATTAAGAAAGAAATATCCTATCGCTCTCCTTTATTCTATGTTGGTGACAAATATAAATTAATGCCTGAAATAAAAAAATATATGCCAGCTAATATTAATAATTACATAGAACCTTTCGTTGGTGGTGGATCATCTTTCTTAAATGTAAAAGCTAAGAACTACATTGTTAATGATATTGATTCAAGTATAATATCTATACATGAAATGTTAAAAAAATATTCCAATGATAAAGATATGTTTTTTGATAAGGCTTTTAAAACAATTAATCATTATGGATTGTCATGTTCATATAATGGACATTTAGTTCCAGAAGAATTGAAACAAAAATACAAAAAGACTTACTATGCAAAGTATAATAAAGATGCTTACTTGAAACTTCGTGATGATTTTAATAATAATAAAGATGATACTCTTAAATTGTATTTATTGCTAATATACGGATTTAATCATATGACTAGATTTAATTCAAAAGGTGATTTTAATTTGCCAGTTGGAAATGTTGATTTTAATAGCAATGTTTATAATTCACTTAATTATTATTTTGATTATTTAAAAAAGATTAAAATTAATTATTATAATATGGATTATGTTGATTTTCTTAAATCATTAAATATAGGAAAAGACGATTATGTATTATTGGATCCACCTTATTTAATTAGTCAAAGCGAATATAATAAATTATGGAATGAAGAACATGAAAATCAACTTTATAAACTATTAGATGAATTAGATAAGCAAGGTATTAAATTTGGAATAACAAATTTGGTTTACCATAAAGGTAGATCTAATAAAATCTTTGAGAAGTGGTCAAAAAAATACTTTGTATTTGAAATATCTAGTAATTATATTAGCTTTAATGATAATACTGTTAAAGCTGGATCAAAGGAGGTATTTGTAACTAATTATGACAAGGGAAATGAGTAGTAAACCAAAACCATTATCTTTCTCAACTACAATGAGAAACCCAAATAGAATAGCTTCATTTTTGAATCAAATTTTACCTTTTGAAAATCATATTTTAACAAACGAAGTTATTATGAAAATTGTTCATAATATTATACAAAATAAATTGTATAAGCCTTATTATATTAGTAGGAATCAAGTATTAAATTCAATTTATGATGATGAAGAAAAAACATTTACAGATGATCAAGTTGAAGAGATTATTATAAATAGTCCTCAAATACATAAAGAAGCAGGCTTTGATAAAGGGTGGCCTTCTAGATTTGATACTTGGTATAGTTTGCCAGAAGAATTTGGATTTTTGTTTTATGAAATGAATAAGCCAATTAAAATTTCAAATATTGGACATATGCTTATTGATGCATTAAATGAAGAAACTCCTAATGAAAAAAAGATTCAAAATGTTTTTCTAAATTCAATGATGAAATATCAAAGTGACAATCCATTTAGAAAAAACAGTAATCGTAACATTCCTTTAGTATTATTACTTAAAGTAATAAAAATGTTAAAGGATGATCCTGAAGAAAATGATGCAGGCTTATTTAGAAAAGAACTTAGTTTACTGATTTGTTGGAATGATGATGATGCAGAAAAGGTTTATCATAAAATTAAAGAGATAAGAAAAGAAGTAAAATATAATTATAGTGATGAATATATGTATGATATTTGTTTAGAAGTGTTAGGTTGTTTAACACCTGAAGAAAAAGAAGCAAATAAATCATATTATAAAATGACACAAATTTGCGGTGAAGCAATAGATGAATATATAAGAAAAATGCGAAGCACAGGTGTTCTAAGTTTGAGGGGAAATGGTAGGTTTTTAGATTTTAATACATTTGAGCAACAAAAAATTGATTATATTCTAAAGAATTACTCAGATGTAAAAGAATTTGAAGATAAAGAATCATATTATAGATATATTGGCGAAATAGATAACAATATTTTAACAATTACTGATGAAGTTGATATTCCTAAAAAAGATGAGATAAAATTGGCAACATTATTGAAATTTGCAAATGAGTATTCTAAGGAAAAAATATATAGCGAGTTGGAAAAATTATCTTCAAGAAGAGAATCAACAGATGATGTGTTAAAATTTATTTCTGCTCCTACAAGATTAGAATTTTTAACTAGTATTGCTTTAGTTCAAAATTTTAATAATATTCATGTTTTACCAAGTTATCCAGTGGATGATGAAGGTTTACCTACAATGACAGCTGGTGGAGATACTCCTGACATAGTATGTTATGATAGTCAATATAATTCTTTGTTTGAAGTAACATTAATGTGTGGCAGAGCAGATCAAGTTAATAACGAAATAGTTCCAATAAGAAGACATTTATTAGAAAGAAAAAAGATTAATGATAATACTTTTTCGGTATTTGTTGCTCCAGTTGTTCACGAGGATACTAAGCAAATTTCTGAATGGTATAAATTTAAGGAAAATATTGATATTGTTACTATGACAATTGTAGAAATGATATCAAAATTTAAAGATATAAATGAATTAGAACAATTAATAAAAGAAGTAGCTTAGCTACTTCTTTTCGTCAATTCGAGAGTAATTTGTTATTCTATTTTCATCATATGTTACTAAATCAATTGATGTTATGTTACTTTTTTTATCATATTTATTTAAATTACTTGCAAATTTATCAATAGTTGATGATCTTACATCAACTTTTTTGTTTTCTATTTGATTTAAATAGGATAGAGATGTTCCAATGATTTCTGCAAACTTCTCTTGTGGTAGATTAAGTTTTTTTCTGTAATATTTTAGATTTATAGCTAAAACATCACGAATTTTCATCATTACACCTCCATTTCTTCTACAATAAAATTTTATACTTTCACGAAAGGAATGTCTTTATAACTAATACGAAAGAAAATTGAAGTATAACTATTTACAAATTGAAACAAATAGTCTATTATATGTATGTAATTAAATTCAACTTCAAACTTCGTTTTATCAAATTCTTGTTGAAATAAATATTAGAGGTGAGAATATGCAAATTAATGCATTGATAGAATTATTAAAGGACTATGTAAAAAAATCAGATGTTAGTGAAAATAAAGAAATATACAAATCCTATCAAACAGAATACTTAGATGGAATAGGTGGAGTAATTATTAATAGTTTTGACAATAAATTTGAAATATATACTTATATAAAGAATAAGGATAAAATTGTATCACCACTGCTTTATTGGAAAACAGATAAAGAAGAGAGTGCAATTAAATATTATAATATATTAGTAAATATTATAGATTCTCAGGATTATAATGTTTTAATAGGATTCTGTAAATCCGGATTATAAAAAGGAAGGGTAAAAAGATAGGTAAAAGGATACCTAAAAGGAAGGGTAAAAAGATAGGTAAAAGGACAGTTGTTTTTTTATCCCTATATGATAAAATGTAGTAAAGTGAATAATTATCAAAAAGAAATTATTCATTTTTTTTGCATAATTCTTGCATTTTTAAAAAAAAGTGCTATTATATTAGGCAATTAATGGTTTATTTGGAATTTAAGGCGGTGGTTGTCTTTATGAGATTACATCAACTCAGTATATTTCATTTATCGTTAGTGCATTTAAAAAAATATCATAAGGATTTACACCCTAAAAATTCGGAAAACAATTTAAATAATAAGTATAAGAAGAGCAGTATCATTTCTTAAGTGAATTTTCTGCTCTTCTTTTATTTATAAGAGGGAGGTAAAGATGAAACTATTAAATGCAGAAGTAATCAAGAAGTATGATTATGTTAAAACTAGTATTAAAGTCAGAGAATACATGTCTAAATTTGAAGATGAGTATTATAGATATGTAAGTATATTACCACCTAGTATTACATCACACCTTAGCGAAATAAAAGTTCAAACAAGTTTTAATAATACTTCAGCCATAGAAACTTATATTATCAAAAAAACAGAAAAGGAAGAAGAATTCTTGAAATCGTTGTCAACAATTCTAAAAATAATAGATACATTCAATGATGAGGAGCAAAGATATTTTAAAGGTGTATTCTTCTTAGGAAATTCTGAACCAGTTATTACAGAGGAACTACAATGTGCTGATAAAAGATTTAATCATATTAAGAAAAGCAGTATGATTAAATTTGCACTAGCATTAGATCTGGCTGTTCTAAAATAAATTATAAGTTTCATTTTTACCATGCACATCTTTAAAGGTGTGTTTTTTTATGCCTAAAAAAGGAGGGTTATTATGTTTGGAAAAATTTTGGGTATCATTTTTTTAATACTACTTGGATTATTTACTATTTGCTCTTGTAAGGTTGCTTCGTGGGCAGATCAAGAAATGGAAGAAGATTTAAGAAAGAAGGATCAAGATGAAAAGAAAGACTTATAGAGCAACTATAGTTAATAGTGGTCATACTTCAATAATGTTAGTAGGAGGATATAATAAACCATCAGTTAAAAAACAATTAACTGATTTTTTTATTAAAACAAATCAAATTAAAGATTTTACTAAGTTTGAAATTTATTTAAAACAAGTTGTTTATATTGATGGAGATTATGTGGAGGTTGAATGATATGGAAGAAAAAATATTTGAATTATCCGATAAAGATCAAAACAATATATATATAAAATTAGTAGTTTCTTTTTTTAAAACTTTTGTAGATCAAGGAATTATTACACCAGATGAATATGAATTATTATCACAAGAGGTTTATCGCACCTTTAACATTGCTTAATTAGTAATGTATATTTTAGTTGTCTAGGAAGGAATGGTTATATGAAAAGAAAAGTTGCAATTTATGCAAGAGTTTCTACTGAACATGAAGCACAATTATCAGCTTTAGAGAATCAAGTTCAATATTATGATGATATAATTTCACATCATCCAGATTGGGAATTGTATGATAAGTATATTGATGAAGGTATAACTGGAACATCAGTTAAAAAAAGAAAAAACTTTATGAGAATGATAGAAGATGCTGAAGCAGGTAAATTTGATTTAATAGTTACTCGTGAAGTTTCGAGATTTGCTCGTAATACAGTTGATACATTGCAGGAAACTAGAAAACTAAAAAAAATAGGTGTTGAAGTATATTTTACTGAAGATAATATTTGGACTTTTAACGATGAAGATGGTGAATTAAAATTAACTATCATGGCTACGCTTGCTCAAAATGAAAGTAAAAAAACATCACAGAGAGTTAAAGCAGGACAAAAGATATCATTTCAAAATGGTGTTTTTTATGGGACAGGCAACATTCTAGGATATGATAAAATCGGTAAAGATATGATTGTTAATCCAGAACAAGCTGAAGTAGTAAAGTTAATATTTAAATTATATTTAGAGGGGTATGGAACATTAAAAATAAAACATGAATTAGAAAAAAGAGGAATACCAACAGCTACTGGATTAAAAGTATGGAGTTTTGGAACAATATCAAGAATATTACAAAATTCTTTCTATTGTGGAATTATTACTTATAGAAAAGAATATGTAGCAGATTATTTGGAACAAAAGAAAAGAAAAAATTTAGGTCAAGTTGAGAAAATAATAGTTAAAGGAAAACATGAGCCAATCATTGATGAGGATACATTTAATTCAGTTCAAAAGCTGATACAATCTAGATCTGTCTATAAAGAGGATAAAAAGCAAAAAATGATGAGTGGTTCTGCACAAGATTTATGGTCAAAAAAATTATTTTGTGAATGTGGTTCGAAAATGAATAGGAGAGTATATAGTAAATCTGGTGGGAGAGTAAATTATGGTTATGTTTGTTATAGACAAAAAAATGAAGGTTCTGCAAGAAAAAGAGAAAAATTAGGTTTAGATACAGAAGGATTTTGTAATATATCTGTAGTTCAAGAATGGAAATTGGATATGATGGCTACACTTATATATAAAAAAATAATTAGAGAAACTGGAACATTAAAAAAAATAGCATTAGAATCACTTGAAAATTTTGCTAAATCAGGAAATATAAATATAATTAGTAATTCAGAATTAATTAATATTGATAAACAGTTAGAATGTAATAAGGATAAGAAGGATAGATTATTAAGCACTTATGTAGAAGGTTTTATTACAAAAGAGCAGTATTCTAATAAACTAAATGAACTAATAGAATATGAAAATAAACTTTTATCTAGAAAAAAAGAACTTGAAGAAAAAGCTGAAAATAGCGATATTGATATTAAAAAGAAGATAAGACTTATGAAACAACAAATTGAATCTAAATTAGAATTTGATATGTATAGTTTATCATCTAGAGCTGTAGATCTTTTTGTAGATAAAATAGTTGTTCATGAAAATAGATTCCAATGGAAAATTAATTGTATATCAAATATAACAAGTTTAGATAATCCATCTTCAGAATTAGGAAAATTATTTGCTAAACTTGTTATTACACCAGATGATGTTAGAAGATATAATATGAAATTAAATCAATTAAAAAGAGTTTGTCAAAAGGAGAACATATTGATTGAAATATATGTTTAGGTGTATAATTTAATTGTCATTTAGCTAATATTTGTATAAAAGTAGTATTCTTAATCGGCCCGAACTTCAACGCAGCACAAGCCGCAATTAAAGCAAAAGACAATAAGTAATTGATTATAAAGACTAGAGATATCTAGTTTTTTATCATTATTTTTTGTTGCTAATCAAAAAATGATATGCTATTATTCCAATAGAGGTGATATAAATGATAAATGAAAATAATAAAGGTAATGATGGAATTGATTCATTAAAAACAGTATCATCTAATAATACAATTGAGAGTAATGATACTGATAGTCATATTATATATTATAATGAAAAAGGGAAGAAGTCTTTATATCTGTGCTTTGTCCCTATTGTTATATTTTTGATTGGGTATATACATTCTGGTGGCAGTTTTAGTGAAGGTGATGGCGGTGCAGTTTGGTGGTTGTATTTTCCATTACTTTTGGCTGTATCACCAATAACGATGTTAGTTAGTATTTATTTAGGAATAAAAGGATTAAAAGGCAAAAAAAAAATCTTATCCTATTTAAGTCTTTTAATTAATGCATTAGAAATAATATTTGTGATTACTGTGTTTAAATAATAATTAATCAAATTAATATCTGAATTATTGTTGATTATCGTAGCAATACTATTTCATAATTCTTTCTTTTGAAAAATTAGAAGAAATAATTATTAAATAATTAGACATTTTTGTTTATACTGCTCCAGCTTTCAGTGTGGTAAAAGCTGCTATAGCCGCCATAGCTTTTGGATTATGTTTAGCTGCTATGAGTTAAGAATTTTAATTAAAATGAGTTTATACTCATTTTTTTATGTTATAATTATAGATAGAATGGAGTAGATAAAGTGAGTTCTAGAATAAAAATGAAAAAAAGACTTAAATGGATTTTGTTAGGTTTAATATGTTTAATTGGTATCACTATTCTAGTTTTATGTCTTAATAAGAACGCAATGAATAAATTGTTCCATAAATCTTTGGCGGGCAATAAAATTGCCTCTGGTCTATATAAATATGATTTTATAAGCAAGAATAGTGTCAATAGTGTTACAATTAGAGATGATAAAGTATATTACTTAGTATCAAATGAATATACTTATAAATTATATGAATTGAGCATTTGGACTAATGAATCTAAATTTATTGATGAAGTTAAAAGCGATGTATGTCTTTTGAATAATGACTATATAACTTGCTATAATGGCGCTGCTACTATTGTATATGACTTTAATTTCAAAAAAATATATAGTAGTGAGGAAGGCTTTAATATAGTTCCATATCAAGATTCTTATCTTATTATAGAAGAGAAAGATATCTATTTTAATAATAAAAAAATAAGAACTATTAGGGATGATATTGAAAATATTGACATTATCAATTATTATACTACTACTAATAATACTTATATAATATTTATATTTATAAATGATCTCTACTTATATGATGTTAAAGAAGATGTCTATACTAAGTTGGATACTAATGAAGTGTATTTATATGAAAATGGCTATTATTATGGCACTAAAGATAAAATAGTTATTAAGAATTTAGATAATGGTTCTACTAAGGAATATGATAATTTTAAAAAAGATGAAAATCTTAGCTTTAGTGCAGTTAGAGATAATTTATACTTCCATATGGACAAAAAGTATTTAAAAATATATAATCTTGAAACTAATAAGTTTAAATATATCAATCATGGATTCAAGAAATCTGTAGATCAAGTTATATTAAAAGGAGATTATTTGTATTTAACATTCCAAGGCGATAATCCTGAACTATATGTAGTAAAAATAGATGAAATTGATTCAAAAGAAATGACAATTGATGAATATAATAAAATTCAAGCTAATAAAGTTAAAACGAGAGTAGAAGAGTTAGAAAAAAAATATACTGGTTTAGAAATAGTGTATGATACTAAAGATTATGAAGAAATACAAAAATGGTCAGAAAAATTAGTTGATGAAACAAGTTATGAATATCTTTATGAGGCTTTGGATGCAATAGATACGGTGTTTAGTAAATTAGGAAATGATTTCATTGACCTATTTAAACACGATGAATATAAAGGAATAAGAATAATAATAACGGAACAAATAATCACTGGTTCAGATTACAAAATCAGCAATTTGGCAGGTTTGTCTTTTCCCAATTATACACACTATAATATGATTATTTCTCAAAATGGAATGCCATATGAAAAGGTTTTGTGTCATGAAATGATGCATACAATAGACTCTAATGCATTAAATTTAAAATATGACATCGGTGGTAATTGGTATGATTATAACCCTAAAGGATTTGAATATAATATAAATAATTATAATGATGACAATGCTGAATATACAACTTATTCCTACAGTGATGATGATGTATATTTTGTGGATTCTTATGCTAAAGTTAATCAAAGCGAAGATAGAGCAAGAACTTTTGAAAATATATGTTACGTAGATGGAGAAAGTATTATTAAGAAATATCCCAATTTATTGAAAAAAGCTGAGTACATAAGAGATGAATTACTTAAGTATTATCCATCACTAAAGAATTCAACAATATTTGATAGTATACAATAATAATTGTAAAACAATGCAAAATAGTATTCTGCATTGTTTTTTTATGATAAAAAAATAAATATAGAATGTAGTGTTTTAATGACCAAAATACCTAAAAAAACGAAAAAGTTAAATGAATATGGTCTTATATCATTGTGTTTGGCATTGATTCTTCCTTCTGTATTGCTTTATGACTATGTTTTATTTCCAAACAAGACTAGTGGAACATATGGGCTATATACACCTTTATATCTTATTTATGGTGAAGGTCCTGTTCCAATTAATTCGTTAATTTTGGAGTATCAGGTTCAAAAAGAGAAACCAAAGGATTATGCTATGCGGGTTTTGCAGTTATCTTTATTAAAGTTTTATTATTTTTTTTAGCAGTATTTGGCGGTCCCCTTTTATTTAAATAGTTATTACGGTATAACAGTATTATTTAAAAGAGATAGACACTGCATAACGAAATAATATTGAGAAAAAAGGCCAAATGTTGTAAAATAATATTAGGAGGTCAAGAATTATGGAAAAATTAGAGGCTTGTAATGCATTAATAGCTGGATTAAATGCTGCTGAGTTTGCTGAGTACAAAAAATTTGATGAAGCTGCTGGTGCATACCAAACAGTTCAAGAACCAATACAAGAGGGAATAAAGGAAATTGCAATCCAATATGTTGAGAGTCTTGCCAATACTGAAGGAAATACATATACAATTTATCGTGGTCAAGATAGCTCAGCTGATTATGCTTGGTTCTTAAGATTTACTGGACTTGATGTTGAATTAGTATCTGTAATAGATGATGGAATGCAACATCATGGATATTATAATACTCCTGGAGCAATTCTATATGGAGTTAAAACTTTAGAACATGATAGAGCCGTTTTAGACGGAAAAACTCAAAGCATGTAATTTTATAAACGATTAACTAAAAAAAGCACTTTATAAAAATGTGCTTTTTTATTTAAAAAAGATTGTTTTATTTAATTTTTAATTTGTGATATAATTAAAGTAGAGGAGGGAAATAATGGAAAATGATATTATTAAGAATAAGCAATTAGCGTGTAAAAATTTAATAGATGAAATAAGTAAATTAGAAGTAGAAGATGAACTAAAAAATCTTGCAATTGAATATATTGAAAACTATGCTTCATATGAAGGCATAGAACAAATTCTTCTTGCAGGCGAAGATTCTTGGGATCATTTTACTACTTTTCATAAATGGTTTCTTAGATATTTAGACTCAAAAGTTGAATTAGTTCACGAATATGGTAACGTAACTTCAGAAGAAAAAATCTTAAGTGATCCGCTTGGTATTGTCTCAGAAATTGGTAATATGAAATCTAAAGAGTATTCGCTTGATGGAAAAAAGGATTATAAACTAGAATAGTTTGTATTTGCTTTTGGCTATGGTAATGTCTTATCTAAAATGAGTAATGTATGTTTTTATTCATCAAGTAGAAATAGTTAACTACTTAAATAATTAAAAAAACACTTTATTTAAAAAGTGCTTTTTTATTGTATTAAAGACTTAGATCATCTGAAAGTTCTTCGGTTAATTTTTCAACAGAACTGACAAATATATGATAGGTGTTATTAATCTTGTCTATAGAATCTACGTGGTTACGTATTCTATTAGCTATTTCATCTTTAGTTTCTTCAGATAAACCCTCAGGATAATCCAATCTTATTTTACCAATCTGAATATAAAAATATCCAATATATATACCAACAGAGGAATCATCTGAAGATTTAAGAGCCTCGACAATAGAGTCCATAATATCATCAACTGGATACTTTCCATCTTGGCAAGCCTCTTTTAATAATGCATCACTTGGATTATCCAAGTAGTATAAATACTTATATTTATCATCATCAGGCATAGTTCTTTTGGCACCCAAATCTTTTAAAATTCCAACAATCATGTTTTTTTCATAGTCAAGAGCTGCTGGTGCATTAACTTGAACATTATTAAAAGTTAATTTATTAGAATCACAGTCAAAATATAATTTTTCACAATCTTTATGATTACTTCTAGCATAATCATCCTTAAGATTTAACAATAATTCATATCTATAATTATTTGTATCTTGCGTAATATATTCTTGGAATTGATCAAGATCAGCGCCAATATCACAACTAATTATACTTTCTGCATCTTCAAGCCTAACCAAATAATCTCTATCAGGTCCATCTTTTTTACAAGAGAAACCAAGTTTTCTTGTCAAAAGATATATAAACAATTTAAATTCATCATCAGACAAATTATACTTGATTGATTCACCAGGTTTATAAAATAATTGATCATTAAATGTGCTTATAACTGATACTTTTTTTGCATCTCCTTTATATTCTTTTAACTGTTCAATAGTTTTCTTTTGTAATTCTTTAACTAGATTGTATACTGCTTCGTAATTCATTGTTTTCTCCTATCTATAGATAAATTATATCAAGGCTTTAATTGACAGTCAACAAATGTGCTGATTAATGTATAGTTCAAATTATATAAATTATAAAAAACTATTGATTAAAAAAAATAAAGTGGTATTATATGAATAATATAAGTTGTTAGGGGTGTGATGTGTTATGCTAAAATGTTTGCTAATTATTTATAACATGTTACGTTTTAATCGACTTATATGCGCTTATAAATTAAATAATTTAGTAGACGATATTAATTCAATATAGAATTTTTGTCGTCTTTTTATTATTGTAATTTAGAATTGAGTTTAGAAAGGATGATGTTTTATGAGAAAAGGAAAATATTTAATTATTTGGCCTGACAGTGGCTTATCAACAAAGAATAATCATGTTAATGCCCCATATCATTTTATTCATCTAGGAGAAGTAGTAAACTACTTAAACAAGAAATTAGATAATTCAGTTGATGTCTTAGATATAGAAGCATCTCAAACTGAATTTCCAAGCTTTATGAAGCAGACTATAGATAATGAATATGATTCAGTTGCATTATTTCTAAATTCAGAGAATTTGTATAATGGTTTGAAATTAGTTGAATTTGTTAAAGTAATAAATCCAAAGTGTAAAGTAATAGGTTATGGAGAGATGCCGCTTTATTTACCTAAGTTTTTTAAAACAACTCAATTTGATGCCATAGTCGATAAGAATTGTGATCAAGAGTTAGCAATTCTCGATTATTTTAAATATGGAAAACAAGAAAACAACGATAAACTTCATGATGTTTTACTTATTAATAATAATCAATTAATTAGAACTCCTAAAAAAGAAGGGTTAGACCCAAGAGAGTGGGGATTGTCCTCTAAGGAAGAAGTTCCAATTGATAAATATTTAGAGATGGAAGGAAAAAACCAATATGTTATGACCTTATCTAGAGGTTGTCCATATGGATGTAAATATTGTAACGCAACTAGTTATTATGGAACATGTGAAAGAAGAAGAAATATTGGTTCTATAATAAATTTTATCAATGAAAATGATTATGATTATTATAAGTTTTTTTCTCCGAATTTCACTTTAAATAAAAAAGAAGCATTAAAACTATGTAAGGCAATAATAATGAATGGCAAGCCCATTAAATGGTCTTGCACTACTAGACCTGATTTACTCGACGATGAAGAATTAATTAAAGCCATGGCAATGGCTGGATGTTATAAAATAGCTATAGGTATAGAATCTATATCAAATAAAGATTTAGAGTCTATAGATAAAAGATATGATAGTGAAGTCATTGCTAAAGGAATTAATATGTTAAAGAAATATGGAATAGAGTATAAGGCTTTAGTTATGTTTGGAGTCCCTAATCAAACCAAAGATAGTATTCTATATACTATAGAGTTTTTAAAAGATATGGGACTAACAATAAGACCTACAGCATATACACCTTTTTATGAAATGAATCATAATATGACAGCTGAACAAATTTCTAGATACGATAAAAGAACTTATTATGATGGAATAGATAATTTATCATATGGAGATTTTTTGAGATTAATTTATGATACTGAGAATTACGAAAGGATATTAAAGAAAGAATAATGTTTAAAATTGAAAATACTTTAGAAAATATAATTAAAAACGAAACTCCTGAATGTGTTTTATTTTCTGGCGGTATTGATAGCTCAGCAATTTTATATGAAAGCAAAAAATATAATGATAATGTTAAGGGTATTACTGTAGGAATAAAAGAGAATAATTCTGAAGATATTCGTTATAGTTCTTTGGTATCCTCTAAGTTAGATATTGACTTACTAGTTTATGAAGTAGATAAAGAATATGTTTTATCTAAAGTAGATGATGCAGTTTGTTTATTAGAGTCTTTTAATCCTGAATGGATATCTTCAACGATAACTCTTTTACTTGGAGCTGAGTATGCTAGTAAAGCCGGTTATAAGAAGATTGGCAGTGGAGAAGGAGCAGATGATATATTTGGTAGTTTTCCATTCTTTAAAGCCTATGAAGGCTCTAGGAAAGAGTTAAATTACATAATGAAATCTAGATTTGAAAAAATACCAGTTATGACTGATATTGTATCTGAAGCAAATAATGCTAAAGGTATTACACCATTCAGAAATAAAGAAATGGTTGAATGCGTCGAAAGAATTCCTTTATATATTAGAATGCAGGAAACTGCTAATATAAAGACTAAGTTTCCACTTAGAATGAGTTATATGGGTATAATTCCCCATGAAGCAATAGTTAGGCCTCAAACTATGGCATTTACTGGTTCAGGAGTTTATAGTATTATTAAAGAACTTGAAAAAGATGTATCCGATAGGGAATTTGCTAGAGCTTGTGAAGAATTCTTTCCTTTTAAGAATAAATTAGAATATGTTTTATTTAAAAAATATGTTCATTACTATAATTACTCTAGAGCTACCAACAATTATTGTATTCATTGTGGTAGCTCCATGGGTAACAATTTAGTAAATTGTCCATGTTGTCAAACAGTTCAATATAAAAAAAGAGAGTTAAAATTTAATGCTTAATTTAAAAAAAAAATTAATGTAAAAAATGCTAGATTAATCTAGTATTTTTTGTGTTATAATTATATAAGTGAATTTTTAGTTTTTAATTATATATTTTTAAAATATAAATATAATATATAGAAACTTAGAATTGAGTTGAATAATATGTTAGAGATAAAGAATATAAGTAAAGTATATAAAACTGAAGGCTTTGAACAAAAAGCTCTAGATAAAGTTAGTATTAACTTTAGAGAGCATGAATTTGCTAGCATATTAGGTCCATCTGGTTCTGGTAAAACTACTTTATTAAATATTCTTGGGGGATTAGATGAATATACTTCAGGTGATTTAGTAATCAATGAAATTAGCACTAAAGAGTTCAAAGATAGAGATTGGGATTCATATCGTAATCATAGAGTTGGTTTCATATTTCAAAGTTATAATCTAATTACCCATCAGACTGTTCTAAAAAATGTTGAACTTGCTTTAACTTTATCTGGTATATCTAAAAACGAAAGAAGAGAGAAAGCAATTAAGGCTCTTAAGGATGTTGGTTTAGAAAAACATATTAATAAAAAACCAAATCAATTATCTGGTGGACAAATGCAAAGAGTTGCTATTGCTAGAGCCTTAATTAATAACCCTGATATTATTTTAGCAGATGAACCAACTGGAGCTTTAGACTCAGAAACTAGTGTGCAAATATTAGAAATTCTCAAAAAAATATCTAAGGAAAAATTAGTAATAACAGTAACTCATAATCCAGAATTAGCTGAAAAATATTCTACTAGAATAATTAATATTAAAGATGGAAAAATAATATCTGATTCTAATCCTTATGATGGGAAGATTAATACTAGAGAATCAAAAGAAAAAGCGGATATAAAGAATAGAAGAACAAAAATGAGTTTTTTGACAGCTTTGTCTTTGTCATTCAATAATTTAATGACTAAAAAAGGAAGAACTTTGTTAGTTTCTGTTGCTGGTTCCATAGGGATAATAGGTATAGCATTAATACTTGCTGTATCTACTGGTTTTCAAAATTACGTTGATTCTATTCAAGAAGATACTTTAACCTCTTATCCCCTTACAATTCAACAAGAATCAACTGATATAGCAAGCGTTCTTTTATCTATGCGTGCAGGTTCTAACGAAAAATTGGATAGTAATGAAGTAAAAGAACAACAATATATTACTACAATGCTTTCTAATATTAGAGCTAACGATTTAAAAAGTTTTAAAAAATATTTAGAAAATAATTATAAAAAAGTAAATAAAGATTTAGCTAATGTTCAGTATTCTTATAGTGTAGATCCAAATATTTACACTATAGACGCAACTAACAAAATTGCAAAAATTAATCCTTCAAGAATGTTTAGTTCTATGATGGGAAGTAATAATATAATGAATTCATATTCAAGTATGGCATCTATATTTTCCCAAATGGTTGATAATAGAGAAGAAATTGAAGATGACTATGAAGTTTTGGCTGGAAGATGGCCTAAAAAATATGATGAAATGTTAGTAGTGTTATCAGAACCAAATTCTATATCTGATTTGTTAGTTTATACACTAGGATTTCGTGATACTGAAGAACTTAATAAAATGATTACAAGCATTATGAGTGGAGAAACAGTAGATGTTAATAATGAACCATTAACACTATCTTATGATGATATAATGAATGTCAATTTAAAATTAATAATGCCATCTGATACATATAAATATAACTCTAAATATGATGTTTATGAAGATATGACTGAAGATGAGAATTATATGAAAAATTTATACAATAATTCTCATAGTTTAAAAATAGTCGGAATAGTATGCGCTAAAGAAGGAGTGTCTTCTACTGCGTTACGACCAGGTGTTGCATACACATCAGATTTAATTAATCATATTATTGATTACTCAAAAAACACTAATATAGTTAAAAAGCAAATAGATAAGAATGAAATAGATGTATTTTCTGGTTCTAGATTTGATAATAAGAAAAATGATTTTGATTTTGAATTTAAAGATTTAGTTAAAGTTGATAATGCTAAGTTACAAAGTGCCTTTAATGTAAATATTGATCAAAAATCCCTAGAGGAGCAAACGCAAAATTATATGAAACAAATATCTGATTCTATCACTACAGATATTACTCCAGCTAAAGAGTTATTTGATAATAATTTAAATAATTTTGCTAAAGGTTTATTAAATACTCTTAGTGGTGAAATAGCTACTAATAATATAGATAACTTAGTTAATAATTATCTAGAAACTAGTGATGTAGATAGCGCCTTAGCTAATATGGAAAAAAGTTATGTAATTCCTAAAGAAACCTTTAAAACCGCATATAATGGATTATTAAAAGGTTTATTGCAAGCCTATATTACTGGATATAATACATACATGAAATCAATTAATCCTAATTGGCCAATAGATTCAGATAATCCTAAGGCCGTAATTGTTAATGAATTAAAAGAAACAATAGTTTCATCTTATATGAAAAGTGCTCCAATAATTGGAACAAGTGAAAACATGGCAAAGGCTATGACTGAAGCGTTAATGAAAAAGACTATATTGACAAAAGTAGGAGAACTAACTGCTAATTTGAGTTCTAGCTTTGCTACGGCCTTTAATGTAGATCCAAATAAAATAGCCTCAGCATTTACTCTTAACTTTAGTGAAAATGAACTTGCTAGAGTTGTAAATGCCATGATGAATCCTAATCAAGCCACCCAAAAATCTAATCTAATATCTTTAGGATATCAAGATTTAGATGAACCAACATACATTTCATTTTACTTTAATAGTTTTGATGGAAAAGAGCATTTCTTATCGTTTATAGATGAATATAATAATGTAGTTAAAGAAGATAAAAGAATTAATTATTCTGATACTACAGGTATTATTATGTCATCAGTTAAAACTATAGTTAATGCTGTAAGTTATGTTTTGATTGCCTTTGTTTCTATTTCATTAGTTGTGTCAAGTATTATGATTGGAGTAATAACTTATATATCTGTATATGAAAGGACTAAAGAAATCGGTATTCTTAGGGCTATCGGAGCTTCTAAAGGAAATATTTCGTCTATATTTAATGCTGAAACATTTATTATTGGCTTATTATCGGGCTTATTTGGTATAGGTGTTTCTTATGCTTTAATACCTATAATTAATACTATATTGCATCACTATACTGGAAATATTCCATTATCCGCAACTTTAGCATTTAATCATGCTCTAAGATTAATTATTTTAGCTATTATATTAACTTTATTGGGTGGATTAATACCAGCACGTGCAGCATCTAAAAAAGATCCAGTTGAGGCTTTAAGAAGCGAATAATTGGAGTATATTTAATATGAAGAAGAATATAATAAAAATTGGTATATTATCTTTAGCCTTAACAGTTATTTCAACTATATTCATTATTACAATGGGTAGAACTCATACAGCTACTTTTATTTCTAAATCTAAAAATGATATTTTAATAGTTCAAGATAATAGTATAATTGAAGTTCTTAAAAAAGAAAAAAAAGGTGAAGAATATATTGTTAAATTTAAAGGTAAAAAGCCTGGTAGAGTTTTTCTTTTATTAGAAAAAGATGATTATAGTGAAGAAAAACTCTACTATGTTCATAAATCCATGGTTATTACTGATAATTCTTATTTTGGATATGCTAGAGGTTCAGAAATAATACCAATTTCTATTTCAATAGTTTTATTATATACATTATACATATTAATCCAAAGATATAGAGAAAGTTGTAAAAATAATCTATACCAATATAGAAACGTGGCATATTTAGGTATTATAATATTTTTTGCTAGTTGGACTCTTTCTAATATATTATCATTATTCCATTATCAAGGAGTATATGATACAGTTGATAAAACTATTAATTCTGTGTCACTTATATCATTTTATCTACTTCCCATAGCAATCATAACCTTTATATTAGTTACTATAAGTAATATTAGATTAATAAAAAAAGAGGGAGTATCATTTAGAAATATGTTTGGATTATTCTTAGGAATAATCACTTGCTTGTTACCCTTGGTTCCAGATAGAATGTATAACATTTTATTACAATCTCAGAAGTTTAATATATATAATCTTAATTCACTAGGACCTTACCTATATAACTTTATTGAAGCTTTAATATATCTAGTTGTAGCATACCTAGAATGTATATTAATAGGAACAATAGTTATTGCCATTAAATCAGTTAAGAAAAAAGTAGAACTTAATAAAGACTATATTATTATTTTAGGTTGTAAAATAAAAAAAGATGGATCATTAACTCCTCTTTTAAAGGGAAGAGTAGATAGAGCTTTAGCTTTTAGAAACGAACAATTAAAGGAAACAGGAAAAGACTTAATATTTGTTACCTCTGGTGGTAAAGGTGATGATGAAATAATATCTGAAGCTAAAGCAATGAAAGATTATTTGATAGAAAATGGAATTAAAGAAAAAAATATTATTTTAGAAAGCAAATCTACTAATACTTATCAAAATATTAAGAATTCTTATAAATTAATTAATAATAAAGAAGCAAATGTTGCTTTTGCTACAACTAATTATCATGTTTTTAGAGCTGGTTTGTTAGCAACAGCTCAAGGATTAAAACTAGAAGGCGTCGGTAGTCCAACTAAAGCTTATTTTTGGATTAATGCCTTCATTCGAGAATTTATTGGAACTCTTTATTCTGAGAGAAAAAAACATATTATTGTATCTGGTATAATAATTATAATAATAGCAGTAATGATCTCAATAACATATTTTGCAAATAATATATAGAAATATAGGTGATTTTATGAACAAAATAATAAGAATTAGTATTTTAATTAAGATAATTACTATTATCTCTGGTATATACGGTATTATTAGAACATATTTTAGTCCTTTAACGTTTACTTATTGGACTACTTTATCAAATATATTTGTTATTGTAGTAACATTTATATTTTTAGTTAAAGATTATTATTATTTGAACAATAAAAAGATAGATTTTAGTTCAAAACTTTATATAATTAAATTTCTATCTGTAATTTCTATTACTTTAACATTTATTGTTTATTTAACCTTATTAGCACCAGTTATGGAAGGTGGAATAATTCATTCTTATCTAGCTAATGGTGCTGGAGGTTTATTTGTTCATTTTGTGACACCGTTGCTTTCAGTATTAGATTTTTTCCTTTTCGATACTGAATATAAACCTAGTTCAATTCACGCGATATATGCAATTATTCCTGCCTTAGTATATGTTTTATTCGTTGTTATAGCGTCTTCTTTAGGTTTAAGATGGGGAACAATGAAAGCACCATATAACTTTTTAAATTACGGTGCTCCAACTGGTTGGTTTGGTTTTGATTTAAAACAATTCGGATGGGAATCTCTAGGAATTGGAGTATTCTATATGATAATTATATTATCAGTAATATTTATCTTAATTGGATTATTATTTCTTTGGCTTAGAAATAATATTAATAATAGAAGGAAAGGTGCAAAATGAATAATATTGAAAAATTAATTAAAGAAAGACATTCTGTTCGTAGTTATTTGGATAAAGAAATTGAACTAGATAAAGTTAATGAACTTAATAAATTGATTGAAGAAGCAAATAAAGAGGCAAATTTAAATATTCAATTAATCTTAAATGATAGGGAAGTATTTGATAAATATGTTCTTCATTATGGTAAAATCAAAAATTGCGCAAACTATATTGCTTTAGTTGGACCAAACGATAGTAAATTGCCAGAAAAAGTTGGATATTATGGCGAAAAAATAGTTTTAAAAGCGCAAGAATTGGGCTTAAATACCTGCTGGGTAGCGGGAACATATAAAAAGAGCGCTGTTAAAGCAACCATAAATAAGTCTGAAAAATTAGTATGCATTATTGCAATAGGCTACGGTGAAACAAATGGAATTACTAGAAGGAGCAAAACTATTCAAGACGTTACGGATTCTAAAGAATCTCCAGATTGGTTTAAAAAAGGAATTGAATATGCTTTACTTGCTCCGACTGCAATGAATCAACAAAAGTTTAAATTCAAGTATATAGGAGATTATGAAGTGAAAGCAATTCCTGGAGTAGGTCCTATGAATAAAATAGACTTAGGTATTGTAAAATATCACTTTGAATTGGGAGCAAATAAAAAAATAATATGGAAGTAATGGACTTCCTTTTTTATTTTAAATAATAATTGACAATTTTTTTAATAGCTAATAAAATAACAAATTAACTGGAGAATGATTATGGAACTACAAAATAAGAACATTTATAGACTAGATTATATTGGACAAGATATATTTGAATTAAATGATGGGGTATTTAATAAGCATAGAAAATCTGGATCAATATACATATTTCCTAAGTATACAGAAACAACCGGAACAGGAATGATTAGTAATTTCTGTGATTTTAATGGGTCTCCTTTAAGAGTGAGATCATTTGAAGATTATGTTGCAATTGAACCGTCAGGAATCATTGTTAAAAATGAAAACATTAACTTAATAAGTTGGGATGACATATACACAGTGGATAAAGAAACCATTAGTCCAAGGAATTCTTTAGAGACTAACGAAGTTAGTCTTTGGACATTTGTTGGTAATTATCTAGAATCATTAAGATATACAAAAGATATATCTCGTGAAGATATGGAGAGATCTTATTTTGACTTAGTTTTTAATCAATCAGTTGAAGGTAATAAAACTAAAATAAAACCATATGATTTTGTCTGTTTATTTGTTGATTATCTAAGTAAAAATGGAATTAAAGATATTGATTTAAATATTCTAAATTCATATTTATATGGTCGATTATTAAAGGGTGAAAGCATTCCATACGATAGAGAAACAATTCATAGTCAATTCATTACCTTAATTTACAATGGCATCTTATATTCTGATTATGAAAAATATGGTAAGAGTTTCTCTAAGGCTTTCATAGACTACTATAATAAAGCAATAGATTGCCATTTTGAGGAAACGCAATATGCTCCTTTAAATTATTTAAAAATAGATGATAGTCCTTTATCAAAGCAAATTCTTGAAAATAAATATAGAGAAAACTTAGATAATTATTCAATAATTGAAGAATTTGCTGATGATTATTTAGATTTTTATAATTATTACCTAGAATTATCATCTAGAAAACAAATAATGTAAGTAAAAACTTTAGATTGAGTTGGACTCAATCTTTTTTGTGATATAATAAGTATGAAAGGATGATGGTAGTGAAAAGAGTTAGTGCGAGGGGAATTATCATCACAGATAAAGGATTAGCAGTAATTTTTAGAAGAAAGAAAGTTGGAGACACTGTTCGTGAGTATTATGCAATTCCAGGGGGAGGAGTAGAAGAAGGAGAAAGCATAGAAGAAGCTTTAAAAAGAGAATTATGGGAAGAGTTAGCTATTAAAGTCAATATAAAAGGATTTGCTTTTTCAATAGAAAACGAATATAGAATTGAATATTATTATAATTGCGAATACATTTCAGGAGATTTCCGACTTAATGGTGAAGAATTAGATAGAATTACTGATGACAATTATTATGAACCAACTTTTGTGGATATTAATAATATCGATAAGTATGATATAGTCCCTGAAGTAAAGGATTATTTGAAGGGGGGGTATAAATGAAAATATATATTGCTCATTCAAGAGGTTTTGATTATACAAATGAATTATATAAACCAATAAAGTCTATAAAAACTAACCATGAAATTATTTTCCCTCATGATGGAATTGGAAATTCAAACAATCCAAGAGATTTCTATGATAGTATTGATTTAATAATTGCAGAATGCAGTTATCCATCAACTGGATTAGGTATAGAGTTGGGATTTGCTTTTGATACTAAAATACCAATATATTGCTTATATAAAAATGGGAAGAAAATTAGTTCTTCTCTAAAAAGTGTATCAAATAATTTTTATGAATATAGTGATTCAAAAGAAATGATTAATTATATAGTAAAAATAATTACAAATTTTAAAGATTAATATTTAAGTAATATAATATTTTTATCTTTAAAACGATATTTTTTTCGTCTTATGACAACTCGAAACACGATTTGCATCCATAATAGCTATAAAATAAGAATAAAGAATAGTTGAACAACTAGTAAAACTATTCTTTTTTGATATAATAGATATGAGGTTGGTTTATATGGCTATGAATTTTAAGAAACATTTTCAAAGAAAAATGACTTATATACCTAAAGATATTGCAACTAAACACAAGCATAATTATGTTGAGCATTTTATCTTAGAAATTACTAATAAAAATATTCATGCTACAGCTAATTGTTATAATACTAAAGAATATTATGAAGTCTTAAAGTGTGATAATTGTGATTCTTTTATTCCTAATTCTAAAGATGGTAATTTTTCTGGAATTATATTTGATGATAACTATAATAAAGAAATTCCTTTAATAACTGCTAATACAAACATGAAAGGCCCAGCTTATAACTTTGATAATCTTTATGATATCGTAATAAAAAAGAAATGAGATGATTTTTGCTAAAATTTTAAGAGATGCTGACAAATTAGATAATTTTGGAGTAAAGTTGGAAGAAAAAATAAGTGATATATTTCCCGGAATAGTAAATAATATCGATGATATAGAAAATAGCAAATTATCTATTAAAGATAATTATGAATTTGTAAGTGAAAATCAATTGAAAAAAAGCGGAACAATTTCTTAATCTCTTTAATTGAAGGTTTAATTATTATATGTTATATTTAATATATATAATTAAGGAGATGTAAAAAATGAAAAGATTTATTGGATTAATAGTAGGTATAATCTTTATATTAGCTGGATGTTTCTTGTTTTTTCAAACTAAGAATTTAAAAAAGAATTGCACAGTTGAGACTGAAGCTATTGTGGTAGATATTGAAGAAGAAGTTACTTCTGATGAAGATGGAATGAATTATCTTTATTATCCAGTTATAGAGTATAAAGCTGGGGGTGAAAACATAAGAATTAGAATGTCCGAAGGTTCTAATCCATCTCCATATAGTATTAGTGATAAAATTACAATTCTATATAATCCAAAAAACCATAAGCAATATATCAAAAAGGGGGAAAAATCTTCAACTGTGATAAGTATTGTATTTATGTCACTTGGAGCTCTAGTAACTGTCTATGGAATAAAAATGGCTTTAAGTAAAAATGAGGGATAAGAATGAATGATGTCATAGTTAGATTAAAGCATTTAAAAAAGTATTATGGTTCTGCAAGGGGTATTAAAGATGTTTCATTAAATATCCATAAGGGGGAAATATATGGTTTTATTGGGCCAAATGGCTCTGGTAAATCTACCACCATTAGAACTATTATGGGATTAATCAATAAAACTGATGGTGATATATATATTAATGGAGTTAAGCTAGATGGAGAATCTATTGAGATTAAAAAGATTATTGGATATCTTCCGAGTGAAATAAACCTTTATGATGATATGACTGTTAAACAAGCACTTGATTATCATGAGCTGTTTTATAATAAAGATTTAAAGAAAAGAAGAAATGAACTAGTTAAATTATTAAAGATTGATGAAAATAAAAGAATCGAAGATTTATCTTTAGGCAATTTGAAAAAAGTAGGCATAGTTCTAGCATTAATGCATGAACCAGAGATTCTTATCTTAGATGAACCAACTAGTGGACTTGATCCAATTATGCAAAGTATATTTCATGAAATTTTAATAAAAGAAAAAGAAAAAGGAACAACGATTTTATATTCATCTCACGTCTTAAGTGAAGTGTCTAGTATATGCGATACAATTGGTTTTATCAAAGATGGAGTAGTAATAAAAGAGGATTCAATAGATAATATTAAAAAAGATAATTATACTTATTTAAAAATTACTACAAAAGAGATTGATAAAGTAAAAAAAGAATTGAATCTTAAAATTATTAAAGAATCTAATAATGAAATAGTTTTACTAAATACTATGAATATTAACGAACTTATAGATAAATTATCAAAAATAAATATAGATAGATTACTAATAGAAGAAATTCCTTTAGAAGATTTATTTATGAACTATTATAAGTAGGTGAAAATATGATAAAAAGAGAGTTTAAAGTTAATTTTAAGAGTTTTCTTATCTGGTTATCTATCTTGATAATAATATTTTTAATAGTATATTTATTATATCCATACATAATTACTGATGACACTGTTCGAAATATTGATGAAATGATGAAAATATTTCCAACTGAAGTTTTAAAAGCATTTAATATGGATATTGCTTCGATCGAAACAGCTTATGGATGGGTTAAAACTGAAGGAGTAATGTTTATTCTATTAATTACTGGTTTTTATTCATCAATTCTTGGAGGAAATATTCTTTTAAAAGAAGAGAATGATAAAACAATTGAGTATTTAGATTCATTACCTATTAAAAGAAACAAAATTTTAACTAATAAAATTATAGTAGGAATAACCTATATCTTATTATTTACAATAATATTTGGATTATTTAACTATATTTGTTTAAATTTAAGTGGTGATTTTTCTCAAAAGCAATTTATGTTACTAAGTATAACTCCTATCCTAGTAGGTATTCCATTTTTTGCATTTAATTTATTTATTTCTACATTTATGCATAAAACAAAGAAAACAATTGGTATAAGTTTAGGTATGGTATTTATATTTTATATAATAAGTGTAATATCAGAATTATCTACAAATATAGAATTTATTAAGTATTTTAGTTTATATACCTTAGCTGGAACTAGAGACATAATAGCTAATACTACTATGAATTCTTTAAATATATTTATAAGTATAGGTATATCTATAATATTTATTGCTTTATCTTATATTAGATATAACAAAAAAGAATTACTATAATAATTCTTTTTTTGTGATATAATAAATTCAGATTATTAAGGAGAAATATAATATGATTGAAATTAAAAATGTAACTAAAAAATATGGTGAAACAGTTGCGTTGGATAACGTATCATTTAATGTTGAAGATGGTGTAATATTTGCCTTTATTGGTCATAATGGAGCAGGTAAGACAACTTTAATTAAATCAATAGTAGGTATTCATGATATAGATTCTGGAGAAATATTAATTGATGGTTTATCAATAAAAGATAATCCCGTTGAATGTAAAAAAATTATGGCATTTGTTCCAGACAATCCAGAGTTATATGAACATATGAAAGCTATAGATTTCATTAATTTTATTTGTGATATGTATGATGTTAGTTATGAAACTAGAGAAAAAAACATAACTAGGTATGCTAAATTATTTGAGATTGAAAAAAATTTAAATGATCCGATTTCTTCATTTTCACATGGTATGAAACAAAAAATTGCATTAATTTCGGCATTAGCACATGATCCTAAAGTATTAATTATGGATGAGCCTTTTGTTGGATTAGATCCAAAGGCAGTATTTGATGTTAAAGAAGTTATGAATGAAATGATTAAAGAAGGAAAAATAATATTTTTCTCAACTCATATATTAGATGTAGCTGAAAAGTTGTGTTCTAGAGTAGCAATTATTAAAAATGGAAAGATAATTAAAACTGGAAGTATGAAAGATATTAAAGGGGATAAATCTTTAGAGAAAGTATTCCTTGAATTAGAGGGATAATATGAATAAGATATTTTCTTTAATAAAAGTAAGCCTTAGTCATGATATGACTATACTAAACATTAAAACTAAGAAAAAGAGTTTTTTCTCTAAGATTCTTTTGCCTTTAATAATACTTTTGTATATAATGTTTGTATTTGGATTTTATGCTGAAAGATTGATTAGAGTTTTAAAACCAGTTCATCTTGAATTTGTTATGTTGACATTATTTGCTTTAGGAATGTCTATTATAACGTTAATTGAAGGTATCTATAAGAGTAGTTCTTTATTATTTAATTGTAAAGATGATAACTTGTTGTTATCTTTGCCTATAAAAAGAGGAACTGTTTTATTCATTAGAATTCTAAAGTTTTATATATTTGAACTATTATACAATTCATTATTTTTACTTCCAGCAATAGGCGTATATGCATATTTTGTTAATCCTGCTTGGACATTCTATCTATCATCAGTACTTGCCTTATTATTTTTACCTATAGTTCCAATAATACTATCATGTGTAATAGGCTTTATAGTTTCTTATTTTTCATCAAGATTTAAAGGTAAAAATGTGTTTGAAACTATATTTACAGTTCTATTTTTACTTTTAGTTATATTTATTTCATATAGAATGGAAGGCTTTGTATCTAATTTGGCTCAAAAGGCTATGAGTTTAAATGATATTATTACTAGAGTCTATTATCCAGTCGGAGCATATATAAGTTTAATAACTAGTTTTAAATGGACAACACTAGTTTTATTTACCTTAATTCATTTAGTAATATTTGCCTTGACTATCTTTATACTTGGTAGAATGTATTTTAGAGTTAACTCAGGAGCTAAGAGAGTTTTAATAAAACATAATAATAAGAAATATTTAATTAAAAAATCTAGTCAAGGGAAAGCCTTAATAAAAAAAGAAGCAAAAAAATTCTTTTTAACTCCAGTTTTTATTACCAACGCTGGCTTTGGTTTAGTATTATTTCTTATTGCTTGTGTTGTCGGTTCTTTGCGATTTGATTCATTAATATCTACTATACTAAAAGAAAACCCAGAGTTTAATTCTAATATTATTAAAAGTATTATTCCTCTAATAATGTTTGGATTAGTGTCATTTACAGCATTTTTAACGTCTATAACTAGTTCAATGATATCTTTAGAGGGAAAATCATTTAATCTATTAAAAACATTCCCGATAAAACCTATTAAAATAATTTATTATAAAATAGTTACAGCCTTATTAATTATGGTAATTCCTATTTTACTGGGTGATATATTTATATTTATCAAATTTAAATTTGATATTATAAGTATTGTTTTAATTCTTATTGCATCATTTCTATTACCTTTAGTATCAGAAATGATTGGAATTATAATTAATTTAAAGTATCCTAAGATGGATGCGACTAATGATACAGAAGTAGTTAAGCAAAGTATGAGTTCATTAGTTTCTACATTTATTGGATTAGGATTAGTGGCTTTAGTTATTGTTCTTGGAGTTATAATGGCAATTCATAAAGTTTCATATAATTTGATAATGCTATTATTTATCATATTCTTTGCTTTGGTAGCAGGTTTATTAGTATTATTATTACATAAGACATGTGATAAAAACTTTAACGATATAATGGTGTGAGGTGTGTCTATGAATAAAAAAACAACTGATAAAAGTCAAACGGAAAAGGAAATAACAAACAAAAAATTAACATGGCCAAAACTAATTGTTTTGGCGGTTATTGCCGGAGTTTGGACCGCTTTAATGACAATTATTCCCGCATTAAAATATACCTCTTTTCATACTATAGCGGTATCTCTAGAAGTATGGATATTATTTGGAATACTGATTATAATGAATAGTTCATCTAATAAAGATGCTGCCTTAAAATGCTTTGTCTTTTTCTTGATAAGCCAACCTTTAATTTATTTATTGCAAGTTCCATTTAGTTGGCAAGGTTGGGGATTATTTAGATACTATGATTTTTGGTTTAAGTGGACTATTTTTACACTTCCAATGGGGTATATTGGTTACTATATAAAAAAAGATAAGTGGTGGGGATATTTAATATTACTCCCAATGATATTATTAGTAGCATATAGCTACAATACATATTTAAACTATTTCTTATTTTCATATCCCAAATATCTATTAATATGTTTATTCTGTATCTTTACTATGATTTTTTATCCATTATGGATATTTAAAAATAAAAAGATTAGATATGTTGGAGTATCTATAAGTGTCATTATAATATTAGTAATTACGATATTAATAATTCTTAATCCTTATACCTATTCGACAAGTATTTTATCTGTAGGTGAAGAAGAGGGTATGGATAATACTTACAAGATCTACTTTAAAGATAAGAAGTATGGAGATTTAAAAATTGTCTATGATAATGGGCTAGAAGGTTATCTAGTTAAAGCAGATTTAAAGAAAGAAGGCAAGGCGGAATTTGTTTTAGAGTCTCCTAGTGGTGAAAAACATGAATACATTATTAATATTAAATTGGACACTTATAAGATAAAAAAGGTCAAATAAATAGTCTAGTAGTTACTTTAGGAACCATTTATGGTTCCTTTTGTTTCAATATATGATATACTATTGTAGTAAGATAGGTGTTGAACATGAGTGGAGATGAAAATAGAGTTATTGATAACAATAAAAAAATACATGATATCAATTTAGTTAATGAAGAAATCGCTCAAGATATAAATCCAGCTTTATATAAAGTTGATATTGCTGAATCTATCATGAATAATGATTGTGCCTCTCATAAAACCCTATTAAAGATGGTAATTGGAATAATTTTAGTTATTACTTTGACTACTATAATTACTATTTTAATACTAAATAGAATAATTTTATCAATAAGAAGTGTTTAAATTAAGCTAATACCCATTAGCTTTTATTTTGGCCTTAAATCTTGACTTTTTACGTCCCTTAGACTATAATAATCTCTCGTCGAAGGGGGTATTTAAATGTTAAGTTTAAAAAATATACCATTAGAATATGTTCAACCTAGTAGTTGGACTCCAGAATGCCTAAAATATTTATGGGATGCTGGAATAAATAATATAGAAGACATGTTAATTTTTATGGAACAAAATCCAGATATAAATTGGAGTCAATTAATGCCATATATTGAAACAGTCTTAAAAGAAATTGAACGTAATAATAAATTGGGCAAGAATAGTTATACTTATAATTATAAAGAATATTCAGATGATTCTCTTTATTATACTGATGCTTTAAATATGGGTAATGTTTTATTATTAAATAGTCCGACAACTAAAATGGCTACAAGATTTTGTAATGTTGAATCAAAAAGAATAATAAATATTAAGAGAGGATTAGAAACTACTACATTAGACGGTTCAAATTATTTTTTAGCAAAAACCAAAAAAATAGGACCATATCAATTAGATAAAACTATTGGTGCCCTTGATATGTATACAGACCAAGTTGAAAGGCAAGCAGAACAAACAGATAGAAGAGATATTAATTTATTTACTTTTCAAGAATATGAAAAAAAGGCTTTAGTTAAGAAAAAATATGTTGATATAATAGCATATTTAATATTTGATAACAAGGAACTTGTATGGGGAACATTAACTCCTGAACAAAAGAAAAAATATCTTGGATCAATTATTGGAAAAAGTAATGAAGATGCTAGAATTAAAGAAATAATTACAAAATATATTGCTTATTATTCAACTTTACCAGAACTAGAGAATATATCAAATGGTCACTATAAATCATTAGATAGATTTATTATTAAAAAGCAATAAAAAGAAAGAGTTACAATTTAATGTAGCTCTTTTTATATTAAAATGGATTAAACTATTTAATTATTTAAACCTCGGTTATTATTTGACCACCAACCAGCTCCGATGATAATTACTAGCAATATAAATAAAACAATCCATATTGCGGCTCCTATACCATATCCACTAGTCCAGCCAGCATAATTACTACCATAACAAGGAGTGGTTGCATAACCTCCGCCATAATAACCATTATTTCCATAATAATACATATTAATACCTCCTTTATGTATCTATTATATTCTATTAATCTTAGTCACATTTTGACATTATTATTTTTATATTTTATTTATTAGTATACTTTTTTATGATATTATTAGATTAGGAGAATATCATGAAAAAAACGTTTGCTAAGTTAGATAAAATTTTACTAATAGTGATGATTTTATTATGTGTTATTAGTTTAATCATGGTTTTTTCATCATCTTCTATTTCGGCAATATTAAGATATAATAAATCTTCTACATATTTTTTTATAAAGCAACTTATATTCTTTGTTGTTGCTTTAATTGGAGGAATTGTAGTCTTAAAAATTCCCACTAAATGGTATAAAAGTATATCCTGGTTGCTTATTCTTGGAATTACTGGAGTTTTAATAATATTACTTTTAAAGGGAAAAATAACTAATAATGCGCAGAGCTGGTTTTACTTTCTAGGGTTTGCTATTCAACCATCTGAATTTGCAAAATCTATTACAATAATTTTCATGGCTACATATTATAGTGTTTTGGTTCGTAAAAAAACTGATAATGTTTTATTATATTTGATTCCTTTATCTGTAGTTGGTATTGTTGGTTTATTAATTTTAATGCAACCAGACTTTGGCAGTGCAGCAATTCTACTTGCTATTGCATTCTGTATATTTATTAGTGTTCCTATAGAGAAGAGTAAGCTGCCAAAGATAGTGATGATTGTAGGAATTGGTTTAGTTTTACTACTTGGAGTCCTTTTATATAGTGGAACGGAAATATTAAATAGTGAACAAATGAATAGATTTACTTTTAAAAATCCATGTCAAAGATATAAAGAAAGCACTGGATATCAGGTTTGTAACGGATTTATTGCAATAAATAATGGTGGCTTAACTGGTGTGGGAATTGGAAAAAGCACCCAAAAATACATGTATTTACCAGAAAGTCATACTGACTTCATATTTGCAATATTAATAGAAGAATTAGGCTTATTAATGGGATTATTTGTTTTAGCTCTATATGCAATTTTATTATATAGAATTCTAAAAATAGCAAAAGGAGCATATAATCTGAGAAATTCAATTTTAGCTTATGGAACATTTTGGTTCTTTGCATTTCATATAATTATCAATCTATGTGGAATGCTTGCCATATTACCTTTAACTGGTGTTCCGCTTCCACTCATGAGTTATGGTGGTTCATCTACAATTAATTTTATTATTATGATATTTGTTTGTGAAAGAGTTGCTATCGAGAATAAAGATGCTAAGTATCAGTCAGAATTAAAAAAATTAACTAATTAGATAAATTAATATTAAAAAAAAGGAAATCCAACTTTTCTTTCGAATAATAATAGTGAAAGGAGGAAAAGATGGATTTTTTTAATTACTTAAAAGATAATAAATTGTTTGTATTAATAATTAGTTTAGTTATTAATGTTATTCTTGTTGTGTTGTCATCTATATTTGTATATAAATGTTATAGTTTTGAGTGCGATAATGACACAAATGAAAGACTTACCTTTGCTAGTAATGAAGATGATAAAACACAAAAAATCTATGTTGAAGTAAAAGGAGCAGTCAAAAAAGCTGGAGTATTTGAAGTAGATGATAATGCCATTATTAATGATTTGATAAAATTATCGGGAGGATTTAAAAGTAATGCTTGGACTAATAACATTAATCTTAGTAAAAAAGTAGCAAATGAAATGGTTATATATGTATTTACGCAGAGTGAATATAAGAATATAAATAAAAATAAAACAACATTTGGAAATAAAAGTGCTTCTAGTGCCTCTATAACGCCTTCTCAGGACGTTTGTGAGTGTCCGACATATAATATAGCCAATTGTGTAGAAAATGGCATCAGCGAGATTATTACGGGTGAAAAAGAGACAGTGTTTACTAAACCTAGCGAAGAAAGGAATGAAATAAAAGAAAATACATCTACTAATACTGAGAATAATAATAATTTAATAAATATTAATACTGCTAGTAAAGAAGAACTTATGACTCTACCTGGAATAGGAAGTAGTAAAGCTGAAGATATTATTAATTATAGAAACACTAATGGATACTTTACTAAAATTCAAGATATTACGAATGTAAGTGGAATTGGTTCAGCATTGTATGAAAAGATTAAAGATCTTATTACAGTCTAATTTTCTATATCTATTTTTATGTATTGTAATAATAATATATGTCCTAGTTAGAACAAATCTTATTCACTATAAATCAAGACTTGGTGATGTTTCTAAATTAGATGGAATTATTGTTAGTATTAAAAAAAGCGAAGATATGATATCTTTTATCCTAAAGACAAAGGAAGAGAAGGTAAGATGTTCATATTACTTTGAAAATAATAATGTTGATTATTCTGATTACTTAGGAAAAACAGTTCATTTACAAGTCAATGAAAAAGAAATAAGTAACTCGACGATTCCTAATACTTTTAATTATAGAAAATACTTGGCTAATAATGGAATATATAAAAATTATGTAGTAACTTCTATTGAAGTTATTAAAGGAGAAAACTTCTTGTGGTCAATAAAAAACACTTTATTAAAAAGAATATCATCATATCCAATTAAAGTTTCTAGCTATCTATCTTTATTTATTATCGGAGATAAAACTCTTTTAGATGATCAGACAGAAAAAACATATCAAAGCAATGGTATATGGCACTTATTTGCAATTTCAGGAATGCATATAAGTTTAATATTATTTGTATTAAACAAACTATTATCTAAGATTAAATTAAAGAACATAATTATTAGTTCCTTTCTAATATTATTTATGTTTTTTACTGGTTTTTCCCCTTCAGTTATGAGAGTTGGTTTATTCTACATATTTAGTTTAATAATCAAAAGATTAAATATTGTCCTTAGTCCAATAAAAACATTGTTTCTAGTTGCCTTTTTTCTGTTATTATCTAATCCATTTTTTATATTCAATACTGGATTTCAATATTCATTTGTTATTTCTTTTGCTTTATTTATCGAAAAAGAAAACGTTAATGGTTCATATATAAAAAAATTGCTAATAATTAGTATTATTGCATGGATAGCAAGTTTGCCAATTACTATTAATATAAATTATGAAATCAATTTAGTTGCACCATTTTTAAATATTATCTTTGTTCCATTAGTTTCCTTAATAATTTTTCCAATGAGTATAATTACATTTCTATTTAAACCATTTTCTGTTATATTTAATTTATTTATATTTATTTTAGAGAAACTTAATACAATAACTAATTCCTTTAAAGTCGTATTTATACCTGGAAAAATGTTTATTGTAATAATAATTTTATATTATGTGTTTTTGTTTGCTTTTACTATACTTAGAAAGAAATCATTATTATTGATAAACATAGTATTAGTTTTAATTAATTTAATGGTTTTAAAGATAAATAATTCATATAGAATATTTTACTTAGATGTTGGTCAAGGAGATTCGATTACAATAATTACTCCGAGTAATAATGTGAATACGATTGATACTGGAGGAGCATATAATTCTAAATATCATGTATCTGATAATATTTTACATTTTTATAAAAGCTTTGGGATATCAAAAATAGATAATCTTATTCTAAGTCATGGAGATTATGACCATATGGGAGAAACTATAAACTTAGTTAATAACTTTAAAGTAGAGAAAGTTATCTTTAATTGTGGAGAATATAATGATTTAGAAAAAGAGTTAATTAAAGTATTGGATAAGAAAAAAATAAATCATTATTCATGTATTAAAGAGTTAAATATAGATAAGAATAAATTATATTTCTTACAGACTAAAGTTTATGATAACGAGAATGATAATTCAAACGTAATTTATACAGAACTTAATAGCTATAAATTTATGTTTATGGGAGATGCAAGTGTAACTACTGAAAAAGAAATATTAGATAAATATAATCTATCAGATATTGATGTATTAAAAGTAGGACATCACGGAAGTAGAACAAGTAGTAGTAAAAAGTTTATAAATGAGATAAGTCCAAAATATAGTGTTATATCTGTTGGAAAGAATAATCGTTATGGTCATCCAAATAAAGAAGTATTAAATAATTTAAAAGAATCTAAAATATATAGAACGGATGAGGATGGAAGTATTATGTTTAAAATTAAAAATAATAAGTTAAAAATTGAAACATGTAGTCCATAGAAAGGAGTAGATATGAATTATTATAATGAGATAAAAGAAAAACTAATAAAAAGTGAAATATATGATAGAGCAAAAGATTATTCGAAAGATAGACATAAGGCTAGTGTTTATTTTGAAACTGGTAAATTGTTAAGCAAAGCAGGTAAAGAATATGGTAAGAATATAATTAAACAGTATTCAGAAAAACTAATGATTGAAGTTGGTAAAAAGTATAATGAAAGAAATTTAAGATATATGAGGCAGTTTTATGAAATGATATGCGAGACAAAATGGAACGCAATGCGTTCCAAATTATGTTGGACACATTATCGTGAAGTTTTATCACTTAAAAATATAAATGCTATAATATATTATTTAAGTGAATGTGAAAATAAAAATCTAACTCAAAGACAATTACACGAATTAATAAAGCACAATAGTTATAATAGATTAAGTAATGAAACAAAAACTAAATTAATTGAATCAAAAGAGTTGAAAGTAAATGATTTAATTCCAAATCCTATAATAATTAAATCAGGCTTATTAAAAGAGGAAATATCTGAATACGCATTAAAACAAGCTATATTAAATAATATTGATGATTTTTTAAGACAGTTAGGTATTGGTTTTACTTATGTTGGCAATGAATATAAAATAAAAATTGATAATAGATATAACTATATAGATTTACTTTTATATAATATTAAGTATAAGTGTTATGTAGTAGTAGAATTAAAGATAACTGAACTTAAGAAAGAACATACAGGTCAAATTATGACTTATATGAATTATATTGATAAAAATATAAAAACTATTGAAGAAAATGATACAGTTGGCATTATAATTTGTAAGCAAGATAATGAGTATGTAATTAAATATTGTTCTGATGATAGGATAATTGCTAGAGAATATGAATTAGTATGATATAATATTTAAAAAAATAAAAATTTGTATTATAATATTAATGGAGGTAAAATATGGAAAAGTTTTTGAATAAAAAAGTAGTTATCGAAGCATGTTTGGGAGGAATTAACGGATCTAGCTCAGTGTTTAAAGGAACAGTTACTTCTTATGATGATGAATTTGTTTGCTTAGATAATAATACTTTTATTGTAAGAAAATATATACTTGCTATTTCTATAAAATAATTAAATAATGATTTAAATAGTTTTTTCAATTGCTAATAATACTATTAGCAATTTTTTTATGTTTAAATCCGTATGCATAAAAGTATGTCACCACACGGAGACAAAGAATGTATGTAGAAATTATTAGCTTTTCTATTATTTTTAAAGCAGATAAAATAATCATCAAATCTAGACTATATAATATTTTTGATAATAAAATGAATTTTGAGTTCTTATATTGATGAAAAAATATTTTGGCTATGTTATAATAGCTAACCAAGGAGTGAGATTGTGAGTATTCAGGTAGAGCTTATTAAACGTTATCGATATTTAAATGAAAATAAAGAATTAATTTTATCTATGTGCATTATTTATAAAATAGATAGAGAACATATAAAAAGCCAAATAAAAAGATTAAAAGCAGGTTTAAAAAAACTTAATAAAAATGATAAGAATGAAGAATTACTTGAACTTATTAATAAAGCAATTTCTATTTGTAATGCTGATTTAAAAACACCTAAAGCGTATTTATCATCTAACCCAAGTAGAGAATATGTTGATATGCTAGAAGAATTTTTGCTTGGAGATGTCAATATTGAAGAAACGGTATTATTTAAAGAAATAGAGTATATGAAGGAAAATGAAGATTCATTAATGATGGTCGAGAAAAAAATAATTGATTTAGAAGACCGAAGAAAAAGTAACGAACACCTTAAAAAAATGCCAACTTTTACTGTTTGGAAGATCCTTTCTTATGTTCAAAAAAGATACCAAAACAATACAGTTGTTCAATCCGCTTTAGATAAATACTATAATTTAGAACGCTGGACGATAAGTAATCATGTTTGCCAATATGGTTATTATATAGATGAAGACATTTATGAAGAATATCCAAAAACTTCTTTGTATGCATCCGCCGCTGGAGATTGTGTTGAATTTAGATATCATGGAAACGAGTTTGAAGAAGAAGATAATTATTATGAAACTAAAAATGAGATGAATGATGCACCTGCTTCATATTATCCGTCTGAATTTGCAAATGATCTAGCAAGAACACAAATAGTTCAAAATAAGGAAATATTATTAAAATCAAACATAGGACAAGTATTAGAATAATATGGGATTTACCCATATTTTTTTATTTATATAAGAGGGATTATGATATAATATGAATAGGATGGAAAAATATGAATTTTAATGATGTGATTAATGATTTAGAAGAAATGAATGTAAATAGTGATTATCTAGTATTAAAAGGAGAAATTCCCATTTTGTTTTCTGTGCCACATTATATGGTGCAAATACACGAAGATGGATCAACGAAACTTAATGAACCATATACAAAAGCTATTTCTCTTTATCTTAATAAGTATTGTAAAACATATTCGATTATCAAAGCCAGAGATACTGGGGTAGATTCAAATAGGGACAATTATGATGAATACAATGTTGAAATGAGAAGATTAATTAAAAGAAATAATATTAAATTAGTTATAGATTTACATGGTGCATCTATAGATAATAGTTTTGATATTGAATTTGGAACATTGAATAATTTATCTGCCGATTTTTCGACAATTAGAGAACTTGAAGAGGCGTTTGCTGAAAATGGTATTACAAATATCAGTCATAACACCACATTTAAAGGTGGTGCCATAACTCAAGGATTATTTAGATTTACTGATGTAGATGTAATTCAATTAGAAATCAATAAAAAATATAGAGATTTCAATAACTTGGAATTATTGGAGAAACTAATTAACTCTTTAGAAAAATTTGTGAATCAATATAGTAAATATATCAATAGATAGTTCTTTTATTTTAACCTTTCTCTATGTTATAATTTTTAAGAAGGTGATAAAAAATGGCTTCATCAGTAATTCATATGGTAATAGCAAACGAAATAAACAAGAAACTAAAAAGAGATAATAGTATTCTATTAATTGGCTCAATTGCACCAGATTTAGCAAAACAACTTGGTAAATCTAAAGATATAAGTCATTTTATTGATGGAGAAAAGAATATTCCCAATCTTGAATTGTTTTTAAATAAATATAAAAGTAAATTGAAAGATGATTTTGTTATGGGATATTATATTCATTTGTATACGGATTATTTATGGTTTAAATACTTTTTGACTGAGATACACATAAATAATAGTATAATTAAAATGGATGGGACTGTTTTAGATAATATTTCTGAAGAACAATTTATATACTATGTATATAATGATTATACAAACATGAATATTTCATTACTTGAAAAGTATGATATGGATCTGGATATTTTCTTTAATACGGTTCCTGAATTAGATAATATTATTGAAGAAATACCTATGGATAAAATTGATGTGATCATAAATAAGACAGCAGAGATAATTGATAATTCAAAATTAAATAAAGACTATTTATTTAATATGGAAAATGTTAATGTTTTTATTAAGACTAGTGTAGAACTAATATTATCGAAAATTGATGAAATGAATATATAAAAAAATTAGGTTAATGATAACCTACACTAATTTTCAGTATGACCATAAAATATAATACATTATATAATGTTTTTATAGATATAGAGCTAGCTGGCTCTTTTCTTTTTGTTTGAATTTTCAGTTATTTTTAAAGATGAAATACCCCATAATATTCCACCAATGATGGTAGGAAGATAATAGGTTAGGAATCTCCATAATATAAGTAAACTGTTAAGTTGGAAGCCAGTTATAAAGAAACCATAGTAGTTAATAAATGAATATTCCATACCACCAGTCGCGCCAGGAATAGGAATATAATTACTAGACATAAATACGTAACTACACATAACTACACTGGTAATAAAAATCATATTTGTAGAAATACCCAAGGCATGCGTTATAGCAAATGGAATAGAGTAGAAGCATATAAATGATAAATATAGATACAAAACACCAGTTAAAAAGGTTTTTTTGTTCTTTAAAATAATTTTAGAGTTATTATAAAATTGTAAGCAAGATTTATCCCATTTTTTTTGTTTATTTTTTTTGTCTTTAATTAAATGTAATCTATCTAATAGATTAATGACAAATCCAATAAGTTTGCGATTAAATGATTTTGAAAAACTCATAACTACAAATAATAAGAACATAAATAAATTTAAAAGTAATCCAATTATAGCTAAGACTCTTAAACCATTAGTAATCGGAAATAAATTAAACGCTTTATTTACAAACATTGCCGAAAGAGAAAATAGAACTAGAGCAAGCTGATATATTATAGAGTTTTGAATCACCGCATTAGTTGAATCAACTGTAGATAATCCTTTACGATGTAATTCATATACTTGCATTGGCTGGCCACCGGAAGCTAAAGGAGTAATACCATTAAAAAAATTAGTTACTACAATTATATAAAACATATCTGAAAACTTGGTGCCTTTTTTATATAAATCAACAAAGTTTTGAAATGGTATAGTTTGAAATAGCAAATATAAAAAATATAGAGACATTGCTAAAAATAGCCATCTTAGTCGAACATGAAATATGGCATCAATTATTTCTAGATAGTTATCTTTTAATAAATAATAGATAATTCCAGCAGTTAATAAAACTAATATAACAATGCTTAGCTTCTTGTTTTTCATAGTTATCACTTTATTAAAATATCATAATTAGGGCAAAACATCAATAAATTAGCATAAAAAAAGAGTGTTAGACACTCTTAATATCAAATGGTGACCCGTACGGGATTTGAACCCATGAATGCATGCGTGAAAGGCATGTGTGTTCAACCACTTCACCAACGGGCCGAATAACTTAAATGGTGGGGCTGGGGGGACTTGAACCTCCGACCTCACGCTTATCAGGCGTGCGCTCTAACCAGCTGAGCTACAGCCCCATCAAGTCACGTCTAGTAAATTGTATAATAAAAGTAGTAAAAAAGCAAGTATTTTTAGTTAAAATAGCCTTTTTTGTGATATAATTAATTCGGAAGGTGTAAAATGAAGAATTTTGGTATTTGTATGCTATTACTATTATTGTTAGTAGGAGGAATAGGTGGATACTTTGTTTTCAAAAATATAAGAGAAAATAAAAGAATTGCTGCAATAAAGGAAGGATGGTATGTAGAAATTACATATGATCAACCAATCAATGTTCGTGAAGAACCTAATGCTAAATCTAATTCCTTAGGAACCGTTAGTAAGGGTGAAGTTTACAAAGTCTTAGACGTTGATATAAAAAGTGGTGTATATAATTGGTATAAAATTGAATATGAAAAGGAAGTTGGATGGATAGCGTCTGGTAAGAAAAAGCATTGGGTTAATGATGTAAATAATCCAAATGATATTGCAGTTCCAGAGGTTAAATTTCATGATCCAGTTTATAAAGTTGCTACTATCAAAGATATAAATTATAAACATTTAGAAGTTGTCGAAGATACCGATAAATATAAAATAACTCATGTTGTATATCATGAGGTAGATCCTATCAAAGAAATTGATCAATATTGGATCTATTATACAATTACTGATGGTGCTGGAAAAAGTTCATCTAAAATGCAAAAAATAGAGTTTGAAGTTACACCAGAAGAAAGTCAAGTCAAAGACTTTGCAGATTTTAGAAGATAAATAAAAAAACCCAATTATGGGTTTTTATTTTTATATGGTGTCCCCTTAGGGATTCGAACCCTAGACCCACTGATTAAGAGTCAGTTGCTCTACCAACTGAGCTAAGGAGACATCACAATTAATAACAATACAAATTATACTAAAAAATACCAAAAAAAGCAACTGAAATTAATCGGATGGGTCGTATTAATTTTTTAAATAAAATATGATATAATCTTTGATAGGTGATTTATTATGTTTATTGATGAAATTACTTTGAAAGTTATTGCCGGTAATGGTGGAGATGGTTGCACCTCTTTTCGTCGTGAAAAATATGTTCCAATGGGTGGTCCAGATGGAGGAAATGGTGGAAAAGGTGCAAATATTGTTTTTGAAGTAGATAAGGGGTTAAAAACATTAATAGATCTTAGATATAAAAAAATAATTAAAGGACCACATGGAGTTCATGGAAAAGGGTCCAATAAATATGGGGCTAATGCTGAGGATGTTATTGTTAAAGTTCCAGAGGGAACAACTGTTACAGATATGGATTCTGGATTAGTTTTAGTTGATTTAATAAACGATAAGCAAAGATTTGTTGTTGCTCATGGCGGAAGAGGCGGAAGAGGAAATAAATCATTTGCAACACATGATAATCCGGCTCCTAAGTTTAGTGAAAAAGGTGAACCTGGAGAAATTAAATTATTAAAATGTGAATTAAAAGTGCTTGCAGATGTTGGTTTAATTGGGTTACCATCAGTTGGAAAAAGCACAATTTTATCTCAAATAAGTGCAAGCAAACCTAAAATAGCTGCATATCATTTTACTACTTTATCACCAAATTTGGGGGTAATAAAACTAAAAGACAATCGCTCCTTTGTAATGGCCGATTTACCTGGATTAATTGAAGGCGCATCTGAAGGTGTAGGACTTGGAGATAAATTCTTAAAACACGCGATGAGAACAAGAATATTGTGTCATGTTATTGATATGAGCGGATCTGAAGGAAGAAATCCGATTGATGATTATAAAGTGATTCGTGATGAAATTAATAAATATGATAATAAACTTGCTGGTAAATTAGAAATAGTAGTAGCTAATAAAATGGATTTACCTAATGCAGAGGATAATTTAAGTGTTTTTATGAAACAATATCCTAATATTAAAGTTTTTTCAATTAGTGCAATCAATAACGATGGCTTAGATAAATTGATGATTGACTTGGCAGATGAATTAGACAATATTCAAAACACGCCTGTTTATAATGAAAATGAATTTGAAAGCCATATGATCTTTAAATTTAAAGAAGAAAAACCATATGTTATTGAAAGAGACAATGATATATGGGTTATTAAGGGAGAAAAAATTGAAAAATTATTTAAAATGACCAAATTTAACGAAGATGAGGCTGTTTTAAGATTTGCTAGAAAGTTACGCGCAATGGGAATTGAAGAAGAACTAGAAAAACTAGGCGCTATAAGAGGAGATGAAGTTCAAATATTAGATTATATATTTGAATTTAAAGAATAAAGAAGTGACAACACTTCTTTTTTTGTAGTATACTTAGAGTGGTGATATTATGTTTGGTTATTTAGATGGAAAAATAATGTATCAAACTTCAAATAGTGTTGTAATTGATGTTAATAGTATAGGTTTTAATGTATATGTTCCAAATCCCTATAGTTATGAGTTAAATAGTAATTATAGAATATTTGTATATAATCATATAAGAGAGGATGAATCCTCACTATATGGATTTAAAACCATGGAAGAAAAAGATTTGTTCTTAAGACTTATTAATGTTAAAGGCATGGGGCCAAAAGTTGCAAGCGGAATATTTGCTACTGGCTCAATCAAGGGGATAGTTGATGCTATTAATAAAGAAAACATATTATATCTTACTAAGTTCCCGAAGATTGGTGAAAAATTGGCTAAGCAAATCATTTTAGATTTAAAAGGGAAATTGTTCATTGAGTCTAATGATAATATTGATGACAATAGTATTGATGAATTAATCAGTGTTTTAGAAAATCTTGGTTACAAGAGCGCTGAAATTAAAAAAATTGTTCCTCAAGTTGATTCTTCAAAGCCATTGGAAGAGCAAGTAAAAGATTCGTTAAAACTATTATTAAAATAATTAAACAAATGTTTGCTTTTGAATGTGATTGTGTTATACTTATTATAGAGGAGGTTTAATAAAATGGAGAAAAGAATTATAGACGTAAATGCTTCAGATGAAGATGTTTTTGAAAAAAATATAAGACCTGAATCATTAGATGAATATGTGGGTCAAAATGAAATTAAAGAAAACTTAAGAGTCTTTATTAAAGCAGCTTTAATGCGAAATGAACCATTAGATCACGTTTTATTATATGGTCCTCCTGGACTAGGTAAAACAACTTTGGCTCATATTATTGCCAATGAATTAGGATCTACCCTAAGAACTGCAAGTGGTCCTTCAATTGAGAAAACTGGTGACTTAGCTGCAATTTTGTCAAATCTTGAACCAGGAGATGTATTATTTATAGATGAGATACATAGAATGCCATCATTTATTGAAGAAATACTTTATCCAGCAATGGAAGATTTTGAATTGGACTTAATTATTGGTGGAGATGGTAAAAGTAAGAGTATTAAAATAAATTTGCCACCTTTTACTTTAGTTGGCGCTACGACCAGGGCAGGAGACTTATCTAGTCCCTTAAGAGATCGTTTTGGAATTATTTCTAAGCTGGATTATTATACATTTGATGAATTAAAAGATATAGTTATTAGAAGCGGTCGAGTTTTTGATATTAAAGTTGAAGATGATGCGGCAATGGAATTAGCAAAAAGAAGCAGAAAAACACCTAGAGTTGCTAATAGGTTATTCAGAAGAGTTCGTGACTTCGCTATAGTTGAAGGTAATGGAATTATAGACCTAGACATCACTAATCGTGCTTTAAAAAGATTGCATGTAGATGATTCAGGATTAGATAATATAGATAGAGAATATTTAACAAGTTTAATTGAAAAGTTTAATGGGGGTCCTGTCGGAGTTGAAACAATAGCAACAAGCATTGGGGAAGAAGTAACTACAATTGAAGATGTAGTTGAGCCATATTTATTACAAGAAGGCTTTATAAAAAGAACTAGAAGTGGACGTGTTGCAACAGAAAAAGCTTTCAATATTATTGGATATAAATATAATCAAGGCTTATTTAAAGAGGAGTAATATGAATATTATAGACGGAAAAAAAGTAAGTGGAGAAATTCTAGAAGAACTTAAAAACACTATTAAAGCAAATAATTTAGATTTGACTTTAGGTATAATTTGGGTTGGAAATGATGAAGGAAGTAAAATATATATTAATAATAAAATTAAAAGATGTGATAGTATTGGAATTAAGACCAAATTATACCATTTAGAATCCGAAACATCCGAAAAAGAATTATTAGATTTAATCGATTCACTAAATAATGATTCTTTAATTAATGGAATTATTCTTCAAAGTCCAGTTCCTAGTCATATTGATATTATAAAATGTTTTAATAGCATTAATCCAAATAAAGATGTGGACGGTTTTTCTAATGTATCAGTTGGGAATAATTATCAAAATAGACCATCTATTATTCCGTGTACACCAAAAGGAATAATGAAATTATTTGATTATTATAATATTGATTTAAAAGGTAAAAATGTATGTATAATTAATAGGAGTAATATTGTTGGAAAACCATTACTTCCTTTATTACTTGAAAGAGATGCTACAGTTAATGTATGCCACTCGAAGACTAAAGATTTGGCGTTTTGGACTAGGAATGCAGACATCATTATAAGTGCTATTGGTAAACCAAAGATAATAACTGCAGAAATGATTAAAGATGGTGCAATCATAATTGATGTTGGAATATCAAGAATTGATGGTAAAATCTCTGGCGACGTTGATTTTGAAAACGTAAAAGAAAAGGTTAGTTACATTACTCCAGTTCCAGGAGGAGTTGGTCCGATGACTGTTGCAATGTTATTAGATAATTTAGTAGAAATAAGTATGAGGTGAAATATGGATAAAGAATTGAGTAAGTATTTAAGATTAGAAAAGAAAAGACAACAAGATAATATAGAATTAATTGCATCAGAGAACTATGTTTCTAATGATATATTGAAACTACAAGGAAGCATATTAACTAATAAATACGCTGAAGGATATCCCGCTAAAAGATATTATGGTGGTTGCGAATATATCGATATGTTTGAAAATAGGGCAATAGAGCTTGCGAAGAAACTATTTAATGCTAATTATGCCAATGTTCAACCTCATAGTGGTTCTAGTGCAAATATGGCAGTTTATAGAGCATTGTTAGAACCTCATGATAAAGTGATGGGAATGAATCTTAGTCACGGAGGACATCTAACACATGGTTATAGTCTAAATTTTAGTGGAAGTGATTATGAAATTATAAGTTATGATGTTGATTCAATAACAGAGACTATTAACTACGATAAATTAAGAGAAATTGCTTTAAAAGAAAAGCCTAAAATGATAATTGCTGGTGCTAGTGCATACTCAAGAATAATTGATTTCAAAAAATTTAGAGAAATATGTGATGAGGTTGGTGCATATTTATTTGTGGATATGGCTCATATTGCTGGTTTAGTGGCCGCTGGTTATCATCCATCGCCATTACCTTATGCTCATGTGGTTACATCTACAACTCATAAGACTCTAAGGGGTCCTCGTGGAGGAATTATTCTTACAAATGATGAAGAAATTGCAAAGAAGATAAATAAGGTTGTATTCCCAGGCATTCAAGGTGGCCCTTTAATGCATGTTATCGCTGGAAAAGCCCAATGTTTCTACGAAGCTATGCAAGATGATTTTAAGGAATATATAAAGCAAGTGTTAGATAATATGCAAGCAATGAGCAATGAATTTACTAAGTTAGGATATAAAATTGTTAGTGGTGGAACTGATAATCATTTATTACTATTAGATGTAAAAACAAGTGCTGGTATTACAGGAAAAGAAGCGGAAAGCATTCTAGATAGAATTCATATTACAGTAAATAAGAATACTATTCCTAACGAGACAGAAAAAGCAATGATTGCATCTGGTATAAGAATTGGAAGTGCTGCAATGACATCTAGAGGACTAAAAGAAAAAGAATTTAGAGAAATTGCAGATATCATTGCCTCTGCTTTTAAGAATAAAGACAATGAAGTTGAATTATGTAAATTAAGTGATCAAGTTTTAAATATTACAAAAAAATATCCATTATGGTATTAGGAGGAATGTTTATGACTAAAGGTGATATGTATGCCAAAAAAATTATTAAGCGAATATTAGAAGAAGGATGCTTAGATAAGAATCCTAGACCTCATTATTCGGATGGAACGCCAGCACATACATTAAGTGTTAATCACGGTATGTGCACTTATGACTTATCAAAAGGAGAAAGTCCATTAATAACACTTAGACCAATTGCAACAAAATCATCAATTGGCGAAATATTATGGATTTATCAAGATGAATCTAATAATTTGGACTTGCTTAAAGAAAAATATGGTGTCACCTGGTGGGATGAATGGGAAATAGGTGACAGAACAATCGGGACTTGCTATGGTGAGACAATTAGAAGACATAACTTAATGAAGAATTTACTTAAAGGATTAAGAGAAAATCCAGATGGAAGAAGACACATTATCAATATGTGGCAAGAAGACGATTTTAAAGAAAAACACGGATTAAAGCCTTGTGCTTTTCAAACCGTTTGGAATGTTAGACATGGAAAAGATGGTATTGATTACCTAGATATGTGTTTATTTCAAAGATCATCTGATTTTTTAACTGCTGGTTGTATTAATCAAGTTCAATATGCAACTTTATTATGTATGGTTGCTCAAGATTTGAGATATACTCCTGGGGTCTTCACATGGTTTTATGACAATATTCAAATATATGATAGACATATTGAAAATGCTAAAGAATTATTAAAAAGAAGACCAATACCTTGCAATCCAAAGATTTCACTTAATAAAGATATTAAAAATTTCTATGATTTTAAACTTAGTGATATAAGAATTGTGGATTATCCTATAGATAAAATAAAGGAAAAAAATCCACAAATGAAATTTGATTTGGGGATATAAAATGATAACTTTAATAGCTGCGATTGGAAAAAATAATGAACTTGGTAAAAATAATAACTTAATATGGCGCCTACCTGGAGATTTAAAGTTTTTTAAAGAAATAACTTTAAATCATCCTGTAATCATGGGATATAAAACTTATGAATCTATAGGTAAACCATTACCAAATAGGCGTAATATATTAATAACTAGTAGAGATATTACAATTGATAATGTTCAAATCTATCATTCATTTGAGGAATTATTTAATAATGAAGATTTTAATAATGAATACTTCGTAATTGGAGGAGCATCACTATATAATTATTTCTATCCATTAGCAAATAAAATATATTTAACTAAAATAGATGCTGAAGATAAGGAAGCTACAGTTTTCTTTCCTCAAATCGATTATAGTATGTGGATAGAAAAAGAATTAGCTCAAAATGAAGATAATGGGATAAAGTATAAGCATGTAGTGCTAGAAAGGAAGAAAAAATGAAAGTAATTCTAAAAATAAGTGGAGAAGCATTAAAGTCTGGCGAAAAAAATGTATCACAAGACAAATTAAAAGACGTTTTAAATATTGTTCGAATAATGAAAGAAGATAGTCATCGAATTGCTATTGTAGTAGGCGGTGGAAACTATTTTAGAGGGCGAGAACATCCTGAAATGGGCAAAGTAAATGGCGATACAATTGGGATGTTATCTACAGTTGTTAATGCAATATATATTAAAGATTATTTAGAAAATAATGGCTATAATTCTATTATTTCAACCCCATTTGATTTTCCTAATCTTGTTCCTAATTATTCAAATGATGAATTAAAAGAACTATTTAAAGACAATATTATAGTATTTGGTGGTGGAGTAGGCATGAGTGGTTATTCAACTGACTCTGGAACTACTTTGGCTGCAGAAATAGTAGATGCAGATTTAATTATTAAATTAACTAATGTCGATGGAGTATATGATAGTGATCCTGATGAAAATCCTAATGCTCATATGTTTACCGAATTATCTTATCAAGAGGTTCTCGATAAAGAATTGGGTGTTATGGATTTATACGCAATTAAAAAGTGTATGGAAAATAAAACTAAAATACTTGTTATGAATTTTAACGATTATAATAAAATACCTAAGTTCTTTGAAGGAAAAAGAATTGGAACTTTAATAGGAGATTAAATGAAGAAACTAATTGTTATTGAGGGAACAGATTGTTCTGGAAAAGGTACTCAATGTGAATTATTATATAAAAATCTCATAGATCAAGGCTATAACGTTCTAAAAAAGTCATTTCCTGTCTATGATAGTCCAACCGGTAAAATAGTTGGAGGTCCTTATTTGGGCAAATCTTCAATTTGTGAGGGATGGTTTAAAGAAGGAGCAAATAATGTTGATGCTAAGGTAGCTAGTTTATACTATGCAGCTGATAGATTATATAATATAAAAGAAATAAGTGAATATTTAGAAAAAGGTAATATTGTTTTATTAGATAGATATGTTCCATCTAATATGGGTCATCAAGCAGGAAAAATAAAAGATAAAGAAGACCGTTTAAAAATGTTCAAATGGCTTGAAAAATTAGAATATGAATTATTAGAACTCCCAAGACCTGATATTAAAATATTCTTACATATGCCATATGAATATTCAAAAAAGCTTCAAGATAATAGAAAAGAACTAGATCAACACGAATTATCTGAAGCTAATATTCGCAATGCTGAAAATGCCTATATAGAGATGGCTGAACTATACAATTTTGAGATTATTGAGTGTGTAAAAGACGGTAAAATTAGATCAGTTGATGATATATCTAAAGAAATATTAAATATAGTTCTAAGCAAAATATAGATGGACAATTAGTCCATTTTTTTTTATAATTGAAAAGGACGTGATTTTATGAATATAAATGACTATGATTATGAATTAGATGAAAAGTTTATAGCTCAAACCCCAATAAAGAATCGTTCTGACTCAAAATTAATGATTCTGGATAAGAGTAGTGGTGAAATAAAACATTCTAACTTTTATAATATTATAAATTATTTAAATAAGGGAGATGTATTAGTTCTTAATGATACTAAAGTCCTTCCAGCAAGAATATTTGGTAAAAAGGAAGATACTGGTGCTAATATAGAACTATTGCTTCTAAAAAACATTGAAAATGACGAATGGGAATGCCTTTCAAGACCTGCAAAAAGATTAAAGATAGGAACTACTATTGTATTTAACGAAAATTTGAAATGTAAGGTCATTGATAAAAAAGAAGATGGAATAATTAGAGTAAACTTTGAATATAAAGGAATATTCCTAGAAATAATTGAGAAACTAGGGATAATGCCTCTTCCACCATATATTCATGAGAGTCTAAAAGAGCAAGAAAGATATCAAACTGTATATGCAAAGATTCTCGGTAGTGCAGCAGCACCTACTGCTGGATTACATTTCACTAGAAAATTGCTTGAAGAAATAAAAAATAAGGGCATTATCGTTTGTTATGTAACTTTACACGTTGGCTTAGGAACATTTAGACCAGTAGAAGTAGAAAATATTGTAGACCATCATATGCATAGTGAACATTTTGTAATGAGTAGTGAAGTAGCTAATTTATTAAATGATGCAAAGAAAAATGGGAAGAAAATCTATGCTGTGGGAACAACTACAACAAGAGTTCTTGAAACAATGATGAGCAAATATGGAAAGTTTAAAGAAGTCAGTGAAGATACAGATATATTTATATATCCTGGATATAAATTTAAAGCGATAGATGGGTTAATTACAAACTTTCATCTTCCTAAAAGCACGCTTTTAATGCTTGTTAGTGCTTTAGCTAGCAGAGAAATTATTCTAAATGCTTATGAACAAGCTAAAATTAATAATTATCGTTTCTTTTCCTTTGGCGATGCAATGTTTATAAAATAAAAAGACTGAATTATTAATTCAGTCTTATACTTTCTCTTTCAATTAAATCAAATGAATCGATTTGTTGCATTCTATCATTCAGTAACTTTTCTAGTTTTATAAGCTTTTTATCAAATATTCTATAATTTAACATACATAAATTTCTAATATCTTCAATTGTATTACCAACTTCATATATTTCTAGAAATCTTAGCTCTGGATCTAGTGTTTGAATATAGAAATATGCAACTTCATCACCATTTTTAAGTTTGAAAGTAGTCTTATAACTAATTGTCAATTTTTCAGCTAACAAATTCATTCTACTTTTGAATCCATTTGCAGCCGTTTGCAATCTAAAACGCCACATGCTGGCTAATTTATCTAACTCAGCTTTTCTTTCTTCATCTATTGATTCAAAGTTACTAAATTCCATTGAACCGAATAATTCGCTGTAAAACCTAGAAATGGTTTCTTTTTTAAAATCAAATCTTTGCATTAAAAACCCCCTTTTTTCACGAGTGTATATTTTACCTTTTTTAAGCCAATTTGTCAAGTTTTTAGCCTATATATATTCATCTTACACGATAAATATGATATTATATTTATGAAATGAAAAGGAGTCAAAAATGCTTTTAAAATATAAATTAATTGATGAATCGAAAAAGAATAAAGCCCGCTTGGGTGAGTTTGAATACAATGGAGTAGTGTATAAAACACCAATGTTTATGCCTGTAGGAACAAATGCAACTGTTAAAACGCTTTCTCCTGAAGAACTAAAAGAAATTGGATCAGGTATAATCCTTGCAAATACATATCACTTGTGGCTAAGACCTGGTGAAGACATTGTGTCTGAAGCCGGCGGACTCCATAAATTTATGAATTATGATGGACCAATCCTTACAGATTCAGGTGGTTATCAAGTCTTCAGTCTTGCTAAACCGAAAGATATAAATGATGATGGTGTTCGTTTTAAAAATCATTTAAATGGTGATGAACTATTCTTAACTCCTGAAAAATCAATAGAAATTCAAATGAAATTGCAAAGTGATATTGTAATGAGTTTTGATGAATGTGTTAAATGGCCTAGCACATATGAATATGTGCAAAATAGTGTCGAGAGAACACTTTCATGGGCAAAAAGAGGTAGAGAAGTATTTAATAGCCCGGATCAGATGCTATTTGGCATAGTTCAAGGTGGAGAATATGAAGATTTAAGGAAGCATTGTGCCGAAAAATTGGTTGAAATGAATTTTGATGGCTATTCAATAGGTGGAACGAGTGTAGGAGAAGATAAAAAGACTATGTATAAAATGGTTGAGTATTCTACTAAATATCTTCCCAAAGATAGATTAAGATATTTAATGGGAGTAGGAGATCCGATAGATTTAATTGAAAACGTTATGAGAGGTATCGATATATTTGATTGTGTTTCTCCGACTAGATTAGCAAGACACGGTCATGCATACACTAAAAACGGCAAAATCAATTTAAAAAATAATAAATATAAAAGAGATTTTACTCCGATAGATGAAACATGCAGTTGTTATGCTTGTAAGCACTATACAAAAGCCTATATAAAGCATTTAATTAATGCTGAGGAAACTTTTGGAGCACGATTACTATCAATTCACAATATTAGTTTTTTGCATAATTTAATGGCTGAAATAAGAAAAAATATTGAATCTGATACTTTAGCAGAGTTTAGAGATAAATTTATATTAGAATATTATGGAGAAGGGTATGAATATAAGTAAAATTGTGATTAAAATTGGAATAGTAATTATTATTTTATTACTTACAGTTCCAACTACATATAAAATTATTAAGAATCACCGTAGTAATCTTATAAAAGTTTCAGAAAGTAAAATAATTGAAGCTGCAGAAAAATGTTCGTATGAAGAGAAATGTTTAGATAAAAAGATTACACTGAAAGAGTTATATGATAATAAATATTTAGAAACTATGTATAATCCTATTAGTAAAGAAGCATATAATGAAGAGTCATATGTTGAGTTAAAAGGCGGAAAATTTGTATTTAGAGAAAAAAGTAATTAATCATTACTTTTTTTATGTCCCCCAAGAATTCCTCCCAGAATAGAAACTAATAAGAGTATAAAATAATAAAGTAGAGTAACAGTATTAATAGATTTACCTATTAAAATTAACTTTATAATAAACATAAATAAGATTAAAATTAAGCCCATTAGTATTCCCTCAATATATCCCTTTTTTTGTTTATTTTTAGCATTACGAAAATTAAGAATAAAGAATAGTGTAATATTACTTCCAAATATTATTATCTGAGAAATCCCACTATTAACACCAATTAGATTTAAAGCGCTCGTTATAAAAATAATACCCAATTCAGTAATGGCAAATATACTTAAGTATTTTAGATAATATATTATATTATTCATGTTTTCACCTATTAAATTATATAAATTGACTAAAAAAATATGATTAAGAACATAATATTTTTAGGTGATAATGTGGCTGAAATGGGATCTATTATATTTAGAACAATATTTTTCTATTTTTTTGTTATGCTTTGCTATAGATTAATGGGTAAAAGAGAGGTGGGTCAACTAGGAATAACAGACTTAATAGTTTCTATATTAATTGCTGAATTAATTGCTATATCTATAGAAAACATAAATAAAAGCATATTTTTAACTATTATTCCAATAATAATTTTGGTTATACTAGAAATAATGCTGGCTTTTTTATCTTTAAAATCAAGAACTATTAGAACTTTTTTTGATGGAAAACCATCTCTCATCATTTATAATGGTAAAGTAAATTATCATGAAATGTTAAAACAAAGATATAGCTTAGATGATTTACTATTGTCATTAAGACAAAAAGAAATAAAGAATATAAATGAGGTAGAGTATGCTTTTTTGGAACCAAATGGTAAATTATCCATATTTAAATATAAATTATTTAATATCCCATCTAATTATCCAATGCCCCTAATAGTGGATGGCTCAGTTCAAAAAAAAGCCCTAAAGAAAATTAAAAAAAGTTATACTTGGTTAATATACAATCTCAATTCTAATAATATAAATATTAAAACTGTTTTTTACGCTTATTATAAAAACAAAAAATTGTTTGTTATTACTAAAAATGATAATGAAAAAACAATAATTAACTAATTTTAGGTTGACAAGTAAGTGTTAAGTTAAGTATAATTGAATTGTAAATTATAGAAAGTAGAGAGTGTAATGGATAAGTTAAATGATTTATTACAAGAATTAGGGGTTTCAAAAGTAAGACTTTCAAAGTATTTAGGAGTATCTAGACAAATGGTATATAACTATTTGATGCTAGAAAGTCTAGATAAATGGCCTAAGGAAAAGAAAATATTATTACTTCAACTTTTAGACTTAAAAGAGGGTAGTAAAGAAGAGTTGGAGAGTATTAAAGTAGACACTGAATACTTAATGAATGTAGAAAAAAGATTAAATTTAGGAATGAAAAATGGTAATGAATTAGATTCTTTCCTTGATTTAAAAGGCTTAGATAAAGAAAGCAAAACATTACTAAATGATATTGCATTTTTATTAAAAGAAAAGTTAGAAGAGAATAGAAATAATGATACAATTGCAATTAAATATTTATATAACTTTTTACAAGCAATGGATAATGTTCCAGAAATCAAGTATATATTAGCATATATGGCTAAGACAAATGGTTTTATTACTGCTGATCAATTTGATTTCAATGAAGATAAACAATATGTATTTGAAGGTATTTTATTCTCAGCGCTTACTCTTTATAACAATGGTGGCGCAAGCAAGAGTAAAGTAGTGGAAACTAGAAAAAGATTTGTTCAAGAGCTTGAAGCTAAGAAAGAAGAGAAGTTGAGTAGAACACAACAATTAAACACTACTAAGATACAAGCACTAAAAGAACTTGGTTATACCGAAATAAATGAATCAAATGCTGCCGAGGTTTTTGAAAAGATAGCTGAGATTCAATCAAGAAAAGTTTAAAAAAAGATAGAGAACTACTCTCTTTTTTTTTGCTTTAAAACTCACTCCTACACATGTATATATCCTTATATAAATATAAATAATAGGATTACATGCGCATAATCCTTATATTAATATAAATTATAAGGATATAATGCGCTTGAATTTTTTTATAAAGTATTCGCAAATTTTTTTCTCAATTTATTTTGCACTAAATATTTTAATTTTAATATATTATTATTATAAATAAATATAATTCATTATTATTAAACTAACCCAAAATTAATCAAGTCTGTGTTTTTCATAATGTATATTATGTTAACCAACGCTTGAGTTGCAATTTCTGATAATAAAAAAGGACTAGTTTTCTAGTCCTCTACGTCTATCCTATTATCTTTAACTATAACTTTAATTGAATCTCCATATTTAATTGTTCCATCAATTATTTTCTTGGCTAATAATGTTTCTAATTCCTTTGTAACCAATCTTTTTAATGGTCTAGCTCCATAGGCTTCATCATAACCATTATCAATAAAATATCTAATAGCATCTTCACTTAATTCTAATTTAATATTTATATCTTTTAAATTATCTTCTATATTATGAATAATTTTAAATAAAATATCCTTTAGAACTTCTTTATTTAATTTATTAAACATTATAATTTCATCAATTCTATTTAAAAACTCTGGTTTAAAATAATGATGTAATTCTTCCATAACTTTTTTTGATTCTCCATCTAGTATATATTCGCTTCCTACATTAGATGTCATTATAATGATTGTATTCTTAAAGTCCACTACTCTACCATTTGAATCTGTAAGTCTTCCGTCATCTAATATTTGTAATAATAAATTTAATACTTCTGGATGCGCTTTTTCAATTTCATCAAATAGCACAATACTATATGGATTTCTACGAACTGCTTCAGTTAGTTGTCCACCCTCTTCATAACCTATATATCCTGGTGCAGCTCCAATCAATCTAGAAACAGAGTATTTTTCCATATATTCACTCATATCAATTCTAATTAAGTGGTGCTCATCGTCAAATAATTCATACGCTAAACTCTTAGCTATTTCTGTTTTACCAACACCAGTAGGTCCTAGGAATATAAATGAGCCAATTGGTCTATTTGGATCTTTTATACCACTTCTACTACGAATAATAGCATCACTAACTAATTTTAATGCATTATCTTGGCCCATAACTCTTTTTCTCAAATTATCTTCTAAGTGTAATAATTTTTCTTTTTCAGTGCTCAATAGTTTTGTAATAGGTATATTCGTTAACTTACTTATTACATCTGCTATATTATCACTTGTTACAGTATCACTTAATAATTTGTTGCTTGAATTTTGCTTCAAATCATTTAATTCTTTTTCCAATTTGGGAATTGTTCCGTGACGTAATTTGGCAGCATTTTCTAAATCATAGTTGTTCTCTGCTGTTTCCAATTCGTATCTTGCTTTTTCTAATTCTTCTTTTTTGCTATTAATTTCACTTAATGTTTCCTTTTCGTTTTCCCAAGCAATCTTCAATTCTTTTTCTTCTTTTTTAAGCGATGTAAGTTCTTCTTCTATCGCTTCTTTTCTTTTAATAGATAACTCATCTTTTTCTTTTTTGATTGCTTCTTTTTCGATTTCTAAACGCATAATTGAACGAGTAAGCTCATCTAAAGAAGTCGGCACACTATCCATTTGAACTCTAATTGTTGCACATGCTTCATCTACTAAATCGATTGCTTTATCTGGTAAATATCTATCTGTAATATACCTATTTGATAGAACTGCTGCACTAACTAGTGCCTTATCTTGAATAGTAACTCCATGGTGTATTTCAAATCTTTCTTTTAATCCTCTTAGAATAGTTATTGTGTCCTCAACAGAAGGCTCAGATATTTTAACCTTTTGAAATCTTCTCTCTAAAGCTCCATCTTTTTCAATATATTTACGATATTCATTTAGAGTAGTAGCTCCAATAACGTGCACTTCTCCTCTAGCTAGCATTGGTTTAAGTATATTACCAGCATCCATTGCACCTTCAATTGCTCCAGCTCCCACTATCATGTGAATTTCATCAATAAACATTATAATTGAACCATTGCTTTTTCTAATTTCATTAAGAACCTTTTCTAATCTTTCCTCAAATTCACCACGATACTTAGCTCCAGCTATCAAAGATGCCATATCTAGTTCCCAAATCACTTTATTCTTTAAACTTTCTGGAACATCACCTTTAATAATCCTTTGAGCTAAACCTTCAACGATGGCAGTTTTACCTACACCAGGCTCACCAATCAATACCGGATTGTTTTTAGTCTTTCTAGTTAGAATTCTTGTAATGCTTCTAATTTCTTCGTCCCTACCAATTATTGGATCAGTCTTTCTGTTTGAAACTGCTTCATTGATGTTTCTTCCATATTTTTCTAAAACATTTTCTTCTTCGTTATTTTGATTAAAATTCATATCAATCAACCAACCTTTCATATAATATTATACTCAACAATTAGCACTTGTCAACTATAAGTGCTAATTGTATGTTCTCCAGTAATTGGTATTAATAATTGTCTTAATCTAAGTATTATTATGTATATATAATCCACACTATTATTAGGAGGGACGATAATGAGAAACAGTTCAAAAAATTCTAGCAAATCAAAAAGTAGATCTAATTCAAGAAGCAAGTCTAAATGCAACAACAACGCTCGTAATACTGATTCCAAATAATTGAAAAGAAGATATTTTATAATATCTTCTTTATTTATTGTAATGCGGATGCTTTTTATAGTCTTCCTTAACCTTTTCATGGGATACATGAGAATATATTTCTGTAGTTGATATGTTTTCGTGGCCTAATAGCTCCTGAATAATCCTTAAATCAGCACCATTATTTAACAAATGAGTTGCAAACGAATGTCTTAAAATATGGGGAGATATTTCTTTATCTATTCCACTCTTTTCGCATATTTGCTTAAGTATTTTAAAGAAACCCTGACGAGACATTCTCTTGCCATTATAATTGACAAATAAATAGTCTGAAACTCTATCTTTTAATATATAATTTCTATATTCATTAATATACATATTAAGGTAGGTAATGCAAATACCAGATATAGGAATAATTCTTTCTTTACTTCCCTTCCCCATTACCTTTACTGATTCATCTATTATATTTATATTTGCCAAGTTTAAATCTAATAACTCGGATATTCTCATCCCAGTTGCATATAGTAATTCCAGCATTGCTTTGTTACGATAATCAAGTGGCTCTTTTAGAGATATATCAAGAAGTTTATCTACTTCATCCATAGTTAAAAACTTAGGTAATTTTTTAGGCATTTTAGGAGCCTTAATATTATCGCAAGGATTAACTTTTATTAATTCTAAATCTAGCATATAATCGTAAAATGATTTTAAAACAGTTAAGTAATGTGCTTTAGAAGAAGCACTTTCTTCACATTTATAAAGAAATTCTCTAATATTATCATCACTTAATTTTAATAAATTTTCCCCTTTAAAGTAATTAGATACCTTTTCTAAATTATATTTGTATGATTCATAAGTATTATTTGATAATTTTCTTTCATATTTTAAATAGTTTAGATAGTTTTTTATATTATCATCTTTCATATTGACATCACTACCTAGATTATACCATATATTATTTAATTTTATTTTATTATTTGCTATAATAATTATGTGATTGGTATGAAAGTTTTAGCAGATATATTGAGACCAGAAAAATTAAGTGATGTTGTAGGCCAAGATCATTTGATTGGACCAGATAAAATACTAACTAATTTAGTAAAAAACAAAAAACTTTTTTCGATGATTTTATATGGGAAACCAGGCATAGGCAAAACAAGTATTGCCTACGCACTTAGTAAAGAATTAAACATCAGAACTAAAATGCTTAATGCAACTGTGAACAAAAAGGAAGATTTCGATATAGCTATTGAAGAAGCTAAGTTCTATGGAGAATTATTATTAGTAGTAGACGAAATCCATCGCATGAACAAAGACAAACAAGATATACTACTACCATATATAGAAAACGGACTAATAATTCTCATTGGTCTAACCACATCAAACCCATATCACAAAATTAATCCTGCAATTAGAAGCAGATGTCAAATATTTGAATTGCATGAATTAACTGAAAAAGATATTATAAAAGTTTTAAATAGAGCTATAAAGACTTTAGATGGCATAGATATTGATAAAGAAGCAATTAAGTATATCGCGGCTCTATCAAGTGGAGATGTTAGAAATGCTCTAAATTTACTAGAAATATCCTATTACTCCACTTCTAAACATAAAGTTACTGTTGAAGCAATCAAAAATATTAATTCTAAACCTGTATTCTTTCATGATAAAAATGAAGATGGACACTACGATGTTTTATCTGCTTTACAAAAATCTATTCGCGGAAGTGATGTTGATGCAACAATTCATTATATAGCCAGGTTAATTGAAGCTGGAGATTTAGATAGTATATATAGAAGGTTATCGGTTATAGCATACGAAGATATTGGATTAGCTAATCCAGGCATTGGTCCAAGATTAGATGCTGCAATTAATGCAGCTGAAAGAGTTGGTTTACCTGAAGCAAGAATTCCTATTGGTTACATAGCCATTGAAATGGCATTGAGCCCTAAGAGTAACAGTGCTTATCTTGCTACCGATAAAGCATTAAGTGATGTAAGAAGTGGTAAAAGTGGATTTGTTCCTAATCACATTAAGACAAATAGTCCGGATTACTTATATCCTCACAATTATAAAAATGATTGGGTTAAACAAGAATATTTACCAGAAGCATTAAAAGGAACTGTATATTACGTTCCTAAAAACAATAATATTGAAAATAATTTGAATAAAATATATAAAGAAATGAAGGATGAAAAATGAAAGTAACAGTATTTGGAGCAGGAGCATACGGAATTAGTTTGGCATTAATGCTTGCCAAGAAAAAAGAAAATGATATATTAGTATGCACGCATAATGAAAGTGTATTTAATCATTTTAAAGAAAACAGAAAGTTTACTAAATTGCCTAAGGCACATATTCCAGAAAATGTAAATGTAACAAATGATTATGAATATGCAATGAAAGAGACTAGTTTAATATTTTTAGTGCCATCAGTTAAGTATATCAAAGATATTTGTAATAAAATAAAACCATATTATAAAAATCAACCAATATGTATAGCAGCTAAAGGCATTGAAAACGATTCTTTAGAATTTTCCTCAGAATTGGTTCGAAATATATTGTGGACCAATAATATTTCTCTTATCTCTGGGCCAACTTTCGCTGAAGATTTAGCTAATAATTCTCCTGCTGCATTAGCGATAGCGGGTTACAATAAAAAAACCATTGATTTTGTAATAAAAAACTTGGCTAATGAAACATTAAAACTTAGGCCTTCTAGTGATATAAAAGGTATTCAACTTTGTGGTAGCGTAAAAAATATAATAGCTATAGCATCCGGAATTATTAAAGGCCTTGGTTATTCCGAATCAACTGAAGCATTCTTAATAAATGAATCATTGCATGATATGAAAATGATTATTCATGCCTTAGGCGGTAAAAAGAAAACTATTCTATCTTTTGCAGGAGTTGGGGATTTATTATTAACTTGCACTTCAACTAAGAGCAGAAACTACTCTTTTGGATATATAATTGGGTCTACAAAAGATAAAAAAGAAATAGATAATTATTTAAAAAATAACACTGTTGAGGGATATTGGACATTAAATTCAATTTATAAATTATTACAAAAAAAAGGAATAAGCATTCCTTTAATAGATTTATTATATGATGTTGTATATAACAATCAAGATCCTAGTTTATTAATAGACTTCCTAATTAATAAGGCTTAATAACTTTATTAATTACATAATCTACCATTAATAAACCTGAAATACCTGGGGAAGTTATTAGAGAATTAACTTCTCCATTTTTATTTGGAATTTCAGTAGAACAGACTACTGGAACTTTTATATTTAAATCATTTTCTCTAACTAATTTCCTTAGTTTTTTTGCTAATGGATCATTATTTGTTTTATCTAAAGTAGTTCTAATAATTTTAGTTGCATCTACTCTATTACCAACACCCATTGATGCTATTATATTGATATTATTATTTTGAGCATATCTTATTAATTCTAATTTTGTATTTAAGGTGTCACAAGCATCCAAGATGAAGTCAAAATCATTATCTAGTGTATTTATATTATCTTTAGTCAAAAACTCTCCTATAACCTTTATATTAACTTTTTTATTAATATCTAGCATTTTTGCTTTAGCAACTTCAACTTTACTATGATTAATATTTTTTATATTAGATATTAACTGTCTATTAAGATTAGATAATTCTACTTTATCACCATCAATTATCGTGATATCTTCAAAACCACTTCTAACTAATGCTTCTAAAACAAAACCACCTACTCCCCCAACCCCAACTAAAAGTATCTTAGTGTTTTTTATTCTATTTAGATTATCTTCTCCAATTAATATAATGATTTTTTCAAACATACAAAACTCCATATTAAAACCTAGTGGAAAGTTACTATGATAAAATCCCGCTCTTCGCAGGTGGTAGAACACATATAAAGTATTAGGATCCTAGTTAAAAACCAGTATTCAACACAACTAAATAATTAGTTCCCCAATATATCTATATAGTCGGTTTTATATGAATAACTTTACCATCTAGGCACTTACATTATAACATATTCATTATTACTAATAAATATTTTTATTTTAATTTTACATTTTTCTTTCTCTTTCTTTTAATATTTCTCTTTAAGAATAGTCCTATAGCACATCCCATTAAAATTATAGTTACTATAAAAACAATAAATAAAATTTTTAATAATTTATTATTTTTTTCTATCTTTTCTTCTTCTTCTTTGGCTAATTTAGTAACTACTATCTTATATGTAGTTGTAGATTTATCTTTGCCAGTAACCCTCAAAATTATATCATTTTCACCAGTTTTAAGTAGCTCATTACCCATAATTTCTATTTGATCATTATCTAAACTTTTTGCATCAATGTCTAATTTATTTATCTCACTACCAACAGTAGTATAATATACATACTTATCCGCAGAAAATGGTTCAGTTAATTCAGCGTTATTAACTTTTAATGAACCCAGAGAACTTGAACCGAGATTTTTATTAATAACTATTTCATACTTAGTTTCTGTTTTATTCTCAGCAATAACTTTAACTACTCGTGAACTTTCACCACTAGGAACATAAAATGTTCCTGTTCCTTGGACAATAGAATTGGAATTATTTCCTTCCGCACGAATAACAATGCTCTCTACATCTTTATCAATATGAAAACTATATTTATAAGTTTTAGGATCAAACTTAGGAGTTAAAACAAATCCGTCAACAGACAAAAACTTTAATGTTGAATCATCAGATGGTTCTTCTCTATTAACTACTAATTTATATACTGTCTCAGTTCCATCTGAAGCAATGACTGAAACATCAAATTTATTTTCACCATCAGTAATATATTTTCTACCAATGCCTGTAACTTTAGCATTATCATTATTCGGAACAGCATCTATATTTATTTTTTCTATGCTATAAGGAATAGTTATCTCATATTCTAGTTTAGCACTATTAAACTCTGGTTTTAATTCATACTCATCTACTGTAAGACTTTTTAAACTCGAATCATTAGATACTACTGCAATACTCAAATTAGCCTTACAAGTGGCTTCTATAGTCTCTCCGTTATAAAAACTAACAAGAATATAGACGGTTGTATTTCCTTCTTTAAGACCTCTTATAACTCCTTCATTTGAAACGCTAATTACACTAGCGTCTTCAATAGTATAATCAACTTTATATGATTTATCACTATCATATTTAATAGTTTGAGATTCATATATATTTATTGTATCTTTTTCTACTTCTAAACTAATACTGTATTCACCATTATTACAAGTAAGTTTTTTAGCCATAACTACATTAGGCATCAATAAAATAATAAATACATTAATAAATAAAATAATTCTCTTCATTAATAATCCCTCTTATACTCTTTTAAATTATATCATATACAATTAGTTTTTAAAACTAGCTTCTAAATAATATATTGGTCTATTTTGCTTATAATACTCTTGCTCAAAATCCGTCATAATATTTGGTATATTTCTCTCATCGTGATGCAAATCCAAACTTACTTTGTCAAATGTATACCAATAATCACTAAGTGACTCTAAAGCAGAGGCAAATAATATTTTATTATCTGTCTTCATAATAATATGTTTATCTTTCTTAAATATTCTATCATATAATCTTAAATAATTATTTGCTGTGAATCTTCTCTTTTCATCACTTTTTTTGGGCCAAGGTTCTGAAAAAGTCAAATAAATAGTTTTAATTTCTTTACCAAAAAAATCTACAATATTATTTGCATCAGCACAAATATATTTTAAATTATATATCTTTGATGAACCTATATTCTTAATAGCTACAGCCATTTGATTTTTATCTAATTCTAATCCAATAAAATTGATATTTGGGTATTTTTTAGCCATTTCAATGATAAACGATCCTCTTCCCATTCCCAACTCTAAAGCAATATCATTTTTATTATGAAACACATCATTCCATTTTCCTTTATACAAAGCAGGATTTTTAATTAAGTAATCACTATTATCAAGAATATCTTGAGCATTTTTTATTATATTATAACGCATTATAACACCTCAAAATAATTTTAACATAATAAAAAAATATCATCAATGATGATATTTATTATTTCTCATAAACACTTACTTTTTTCTTATCTCTGCCGCATCTTTCAAATTTAACTACGCCATCAATACGAGCAAATAAAGTGTGATCCTTACCCATTCCAACGTTGGTTCCTGGATATATCTTAGTTCCTCTTTGTCTATAAAGAATTGAACCAGCAGTAACTAACATACCATCAGATACTTTAGCACCAAGACGACGTCCAGCAGAATCTCTACCGTTCTTAGTAGAACCTTGTGCTTTAACATGGGCAAATCTTTGAATATTCAATTTTATATATAACATGTTTAATCTCCTTTACTAATTTTTAAGTTTTTAGGATATTGAGTAGCTAAATCCATTAATTCATCAAGCATTGTAGTTATTAAAGTATCGGTTATATTATCATGACTATTTATTTCAATAATCAAATCATTATTATCTTTAACATTTATCGCATTAATATCAAAATTCAAAATAGAATTAATAGTTGTGTAACATATTGATGATACACTAGCACAAACAATATCTTTTCCGTAATCAGCAAAATTTGCATGACCACTTATTTTTATTAAATTTTTACTATAATTAATCTTTATCATAATTACTTAGTAATCTTTGTAACAACAAGCTTAGTATATGGTTGTCTGTGACCTTGTTTTTTACGATATTTCTTTTTAGGTCTATACTTAAATACAACTATTTTCTTGTTCTTACCATGTTTTTCAACTGAACATTCTACTTTTGCACCTTTTACATATGGATTTCCAGCAACTCCGTCAACAAATAGAACATCGTTGAATACTACTTTAGAACCAACTTCTTGATCTAAAAGTTCTACATAAATTGTATCGCCTTCAGATACATAGTATTGCTTTCCGCCTGTTTCAAATACAGCTTTCATTTCATACCTCCTTATATTTTTTAAGTCGCGCTTTTAAGGTGGCTAAACGCTCTTATAAACCTTTTCAATGCGGTTTTTTCCGAAATGACTTAAAACAATATGATTTTATCAAAAAATGCCCTAAATGTCAACGAACTTCCTATATAAATGCTCTTTTATCTTATTCTTCTCACTTATGTATTTATTATCTTTTTTAAAATAATGGTATACTTCTTTTCTTAATTCTCTAATGCTTTTAGTTCTATTATTAATTTTTTTGTATTTAAATTCTCCTAAGTATCTTTCTATCAAGAATCTATTAACCATATATTTAAAGTTTTTTATATCTTCTACTAATTTGTATATTAGAAATACTATTATGTAAGTATTATAGTAATTAGTTTTATAAATATAAATAATAAAAATAATTAATGATAATAAAGATACTATGTAACTAAGTATGTAAGCTTTATAGTATGAAAAATATTTTTCTAATAGCAAATGAATAATCTGATAGCCATCCAGCGGGACTATAGGTAATATATTAAATATAAGTATTATAAAATTATAATTATAAATTAAATTATATGTAATAACACTTAAATAGTCCCTTAGGGAATATATAAATAAAAATAGAATTATTTGATTAATGAAACCTCCCACAGATATAATTATATCTTTAGTTATAGAACTATTTATTCTTTTATCTATAATAGTCCATCCCCCAAAAGGAAATAATTCTATTTTTATAATCTTATATTTAAATAACCTTATAAAGAAAACATGTCCTAATTCATGAAACAAGCATATTATAAATACGATAAATATATTCTTAATATATCCACATAACAAAGCAATTAATACAAATACCCAAGTCCAATTATTAATCTTTATTTTCTTTAATATACTCATCATAATCTATTTTATTACCATCTTGATATAAAACTAAATATAAATAATCATCTGAAGTGTTTCCAATAATAGTTTCTTTTTCAATATAATCATATAGATTAATAGATATATCACTCATATTACCATACCAATAATCTATTCCATCATTACCTTGAACAATAACCACTTTATTATAACCTTCTTTTTCGCCAACAAATACTACTATTCCTCCATATAAAGCTGAGACAGGTTCATTTTTGCTATAATCTATTTTTACCCCATCTAAGTAGCTAACTTTAGATATATTTTCTAAGTTATCATTTTTAAAAACTAAAGAAGATGGATTATTTATTTCTGGTAATATATTGCCAAGTTTATTTTTAGACCAATTATTTATCTTAGTCCATTTAATATGATCTTTAAATATATATTTATCTAAATAATCTTTATTTCTTATATCTACTTTAATAATAATTCCAATTATTAAAACTATAATAATGCTTATAAGTATTCTTGATACTAGATATTTAATATACTTTTCTTTTTTCATATATTCACCATTAAATGATATGATTTTTTAGTAGTTATTATTTATATAAACTCTAAAGTATAATATATAGAATAAGATATTAATAAAAATGTTATTACCAATCGTTAGTAATATTTTATTAATACTATTTATTAATAAAATATTACTTAGGATAATAAACAATAAATAATTAAACATATTAATATAAATATAGATATAAACATTCTTTTTATTTAAATCATCAAAAAGCATATTTAAAATATACATAATACTTAATATAGCCGTATTTAATAATCCCGTTCTCAATATTATTAAATCCAAAATTATTCCTGTCAATAAATAATCTTTATATTTTTTATCATATAAATATATAATAAAAAAATATGTTCCCCAAGGACTATAGTTATTTAAAAGAATATCTAACATTAATAGACCATATATCATTATTAACCTGCTAATACTTGAACATAGTCTATATCTTTAATATTTAATTTATAGTCTACTTCAATTATCTTCTCTATACTTTTATTATTTAACTTAATATCTTTAACTAAACCAATGAATATGTCCTCATCTATATTACCTATGCCTGAAGTCCATATTGAATCGCCAATTTTAATTGAACTATAATTACTAATATTTCTAATTATTATTTTATTATCTATATGTTCCAAGACTCCGATTTCATCATTTATTTTGACAGATATTCTCATATCTTTATTAGTCAACAACTTAACTACACTAGAAGTTTTTCCTACTTTGTAGATTACTCCCACCAAAGTGTTATCATAAAGCACTGCATTATTACTTAATCCATAATCCTTACCTCCCCTTATTGTTATTTCATTTAAATAATTATAAATGTCTTTGTATATAACATAAGTATTAATGCTGGAACTTTCATAAACATAATCTATATCATTGAACTCCAATAGTTTATTATACTTTCTTTCTAGATTCTTGCACTGCGTAGTTTGCCACGAATTATTTTTTATATTAATTATTCTATAAATTGGATCTTTAAGCAAAAATAATAAAAATACAATTATAAATGAATAACTATTCTTAATAAGTTTATTCATTATTTATCTCCTTTAGATACTCCTCTAAAAGATTTTGGTTTATTTTATTTATTAATGTTTCATCATCAGTTTTTATTAATATTTTCTCATATCCTTCTATTTTTGAGTAAAACTCTTTAGATACACCGACTACTTTAATATACGTGTCAATATTAGCTAATTTAAAAGAATTATAGATGTTTTTTAATAGTTCATTATTAATGCCAAGGTAGGAATAGACTCTATATAAGTCATTATCTTGAATAATGACTCCTGAAGGCAAATTATCTCTATATTTAACTGCATTTTCTATTTTTTTAAATACTCCAGTTTGAATAACATATATGTTATATTCTTCTTTGGCATAAATAATTTTATTATTAAGTATTACTACGCATAATATTCCAATTATTATGACAATTAATCCCATTATTATTTTCTTTTTCATATTATCACCAAGTTTATTATATAAAAAGAATACGACAAAAATTGTCGTATTCTGGAGGTAATAATATTTAATTAATAGTTTAGTTCGCGTTCCGAAATATTTATACTACTTGTAATATCATTATCCTTTTAAATAGTATCATACCAAGATATCTTCCAACAAGACCGTCCGGGGTCTAATTTGTTTGAACAAAAAAATAAATAGATTTCTCTATTTATTTAATTTAGTATTTAATATTTCTTTAACCAATGATGGATTAGCTTTTCCCCTAGTTTCTTTCATTACTTGGCCAACAAAATAATCAAACAAATTGGTTCTTCCATTATGATAATCCTCAATTTGCTTTGAATTATTTTCTAAAACTTTATTAATAATTTCCTCAAGTAAGGATTCATCTGATATTTGTGCAGAATCACTTGTAATGTAGTTCTTTGGTTCATTTTTTTCTTCTAAAGATTTATTAAATATTTCTTTAGCTTGTTTAGAAGAGATTGTTCCTTTATCTAGAGCATCAATTATTTGTTTTAACAAATTAGGAGTTAAATAAAAATCTTTTAATTCTATAGCCCACTTATTTAAGTAAGCAATTATATTAACTATTAAATAATTCGCTACAGTCTTAGGGTTCATTCCTAATTTAATACATTCTTCAAAATACTCAGCATAAGATTTTTCTTTAACAATAATTGTGGCATCATAATTTGATAAACCATATTCTTTTATATATAGTTCCTTTCTCTCTCTAGGCAACATTGGGATAGATTTCTTTATTTCATCAAGCCAAGATTTCTTTATTTTAAACTTAGGTATATTAGGTTCAATAAAATATTTATAATCTATTGCATCCACCTTGCTACGCATTCTTTTTGTAGTTCCACTTTCTTCATCAAATCTTCTAGTCTCTTGTTCTACTTCATCATATCTACCAGCGTCTTTTAACTCGCTTTGTCTTTTAATTTCATAGTTAATTGCTTCACGAACGTTGGCAAAAGAATTGACATTTTTAATCTCTACTTTAGTTCCAAGTTCCTTAGCGCCTTCTTCCATTATGGAAACATTAACGTCACATCTAATTTGACCTTTTTTAGTATCTGCATCAGATATATCACAATATTGATATATTTTGCGCATTGCCTCAAGGAACGCTACTGCTTCATCAGCATTATCTAAACATGGTGCTGTAACTAACTCTAACAGTGGCACTCCTGCTCTATTGTAGTCAATTAAAGAATAATTTGAATAATGATTTAATCTAGCAGAATCTTCTTCTAAATGGATATCTAATATATCAACCTTCTTATCATAACCATCCATTTCTATTGTTATGCTACCATTAACTCCAACCGGATTATGCATCTGAGTTATTTGATATCCCTTAGGCAAATCAGGATAATAATAATTTTTTCGATCAAATACCATATACTCAGGTTGTTTGCAATTAAGAATAATTGAGGCCATCAAACCTTTTCTAATACATTCTATGTTAAGTGATGGTAATGTTCCTGGAAATGCCATATCAACCGGAGATACATATATATTTGGTAAATCTTCGTAGGAGTTTTTAGCTTTAGAAAATACTTTAGCATTACTTTTTAATTCACAATGCATTTCTAAACCAATTACTGCTTTATATTTTCCCATTATTTATCATCTCCTAACTTAGCTATTTGTCCTTTATAGTTCATTAAACTTTCAAGTTTGTAAGCTATATTTAAGAGTTTTTCATCTTCATAACAATTAGCGGTCATATTTATACCAACAGGCATATTATTGATAAAACCATTAGGAATAGTAATTGATGGAAAACCACCAAAATTACCTATTTGTAAATGATTCTCTAAGACTTTAGTTTCATTATCAGGAACTTTATCTAAAGCATTTTCCAAATAAGGTGCTGGACCACTTCCTACTGGAAGTATTAAAGCATCATATTTTTTAAACTGTTCTTTTATTAAGTCTACAATTAATCTTCTAACTCTTTGAGCATTGACAAAGTATTTCTCTTGATTTTCTTTTTGTAAAATATATGACCCAATAACAAATCTTCTTTTAATTAATGGAGAAAATCCCTTGGTGCGATGATCTTTCATCATTTCTTCAGAATTAGAACCTTTCCCTCTTGGCCCAAATGAAATTCCAGTTAAATTAGACATATTGCTAGTTGCTTCAGCACATGACAAACAAACATATACACTTGGAATTGCATTAAGAATGTTTTTGCCTATACTAATGGCTTCAATTATAAAACCTTCTTTTTTTAATAAATCTATAGTTTTATTAAAATTATCTAAATGTTCAATTAATTCCTTAGAAGCCTCAGGATAATTATCTTTATCAACTATTTCTTTTATATAAAATAGTTTTTTGCCTTTAATATCTTTTTTTAAATTCTTATATAAAGAAATACCTTTTGAATCCCAAGAAGTTAAATCTTTATTATCTTGGCCTTTCATAGCATCAACTACGATTGCTGCATCCTCAACTGATCTAGTTAATACCCCACATGTGTCTAAACTAGAGGCAAAAGGAAATAAGCCGTATCTGGAAATCATTCCATATGTTGGCTTGTAACCAACTATACCAGTGTATGCTGCTGGTTTTCTAATAGAATCTCCTGTGTCACTTCCTAAAGCATATGGATATATGCCTGCAGCTACTGCTGCTGCACTTCCAGCAGAAGAACCACCACACATTCTTTTTAAATCCCACGGATTTTTGACACTACCAGTATGACATGTAGTTCCAGTTCCACCCATACCAAACTCATCGAGCGCAGTTTTATTAACTGCTATAGCTCCATTTTTTTCTAAATTTTCTACTGCAGTTGCCGAAAAAAATGGAATATAATCTTTTAATGTCATGGATGATCCAGTGGATAGTATTCCTTTAGTAGAATAATTATCCTTTATACCATAAGGAATCCCAGACAAAAGACTATCAGTTACTTCAGATAGGACTGGATCATCTACGATGGTTACAAATGCAGAGCATTTTTTATTAAGTTCTTTTGATTTATTAATGGATTCTTTAACTAAATCTGAAACATTTAGTTTTTTATTAATTAGTAAATCGTGTAGTTCTTTTATACCTTTCTCAGTCATTATTCCACCACCCTTGGAACTTTAATCTCTCTATCTTCATAATCATCACAATTAGATAGTAAATCTTCTATACTAGGACTATCTTCAAATATGTCTTCGCTAGGAGTAAATTCAAAATCATCTAAAGCATGTGTCATTGGTTCAACATTAGAAATACCAGGAATATTATTAATTAATTCCATTTCTTTATTGATAATATCAAATTCACTTAAAACCATGGCATTCTCTTCTTTAGAAAGACCTATTAATAGTTTATCAGCATAAGAATCAACTAATTCTTTTGTCCATTTGCTCATAAAAATCCTCCTTATTTATTAATACTTTTTAATATCTCATCTAATCTTCTATATACTGCTTCTTTATCAGTATTATTTAATACAAAGTAATCCGCATAACTAATTGGACCGCCTTTAGCTAAGTTTTCAATTTCTGCGATATCTCTTTCATTTGCCTCTTCAAAAGTAAATGGTCGAATATCTCTTTTACTTAGTCTCTCATATCTTAATGGTTTATCAGCAATAATTGCAATAAGAACTATATCATCTTTAAATTCTTTTTTTAGGACTAATAACTCATCCCATGAATATAACCCATCTAAAACGACTAATCCTTTTTGGGATAATTCTTTTATTTCGGGAAGCAATATCTTTGCATATGCTCCCATTCCTAATTCAGCACGTAATTTTTCGCGCATCATTTTTTCATTTTCAGGTGTCACTTCAATATTTTCTTCTTTTAATTTACTTAGGGTTACTCCCCCAAAATAAACTTTTTGATAATTTAAACTTTCTAAATATTCACAGGCAACTGATTTGCCAGAGCCACACATTCCAACTATAGCAATTATTTTACTCATATAAACCTCCTACGGATTAAGTCTATTAGGTCCTCTAAACAAGAATTGGGCTTCACGGATGTGATCTAAACCTAATAATAACATTGTAATTCTATCTACGCCAATGGCAAATCCACCATGAGGAGGACATCCATATTTAAAGAATTGCATGTAGAACTCAACATCTTTTCCTAAACCTTTTTCTTTAGCTTGTGCACTTAAAACATCATATCTATGTTCTCTTTGAGAACCACTAGTTATTTCCATACCGCGCCATATTAAGTCAAATCCCTCAGGAATATTGTCTTTACGCATATGATAGAAAGGTCTTTTTTCTTTACTAAAACCAGTTACAAATATAAATTCAGAATTATACTCTTCCATGGCGAATTTATAAGCTAATTTCTCTGTTTCAGCATTCATATCCCCAATATCATATTCAGGAATAACATAACCATATCTTTTATTTAATTCGCTAAGCAGATCATTTAAATCTATTACTGGAAAATCTTTAGTTGGAACAACAACATCTATTCCGTATCTTTCTTTAATTATATCTCCATATTCTTCTTTAATATTTTTTAAAGCATATGTAAGTAATTCTTGCTCTAACTTCATTACATCTTTATAAGAGTCTATATAAGCAAACTCTAAGTCAAAAGAAGTAAATTCAGTACAATGACGATTAGTGTTTGAATTCTCGGCTCTAAAAGCTGGAGCCACTTCAAATACTCTCTCTATCCCACTGGCAATAGCCATTTGTTTATAAAATTGCGGACTTTGAGCTAAATATGCTTTAGTATCAAAATATTTGACTTCAAATACACTGCTTCCTGATTCAGATGCTGCTCCTAGTAACTTAGGTGTATGGATTTCAGTAAAATCATTATTATATAAATATTCTCTCATATATTTAACAAATTCAGATTGAATATTAAATAAAAATTCGTTTTTAGGAGTTCTTAAATCTAACCATCTATAATCTTGTTTTGTATCAGCATTGGCATTTTCTTCCAAAGGTATTGTCTCAGCTAAAGAAATTATCTCTATTTTTTCTGGAATAAATTCCTTACCACCTTGGCGAACATATTCTGATAATTTCATTACGCCAGTAAATGAGACAATACTACCAGTAGTAATGCTTAATGCTTTATCTAATAAATCCTTTTGCTCATTTTTATCTATAGATACTTGAATAAAGCCACTTCTATCTTTTATCATAACAAATACCATATATTTGGTATCCCTAACTTTAGAAACCATGCCTCTAATTTCTGAAGCCTTATTCTCTTTTAAATCTTTTATTAAACATCTCATATTATCACCTCTAAAAATCACAGTTATTTGGTGTTCTTGGATATGGAATAACATCTCTAATATTATCTACACCAGTAATATAAATCAACAATCTTTCAAATCCCATACCAAATCCTGAATGAACACAGCCACCAAATCTTCTTAAGTTCAAATACCATTCCATATCAGAGTAGTCTATTCCAAGTTCTTTCATTCTAGTTATTAACTTATCATAGTTTTCTTCTCTTTGGCTTCCACCACATAGCTCACCAGCTCCAGGAACTTCTAAGTCAACTGCTGCAACTGTTTTGCCATCATCGTTTTGTTTCATATAGAATGCTTTAATATCTTTAGGCCAGTTTTTAACAAATACAGGACCATTAAAATATTCAGTAATATACTTTTCATGCTCTCTTGCAATGTCTTGACCATATTCAGGTTCAAATTCCCATTTTACTTTTGCTTCTTTCAAGATTCTAATAACTTCTTCATGGTCAACTCTAGCAAATTCACTATTTACTAATTTAGTCAATTTATCAATTAAATCTTTTTCTACAAACTTATCGAAGAAAGCCATTTCTACAGGGCAATTATCTAAAACATACTTAACAACAAACTTAAGCATTCCTTCCATAATGTCCATATCTTGTTCTAAATCACAAAAAGCTATTTCTGGTTCAATCATCCAGAATTCAGATGCATGAGTTTTAGTGTTAGAGTTTTCTGCTCTAAATGTTGGTCCAAAAGTATAAATCTTTTTGTAAGCCAAAGCAAATGTTTCTCCTTCTAATTGACCAGTAACTGCTAATCCAACTTTTTTACCATAGAAATCTTTTGAGTAATCTACTTCTCCTTTAATTTTATCTAAGGGTATAGTAGTTACTTGAAACATTTGCCCAGCACCTTCACCATCATTTGCAGTTATTATTGGTGTATGAACATACACATAACCATTTTCTTGAAAATATTTATGAATAGCATATGCTGCTACGCTTCTAACTCTAAATACAGCTTGAAAAAGATTTGTTCTAGGTCTTAAATAAGCTATATCCCTTAAAAATTCTCTTGTTGGTCTTCCTTTTGCTTGTAAAGGATAATCTTTATCACAATCACCAAGCAATTTAATACTTTTTGCTTTTAACTCGTATTCTTGAGTTCCAGATGATTTAACAATCATTCCAGTAACTTCTATTGCACTTCCTAATACATACTTAGATATCTTTTCAAAATCTTTTAAAGAATCATCATATACAACTTGTAAGTGTTCTTGACAAGTTCCATCTGAAAAATCGATAAAACCAAAAGACTTTTGATCACGATTGCTTCTAATCCAGCCACACAAAGTAACCTCTTTATCTAAATATTTTTTCCAATCTTTGACTACATCTTTTATATCCATAATAATTCCTCCTATAGGCGACCAATAACTTCTTCAACTATTTCATCTAAGTCTACTTTTTCTTCTTCTTTAGTCGCATTGTCTTTTATTGTAACTAATCCTTTCTTCAAATCTTCATTATTTAGAATAACTAATAATTTGGCATTTAAACGATCAGCTTCTTTGAACTCCCCTTTTAACCCTTTATTCATATTGTTAGTTTCTGTCATAACTCCATTTAATCTTAGGTTTTGAACAATATCTAAAGCATGCAATTTTTCCTCTTCAGAAACAAACATAACATATACTTCAATTTCTTTTTGAATATTTTTGTATAAATCTATTGTTTTTAATACTTCAACAATTCTATCTATACCACATGCAAAACCAATGCCATATGACTCAGGTCCATCTAACTCTTTAATAAGTTTATTATATCGACCTCCGCCACCTAAGACATTTGATTTAGTCTCTTCATTATCTAAAGATACTATTTCAAATACAGTATGATCATAATAATCTAGACCTCTAACTATATTTGAATCAACTTGATAATCAATATCTAAGTAATCCAAGTATTGTAAGACTTTTTCAAATCTTTCTTTACTTTCTTTATTCAAATAATCTATAGTTTTTGGAGCATTTTTAAGTATTTCACTATCTTTATCAACCTTACAATCAAGTATTCTCAAAGGATTAGTCTTTAATCTTTCCTGACAGTCTTCACATAACTCACCAATTTTGGGGGTAAGATATTTAACTAATGCCTCTTTATAATTGTTTCTTGATTCATTATCGCCAAGACTATTTATATTTACTTGTAAATTTGAAATATGTAACGCATTTAAGATATTATATTGTAATGATATTACTTCAGCATCAACTAGTTCATCACCGCTACCTAAAACTTCTACTCCAAATTGAGTAAATTCTCTAAGTCTTCCTTTTTGAGGTCTTTCATAACGATACATAGTTTCATTATAATAATACTTTTTAGCATCAGGTAAAGCATACTCTTTATTCTCAATATAACTTCTAACTACTCCAGCAGTGCCTTCAGGCCTTAAAGTTATATTTCTATCACCTTTATCTTTAAAATCATAAGTTTCTTTTTTTACTATATCTGATGATTCACCAACACTTCTATGGAATAACTCGCTTGCTTCAAATATTGGTGTTCTTATAAATTCATAATTGTAGGCAGACATCATTGAATTAACTACGTTATTTACGTATTCCCATAGCAATGCATCGTTTCCTTTAATATCATTAGTTCCTTTTGGTTTAGTTATCATAATATCCCTCTTTCTAAATAAAAAAACCTAGAATATATAAGGGCGCTTATCAGCACGGTGCCACCTTACTTCTAGGACTTTATATTTTATCGCTTATGCGTTTCTAATTATGAAAGTGTCTTCATTTATTAAGCTGTTCGACTTTTTCACCAACCGTCTTCGCTTTAAACTTTTTCTTAATAAATTACTTTTCTTTCCATAGAAAAAATTTATATTATCATTTTAACACGTTTTCAAGATAATTACAACAAAATGAGAGGAATCATGTTAGAAAAAACATAATTATGCTTAAGAACAATTTGCAAATCCATTGGAAGCTAATTCACACCGGTTGTATGTATTGGTATTTTCAACATAAACATTTCCTGTCTCAGACAAATTTAAAGATATTGAATTTTTATGGCATTCTAAATAACCATCACTTTGGTAAGTAGAGTTGCATGATAATCCCATGGTTCTCATCTCGGAATAATATGATGATGCATTGTTCCAGTTATTAGGTGGAATGCAATACTCTACGCCATTCCACTGACCACAAACTTCATCATAACTACCACTTGTATATCCTTTATAGTAATATGTTAACCCTGAAGAACTTGTTAATGGATTAGAAATCCTTTCGTTTGATACATTTGTTGGATCATAAATGTAATAATATCTATCTGATGCTATGCTACAATTAAAAGTTGGCACCGAAAGCGAAATGGTAATTTCTTTATCTGCTAAAATATTTTGTTCCAAATTACACAAACCGGTAAATGATATGTTTCCATATATACCTTTGTCTCCTAATCTTCTAGCTCCAATAATTGTTCCAGTAACATTTATTGGAAATAAATTGGAAGTATTAAAATCATATTCTCTATAATTAGAGCAATAATTAGCATAACAGGTTGCAGTATTACGCGGGTTTGTATCAAAATGCAACATTATTTGATTTGAGGTTTTGCTTGCCCAACGTTGAAAAACAGAATACAGGTTATTAGTTCCAGAAACTGAAGCATTTAAAGTATAATTACAATTATATACTTCATCCCCAGTTACGTTTGTATGCGCTAATCTAATTAGCGAAGCGGACTCTACTTCCAAAGGAGTTCCATCGGTTGACCCAAAGTATATTACATCTATTTTATTTAGCAAATACTTTTCAGAGCTATTCTCTAGAGGAGTTACTCTATATTTTACTGATTTATCATTGGATAACAAACAGTTCATATTTCCTTTCATAATACTGATACCATTAACATTTAATGAAATTGAATTAGTATCCGGAACTAGTTGAACTCCTCCCATAGATGGAAAAGTTCCTCTAGCTGTTTTTGAACCAAAGCTATTAGTTGAAGTCACATTAAAATAGGCATATGATGCCCTGATAATTACTATCAATAGCAGAACAAGAATTAATGAAATACGTATAACTATTTTTTTCCTTTTATCTTTCATAAGTATCTCCTTTATTCATACTACTATATAAATAATACAACAAAGGACCCCAAGGGGTCAAGACTAACACAAACAATAAAAATATTATATATGTAAGGGGTCAATATCTATATCCAAGTTGATATCGGGTATATTTAAGTATATATTATCCAATTCTTTTAAAGAACTCATTAAATTATTATCAAATCTATATTTAATAACTATTTGAAATCTATAATTATTATTAAATTTAAATAAATTAGCTGTAGTTGGTCCTAAAATAATTGAATTGCTATCTATATGTTCTTTCAAATAATTATATACTTTATTAGCGTGATTTAATGCTTTATTATAATCCTTAGAAATAATTTTCAAACTAACTAAATAATAATAAGGTGGATATTTCATAATATGTCTTATATTCATTTCATAATCATAAAAATCATCAAAATTATTATCTTTAACACAATTTAAAACATAATTATCTGGGTTATATGTTTGAATCAAAACATTACCTGGAAGAACTGATCTCCCTGCTCTTCCACTAGCTTGATATAACAAGCTGAATGTTCTTTCATTACTTCTAAAATCCGGAATATTTAAACTACTATCAGCATTTAATATACCGACTAAAGTTACATTAGGGAAATCTAGTCCTTTACTAATCATTTGAGTTCCTAATAGAATGTCATACTTTAGATTTTTAAAATCCTCAATTATTCTTTCATGACTACCTTTTTTAGAGGTAGTGTCTTGATCCATTCTAATAACTTTAGCTTCAGGTAATAGTTTATGTAATTCATTTTCTACTTTTTCAGTTCCTAACCCAAGGTAACTTAATCCCTCTTCAAAACAATTAGGACACTTATCTTCTTTTTTTGTAGAATATCCACAATAATGACATCTTAGATTATTAGTAGACTTATGATAAGTTAAAGTAATTTCACAATTAGGACACTTATATGTCCATCCACAATTAGAACAAGTAATAGTAGTTGAATACCCTCTTCTATTAAGAAGAATTATGCTTTGTTCTTTTTTATTTAGATTATCTTTTAATTTATTTAATAATTCATCACTAAATATAAAATTATGCTTCTTTATTTCAGGAATCATATCTATTATAGATACATTAGGGAGTATGCTTTCACCTACTCTATTATTTAATCTAATATGTTTATATACCCCTTTAATAGCTCTAGCTCTAGTCTCTAAAGTAGGTGTGGCACTTCCTAAAACCAGTGGAGCATTATTATATATTGCTCTTTCTTTAGCTATATCTATCGCATTATATTTAGGAGTATTATCTTGTTTATATGAATCACTATGCTCCTCATCAATTATAATAATTCCTATATTTTCTAAAGGAGCCCAAATGGCAGAGCGCGTTCCTACTACTATAGACACTTCTTTTTTTAATATTTTTAAATATTCATCATACTTTTCACCATTAGATAAGGCGCTATGGAATATCGCCACTTTGCTTCCAAACCAATCATAAAATCTATTTACTACTTGCATTGTAAGACTTATTTCTGGAACTAACATAATTGCAGTCTTACCATTTTCTATCACATTATTTATTAAGTTAAGATAAACTTCAGTCTTACCAGAGCCAGTAACTCCTTCTAATAAAAACACCTCGTTTTTAGAACATGAACTAATTATATTATACGCATCTAACTGCTCTTTATTAAGTTTATGTCTACAGACACCTAAATCTTCATTTTTATTTATTCTATATACTTGAGTCCATTCCTCTCTAATAAGATCTTTTTCTTTTAAAACATTAATAACATAACTAGAGCATTCACTTTTCAATATTTTTTCTTCTTTAAGTAATAATTCTAAAAATTCAGTTTGTTTATTCTTTTTATTATATTCCTGCAAGTAATTATTAATATATTCTTTATCTTTATTTAAAACTATATATTTGTCATATTTATTATAATCACTAACTTTATCCTTAATTTTCAATGAGGATGGTAACATAGTTTGATATGCCATAATTAATGGACATAAAGTTTTCTCTTTAACATACTTCCCTAATTGCATCAATTCTTCATTTAAAACCAAGTCTTTATCAACTACATCAATTATTTCTTTTAATTCATAGGAATTATCATATTCACTCAAAATATTAATTACGAAGCCATTAATTACCCTATTATTAAATGGTATTTGAACTTTCATACCAATTTTAATAATGTTTTGCAAAGATTTTGGAATAGAATATGTCCAATATTTATCAATTTTCTTGGCAGGATATTCAATAAGTATTTCTGCAAACATAATAATTCTCCTTTATTAGATTATAAATTATAACAACAAAAAAAGAAAGAAATATCTTTCTTTTAAAATCTAAGTAGTCTTAGTAAATGTTCCGTTACTCCAAGTCCCAGTTACTCTAGTCCATTCTGGGTGAATACCGTTTTTTGAACCTTCAAACATACCAGTAAAGTTAGTTACACCAGTAACATTCCAATCATTAATTGCAGATGCATCATCTAAGGATGAAGTTCCAGCAAACATTGCTTGCATATTATTTGCACTTTGAACATTCCAATTTTGCAATCCGTTTAAATTAACTAATCCGCTCATATAAGCGAATGTATTACTAAAATTATTGACACTTGATACGTTCCATTTTCTTAAACTATTTATTGAAGTTATAGAATCGTTACGCTGAAACATAACAGACATATTATTAACACTAGATACATTCCACGCCAGAAGGGCATCTATATTAGCAATATGCATATTTACTAGATTGTCACATCCAAAAATCCCTCGCATATCTTGAGCTGTAGAAGTGTTCCAATTTTCTAAACCATTTAAAACTAATAAACTAGTATTACATGAAAACATTGCCTGCATATTAGTAACACTTCCAATATTCCAGTATGATAGTGGTGTTAAATCTGCCAAACTCATTTGAACATTATAAGTTCCAGCAAATATTTTAGATAAAGATGCAACATTGGAAACATCCCAATTAGAAAGTGGTGATAAGTTTGTTAAACTTATACTTCCAGCAAATGCAGATTGTAGTATTGTAACATTTGAAGTATCAATATATTGAAGTCCACTAATATTTACTAAATTTTCAAATCGTTGAAATCCATTTTTTAAAGTTGTATTTGCTTTTATTACTGAAGCAGGACTGTAATAATATAAAGTTCCATTATCAAACCATACATATATCTTACTATTTGACGATGCATCTTGAACTTCATGATCTGAAGTAAGAACACTTGCACTTGGTGTTCCACTATATTTTTGGATTGATGTTACGTTAGTATTATTATATGATGCTGCAGTTATATTTGATGCATTATTTGGCTCAGCAATTTGTTTCATCTTGATATTTAAATCTGGTCCTGGTAAAAGTATTGCATATGGGTTCTCTACTATATCACAATGTAAGGTGTTATTTTTGATGGTTACTGTTACGTTAACATCTGTTCCCTGTAATCCATCTTGGTTAATTGTTCTACTATTTATAAATTGTAATCCCGCAGTTATCTCTTGATTGTCTCCTCCAGTTATATAGAAGTCTCCCTCTACTTCTGTTGGCATTCCACTGTTCCAATCATATCTTTGATGATTTACTATTAACTTTATTTGTTCTGCACTTTTATTAGCATAGTTATTGGTAAATTTATTATACATATCATTTGTTCCTGTATGGCTTATTTGTAATGTATATGTGCAATGATAATAGGTTTCATCTGAACTTGGAGATACTGATGCTATGCCTAGAACCTCTTCATGATTATATGTCTTCTTTCCTGTATTGGATGCAAAATATGATGTTCCAGCATTTTCTTGCATCATATCTGCTTGATTTAAGGCCATAGTCAAAGATACACTTTGGCCTGTTACGGTCACTGAACCTGTTCCTTCTACGTCTGCTACTATTGTTTTTGTTCCAAAGCTATTTGTTGTTGTTACATTAAAATAAGCATAGGTAAGTCCTATTCCTAATACAAGTAGACTAACAAAGAGAATACTTAAATATATTGTTATTTTTTTATTTCTATTATCCATACATCCATCTCCGTTATGTTATTAAAATAATAATTCTTTCATTATTCACTATCTATAATGATTATATAATGATACCCCCCCCAGTCAATTAATTCCATGTAAAAGTTTGTTAAAAACTTTTATTTACAAATTAAAAAACCTCAATTATGAGGTTTTTATTCTTCTTCTAAATCTAGTTCAATCTTATTTACTTTATAATCTTTATCTTGATCATTTAATATTAAATCTTGAATAAATAATGTAGCTTTAAAGTCTTTGATTGAACTATTGATGGCATCTTTTAAAGACTTATTTACACTTATATCTAGAACTTTAATTGGAGTCTTTAGTGATAAGTTTTGATTTGACTTCTCTCCTCTAGCTTGACTAACTATTTCTACTATTAAATCTCCATTTTTAGTCTCAGATTCAAAATCATATTCTAATGGTTTAATTTCAGTTAAATGAATTGATTTTGAATCACCATATAAAGCACTATAGATCTCTTCAGTAATAAATGGAAAGAAGATACTAAAATCTTGTAATAATTTATAAAGAATAATATAAATGGTTTTTTGACCAGAATATCTTGGAGTATCACCAAATTCTTCAGGTCGATATAATCTATGTTTTACTATTTCAATGTAGTTATCACAGAAATTCCAGAAGAATTTCTCTAGGTGATTTAATGCAAGTCCAACTTCATATTCGTCTAAGTATTTAATAAATCCTTCTTCCATATTTTTAAAACTACCTAATATCCATTTATCTATATATTCAAAGTCATTAAAATCTTTATCTACATAATCTTGTAAATGCATCTCAATAAACTTAGATACATTCCAAATCTTATTAACTAATTTTCTACCTCTTTGTAAAGTTTCTTCACTAAATACAATATCTGTTCCTAGTCTACCTGAACCTGCCCAATAACGAATAACATCAGCAGAATAATCACGAATTAAATCTACAGGTTCAACTTTACTATTACCTTTAGATTTACTAATCTTTTCTCCTTTATTAGCCATTACAAATCCAGATATCATAACATTATCCCAAGGTCTTTGGCCAAAGTGATAAAAACTCTTTACAATGGTATAAAAATCCCAAGTTCTGATAATTTCTGAAGCATTAGTTCTTAAACTCATTGGCTTTAATATATCTTCATAGTTTTTCTTTTCTCCATATCTCATATTAATTAATGGCGTAACTGAAGATGTTGCCCAAGTATCCATAACATCTGTTTCAGGAATAAAATTAGTTGATCCACATTTTGGACATTTTTTCACCTTGGGTTTATCTACCAGAGGATTTACTGGTAAATCCTCTTTATTAGCAAAGATTGGTTCATTACAATCTTTGCAATACCACACAGGGAATGGAACTCCAAAGTATCTTTGTCTTGAAATACACCAATCCCAAGCTACATTATTAACCCATTCATCGTATCTTGCGTGCATATGTTCTGGATGCCATTTTATTTCATTACCAATTTTAATAAAATCTTCTTTATGATTCATAATATCTATGAACCATTGTTTCATAACTGAATATTCTACTTCTCTACCACATCTCTCGTGAGTTTGAACTTCGTGTTCTAACTCCTCAATCTTAACTACGTATCCACCATTTTGTAAATCTTCAATAATAGCCTTACGAGCTTCTTTTATCTTCATTCCACCATAATTAGGAACTGAATCTATTATTTTACCATCTTCAGTAAAAATATATTTTAATGGTAAATTATACTTTTTCCAACATTCAATATCTGTTTGGTCTCCAAATGTACAACACATAACTACTCCAGTTCCTTTATCAATAGCAACTTTTTCATCAGCCATGATTGGAACTTCAATATCTAAAACAGGAATATGTGCAGTTTTACCTATTAAGTGATTATGTTCTTCGTCTGAAGGATTAACAAAAACGCATACGATAGCTGGAATAAGTTCTGGTCTAGTCGTAGCTATGGTGAATATTTCTCCATCAGTAGTAGAAAAATTAATATAATTAAATGTAGTCTTAATAGTTTTAGTTTCTAATTCAGCTTGAGCAATGGATGTTAAACATTCATTGCACCATAGCGCTGGACTTTCTTTGTGATAACAATGACCCTTAGATACTAAATCCAAAAAAGATAATTGACTAATTTTTATTGTAGAAGGACTAACAGTTTTATAATGAATACTCCAATCAGTAGATACGCCCATAGAACTAAATAAACTTTGAAAATCAGCTTCATATTTATCAGTTGTGTCATAACATAATTTCGAAAATTCTTCTCTACCTATTTCATGAGCTTTTAATCCTTGTTCTTTTTCAACTAATCTTTCACTAGGTAAACCATTATCATCGAATCCAAATGGATAGAATACATTATAACCTCTTAGTCTTTTATATCTAGCCATCATTTCTGTTTGGGAATAAGAAAATATATGGCCAATATGGATATTACCACTTACAGTTGGCGGTGGTGTATCTATAGAGTAAACTTCTCTTTTATCTGGTTTAAATTCATATATCTTATTATCTTCCCAATATTGAACCCACTTTTTTTCATTTTCCATAGCATTATATTTTTTTTCTAATTCTTTCATATTATTTTCCTTTCCATAAAAATAAGAAGGTGGTCCAAAGGGCGAATATATCCGCGGTACCACCTTCTTTTATTACTTTAAACTTTAACGCATTTCTGCTTTTATACTATTCAAGCAACCAATATATTCTAGTTTATTAGTTTCCACCAACCACTAACTCTCTTTTAAACATCAAATATATACCTCTTGAGGTCTTTGTATAAATCGTTGTTATTTTATCAAATAATAATAAATAATTCAACTCTAATTAATTATATTAACTACTTCATTATTAACTACTATTTCTAATTTTTCTTCATTCATTCTAATTGTTGTGCTATCGTCTATATTATTTATATCTACAGAAGACACATAATCGTAATCTTTTGCAGCATATACATACATATTAGTATCAGTAAGTATTGCTAAATAAGAACGAACACCAACAACTTTATTAATCTTATAATTCGTAAATGCTGGATTATTTTCATAATCAAATACTTTGTATTGATCTCCTTCTTTGATTGCTACATAGTAGTCATTAAAATCAACAATTGGATTTTCAAATTTACTTGTTATAACTGAACCACTATCATCTACAACATACCAACCATCTTCTTTTTTTACTATAAACTTATTAGTTATTAATTCTCCTTTTTCATTAAACTCATTTTTTAAACCAATGAAATCATACTCAAAAGGAATATGTGAGGCTAAAACATCTTTTATACTTAAAACTCCCCATTTATCATTTTCATTTTGAACTATAACATAACCAGACTCTAACTTAGTCCCATAATATTTAATATTTTTGTATTCAGTTAATGGCTTAGTTGAATCAGCTTTAACAGCATACAACATTTGCTTATCACCATCAGTGATAAATGTAAAACTAGAGTTATTATAATCTAAAAGTTCTTTTCCATCTTTATAGTAATGAATACCATATTCTTCATCATCTATAATACCTTTAGCTATTCCACATTCTTTTGTTAAACAAGTATATTTACATATTAGTTTATCATTCTTGTCATAGAACCAAAGCTTCCCTTGGAAATTAAATTTCTTTTCTAAGTTATCACTTTTCTTAGGAACTTTTACTATAGCTCCATATATGGAAGCCGGTAGGAAAAAGCATAAGAGAACTATTATCACTACTAGAACTATCTTCTTATTCTTCATTATTTATAGATCCCCTTACTTTTCCGTTAAAATCATAATCATATACTTGACCTTTAATAGTTATTTTAAAACCATTTGTTAAATCCAATTCATATTCATTATTACTTACTTCTAAATCGCTTTCTAATTTACCTAAAGTATCTGTATAACTATAAATATTCAATTTATTATTATTAATTCCTACATAATATTTATCATATAGTTTAACATAACTAAATTCATTACTTATTCTATTAAATGATTGATCATAAATAATATAAGTCTTATCTTTTTTAATGCCTAAATAATATGAATTATATTTAGTTATAGACTCAAATTCAAATTTTACCTTACCAGTAACTTTAGAACTATCTATAGTAATTACACCATAATTACCTTTATTAGCTCCAGCTGCTGTTTTTACTATGAAGTATGATGAACTAGTATAAACTTGTTTAATTGTATCAGATAATTCACTAGAATTTACTATTTCTATATCTGAATAAGTTCCTTTAACTTTCTTTTCTTTAATGCTATATAAATAATATAAACCATCACTAGCACTCATATTATCATATACAAATACATATTCATTATTGTAAATACCAGAGTATAATTCTTTTTTACTATATATAGTGCAATTAACTAAAGGACTAGTTGCGCTTGTAATAGTGTTTTTATTATTACATTTATATGTTCCAATTAATTCATCTTTTTCTATATCATTATAGAAGTATAAAACTCCATCATAATAACTCATATATGCATATAATGAATTTACTCCTGCTTCAAGCATATTGAATGTTTTAGTATCTGTTCCAACTGTAACTGCAGCCACATTATCTTTTACGACTACATCATATGCCTTCTTAGTTTCTAATAATTTATTATTATCGTCATACACATATTTTTTTACATAATCACTATTTTCTAATCTTATACCATCTTGATTTACTTTATTTAGTTTATCATCTAGTATATATAAACGATTACCTTTAACTAAGCATACTGCTCCATCTACTAAACTAATATAATCATAATCACTAACTAATTCTTCATAATTATAATCATATAGACTATAACTATTATTTTTTAACCCAACGATATATTTGCTATTAGCACTCATTATTGTAGTTGTAATGTTTTTGGTTAGTGATTTACCAGTGCTATCTATAACATAGAAACTATCTTTATCTTGAGCCACTAAATATACTAAAGAAGCATTAACAATACCTAAGTAATCATAGCTAGGGCGAATTAAATAATTAAATTCAGTGGAATCTATATCTATTAATCCATATTTATTATTTTCATCAATAATAACTACTAAATCTTTTTCGGTATTATAAATTTTGATTCCTTTAACTTTTAATACCTTTTCTTTTTCTTTTATATCATATAGATTTATTTCTCCATTATCTTCAACAAATACAAATCTATCACTGAATATTGGTGATGCCTTAGGAATTTCTTCGCCAGTTGCTCTAACGCTTATAACTCTTTCAAACTTATCATCACTATAATCTGGATCTTTAACTAAGCACTTTTCAGCATTCTCAACTGAACATTTATATCTTCCTATTTCTTTATCACTTTTATCTAGAAATACTAAAGAACCATTTTCATAACGATAATTATCTTTGACAATAATTACATCTTCTTTTGGAATAGGTTTTTCTTCTTTTTTATTAAAGAATACAAAGAATATAATAATTCCAATTATTAATAATAATACTAAAGAACAAACAATAATAATTGTTCTTTTCTTTTTCTTAGACAATTCATCCCATTTATCCTTAAGGCTTTTTTTCTTTTTCTTAGGTTTTACATCTCTTTTTTCTAATAATTCAGATTGATTACTAGAAGAAATTTCGGGAGATATATCACTACTAATATCTATTATTTCATTATTATCATTATAATCATTCATAACAATTCTCCTTATTTTTCATTATGATTATAACACAAATGTTTTTTAATTTAAATAAAAAGAAGAAAATTAATTTTCTTCTTGAACATCAAATTCCTTTAATTCGCCATTTTCTTTTAATATTTTATTCACCTTAGCAGTAGCGTTATTTAATTTATCACTACAATTTTTAGCTATTTCCATTGCTTCAGTATATTTTTTTATTGCTTCTTCAAGTGGAACTTGACCACTTTCAAGTTCCTTAACTAGATTTTCTAATTCTTTTAAGTTTTCTTCAAAAGTTCTTTCTTTCATTATTTTACCTCCTCTACTCTTGCTTTAACTTCTCCTTTATGAAATTTAATACTAAGTATATCATTAACTTTTAATCCCTTACTACTTTTTAGGACTTTATTATTCTTTTCAACTAAGCTATAGCCACTACTCAAAATATTAAGAGGATTAACTATTTTTAATGTTCCAATAATATTATCCAAATAGTTTGTTTCTTTTATTATTCTTTTATCAATAATATTATTAATATTAAGAACTATCTCTTTTAGCTTATTGTTACAACTTATTATTAATCTTTCTGGATTAATTAATTTAACTTCATTAATTTTTTTATCCATTGCACTTTTCTTATCAACTAATATGCTTTGAATATTATAATTTAAATTATCTATTAATTTGTCTAATTTTTGTTCTTTTATTTCATATAAACTCATTGGATTTTTTAAAACAAATGAATTCTTTAAATTGTGCCATAAAATAAACTTATTGTTAACTATAGTTTTAATATCATTATCTAATCTTAAATGATACTGATTTAATAATTTATTTATATCATGAACTGTAGGAACAGCCATTTCAGCTGCTCCCGTTGGAGTTGGAGCCCTAAGATCGGCAACAAAATCAGATATTGTTACATCTGGTTCATGACCAACAGCACTTATTATAGGAGTTTTAGCTTTATATATAGCTCTAGCCACTATTTCTTCATTAAAAGCCCATAAATCTTCTATTGAGCCTCCACCACGGCCTACAATTAAAGTGTCGCAGTTATATGTATCAGCAACTTCTATTTGCTTGACTATGTTAGGAGCAGCTTCTGCACCTTGAACTAAAGTTGGAAATAAAATCACTTCACATAAAGGAAACCTTCTTTTAATAGTGCTCATAATATCTTTAACCGCTGCTCCCGTTGAGGCTGTTATTACTCCTATCCTTTCTGGGAACTTTGGTATTTCTTTTTTATGTTCTTTATTAAATAAACCTTCTTTAAATAGTTTTTCCTTTAATTTTTCAAATTCTATATATAGATTTCCTAGGCCATCTAATTCCATACTATCTACATATATTTGATAACTACCACTGGCAGGATAGGCAGACACTCTTCCAGTAACTAAAACATTCATACCGTCTTCAGGAATAAAAGAAAGCGAGGTTGCTCTACTTTGAAACATCACGGCATTTATCCTTGAAAATTCATCTTTCAAAGTAAAGTATAAATGCCCACGGGTATGATTCTTAAAATTAGATATTTCTCCCTTTAAATATACTTTATTTAAGTAGGCATTATTATCCAAAATATCTTTAATATAATTATTAATTTCTGTAACATTTAAATATTCGTTATTAATCATGCTAAACCTCGACTAGAAACTAAATCATTCATCATATTATAATTTTCCAAATATAGATCAATATATTTATGTTTTTCCTTTATAACGACTCCGTATTGTTTTTCAATTTGATTAAAAGTTTCAATAACTAAACCTGGAGTTAGTATTTCAAACATTTCTTTAAACATATCGACAAACTCAGGACTAGATGTTTTTAAAAAGTTATCTAAATTTTGTAGGTTTAATTCCAAAATACTATGATTAAAGCCAAAGTGATCTATCTTTTCATCTAGAAAAGAGTTTTTTAAAGCGGTTCCATAAACATTAAATGATGTTTCGTTGTCTAGTATGATAACATCTTCAAAAACTGAGGGAATCTCTTTCCTTTTTTTAAAAGTTAATCCCCAGTTATCATCATGTCTATCACAATTTAATATAAACAAATCAAATATAAATATTCTAGTTAATTTATTCATTATTGTTTGAATTTCTTGAGGACTTAAACCATCAATAAACACATGATAGTTTTGAAGTTTTTCTAATCTCTTTTCTTCTTTAGGTAAATCTTCCAAACTTATCCAAGTATCATATAAACTGTCCGAATCGAAACACACTACTGAAGCAGGAACATAATTAGAATTGTTATTAATATCCTCGGAAATATAATAAAGATAATCATTAATTTCTATTGGTTCATAATTAACACAATTAATACCAACTTTATCGGCAAGAATCTTACATACAAGCTCAATAAACTCGCCATTTTCATTTGGCTTTATAAAATAAACTAAACCATCTTTTTCTATTCTTGATATTCTATTTTTTAAAATATACTTTTTTTCTTCTTCAGTTAGATTAATCATCACTTACCTCTTATATATTTATCTAAAACAGCATTAATAATCTTTCTAACACTATCATCACTATATTTTTTAGCTAGTTCAACTGCTTCATTAATTACTACTATATCTGGAGTATCAGTATATTCTAATTCAAATATGGCAATTCTTAAAATTGCTTTACCTGTCTTATCAATTCTATCTATAGTCCAATCTGTCATATATTTATTAGCAATTTCATCAATCTCAACTTGATGAGTGACAACACCATAAACTATGTCACGCAAAAAATCATTATCTATTTCTACATTATCTTTGATTATTTCATCAATAGAAACAGGATTTTGATTCTTATATAAATCCCATTGATATAAAATAATCATACATTTTTCTCTTAATTCACTTCTAGTTTTTGCCATATTCATCACCGACATATTAATTATATCAAAAACTGATTTAAAAAAAAATACTGATAATCAATTAATCAGTATTTTCTTCTGAAGTTTCAGTTGCCTCCCCTGTGGTTTCTTCATTATTAACTAATGAGTTCTCTATCTGTTGGGCTTCATATTCATCAATTTTGCCCTTTAAGTATTTAAAATAATTACTCTTTATCGCTCTTTGGCTCATTTCAATTTGTAAAGCAATTTTATTATTTATTTCCTGTATTTCTTCAGCAGGCAACTCTTCTCCCTCATCAAAATATTTTATTCTGCTAGTCGAAGCATTATAATAAACTTTTTCGTTTTTCCAAGAGCCGTCTGCAAACACAACTCTAGATTCATAATCTTCACTCAATAAATCTGTTCCCATATATAATCTAGGATCATATTTTAAATTAACTAAGTTTGCTATGGTTGGTAAAGCATTAATATAGAATGTATATTCTAAATGTTCTTCTGGTTGCATTTGAGTATTGTATATAACAAATGGGGTTCTTTCAATTTCATAGTCATTTAAATCATAATCTATCATTTCTTTAATATATGATTTATTTAAACCATATGGATAATGATCAGCCAATAAAACTATAACTGTATCATCTAAGACACCTCTTGCTCTTAAAGTATCAACTAAATATCCTAAAGCATCATCAACTACTTTTAATTTTGAAAAATATCTACTTACAGAATTTGAATAACCCTCTTTATGGAAAAAGTCTTTGTGTAAATCACCATAAGTTGAAGAATTTGAATATGGTTGATGAGATGTAACAGTAGTTAAAAATGTCATAAAAGGTTTATTGCTTTCTTCATTCAAAATAATATCTAACATTTTTTCGAAGAATTCTATATCACTAGGCCATTCACCGTAGTATGAAGCTGTCTTCATACCAAGCTCTTGCGCTCCATAGTATTTACCACTTCCCATATTTGGATGAATAGTATGTCTTCTATAATACCAATCGACAAAGTCGTGAGCTGAAGTAGTTCTATAACCATTATCATTAAATATTCCAAAAATAGATTCAAAATAAGTATTATTCTTATAAACATTAGACGTACATGTATTATAAATTGAATATAAAGATGTTAAAGCACTAAATTCGTTATTACCAGTTGCACAACTATTACGAGGAGAATAACTGTTTTTCCAATGCCATCCCTCATTATACATCTTTGTGAAATTAGGGAAATAGTCTTCATTAATCATTGAATCATTTACTGATTCTAAAAGTATAACTATTACATTCTTTCCTTCAAACATTCCAGTATAACTATTATAATCTGTAACTTTTTGACTAGCAAAATAATTATTTAAATTTGTCCATTTCTTATCAGTCTCATTCTTAGCAATCTCTCCCAATGCTGGAGACACTTTACTACTAACCACAACTGCTTGTCCTTGATCTTCATAATTAACTGTTGTTTGTTCATCTTCAACCGGGAAGATAAATGATTTAAAGTCTAATATGCCAAATACAGTTGCTCCAAACTGATTAACCGCAACTGTAGGAACATCCGGATTTATAAATAATTTTTTATTACTTTTAATTTGAAATTCATTTTGCATAAATGGCACTGTTATAGTTTTATAATACAAATAACAACTTAAAACCAATAAAACCAAAAGTAAAACATGAGATAAAGATACATTAAACTTACGATAATCATGTTTTCTTATAATAAATATATAAATAATTAACCAACAAACTAAAGGAATACATACTAAGAAATAAATTAATTTGAATGATGCTAAATAATCCCAAATGTAGTCTTTAACTGCTCCAAATTGACTTGAAGTATTAAATGACATATATACTCCTAAATAATTAATAAAACCTATTTGTAAAACAGCATAAATCGTATAAAGTGCAATATAAAAAATTATTATCGTATTTTTAACCCATCTCTTTTTCGAAAGAAAACTTAGATAAGTAATAATTAGAGCTAAGATAAAAGTAGATAGAGCTATTCTTAAAGATGAATAACTAAATAAAGAAAAACCAGAAACAATTTTAAATAGCATTTCAATTAGAAATGTTGTTAACCAGCATAATATAAGGTTTGTTGCAAATTTATCTTTAAATAGTTTTTTCATTTGTTATTACTTCCCTTCAATAAATCACTTATTGGTTTAAACGTTTTTCGATATTCATCTAAAACACCATATTTTTTAACTAATTCAATATGCCTCTTGGTTGGATATCCTTTATGTTTTTCGATTTCATATTCGGGATGCTTTTTACCATATTCAACCATCATTTTATCTCTAGTAACCTTGGCTATAACAGATGCTGCTGCTATTGATAAACTTAAAGCATCTCCGTGAATAATAGGCATCACCGGAACATCTCTTTCCAGTTTCATTGCATCACTTAAGATATAATCTGGCTTAGGTTTTAGCTCATCCAACGCTTGATTCATAGCAAGCCTAGATGCCTCAAGAATATTTATTTCATCAATAATTTTAGGTGAAACTATTCCTATTCCTATGCTTACTGCATCTTTTTTAATAATATCGAAGAACATTTCTCTTTTTTTTTCACTTAATTTTTTAGAATCATTTAATCCTTCTAAATTATAATTTGGAGGTAAAATCACAGCAGCCGCTACTACAGGACCAACTAATGGTCCTCTACCAACTTCATCAGTTCCCGCAATTAAACTATAACCTTCCTCGTATAATTCTTTTTCATATTTTAATAAATCTAATTGCATTTATCTAATGTAACTCCTCTAATCTTTCCACCAACTATATCATTATACACCTTTTCTGATACTCTGTCATATAAAATTTCATTATTTTTAAATGCACCAATGTTTTTAGAGATAATTTCATACATTTCCATAGTATCTTTTGTCTCTATATTATATAACTCCTTTAATATTTTAGGGTATCTTTCTTTTAATATATTCAATATATGAATAGCTATTTCATCTAAGTTTAAGATATCTTTTTTTATACTACCAATTGCCGCGATATTTAAAGCCACTTCTTTTTCATCCAACTTAGGCCATAAAATACCCGGAGTATCTAATATAACAATACCCTCTTTAGTTTTTAAGTAATTAAGACTTTGAGTTACACCAGGTCTATTTTCTACTGTAGCAACTTTTTTACCAGCTAACTTATTTATTAAAGTTGATTTGCCAACATTAGGGACTCCTATAACTAAAGCTCGAATTTCTTTCTCTTTTAAACCCTTAGATGCTCTTTTCTTTTGAATATCTAAAGTTAACTCTTTAGTTTTATTTATAATTTTTAAATAATCTTTATTATCTTTTAAATCAACTATTAAAACATTATAACCTTTACTTTCGTAATCCCTTTCCCATTTTTTAGTTTCTTTGATATCACACAAATCTTTTTTTGTCATAATTAAAATTCTAATTTTATTCTTTATTAGATTATCTATATCTTTAATCTTACTTGAATATGGTATTCTGGCATCAATTAGTTCATAAATAATATCTATATTATTTAATTCATTACTTATTAATCTCTTAGCCTTAGCCATATGTCCAGGATACCAGTTTATATTAGTTTTATTTTCATTCATTTGGACCAACTCCTTTTTTATATTCCAAGACTTTTTCTAGACCCTTATAATGTCCTTTATTCATTAACCCTTTATCTATAATATCTTTTATTTCATTCATACTCATATAAGATATACTCTCAATCTCATCTTTTTGTAAAGATATATCATTCAAATCTATATTTTCTTAGATAACATCAATTCCCACATTCAACAACTCTACCAGTTTTATTAACCAAACTATCATATACGTCTAACAATTCCATGGCATCACCTAATTCATATATTGTTCAATTAAATATATCAACAATTATTATAACTCATACTCTTTAATTTCGGTATTCTTTAAACCCAACTTTAATAGTTTACCATCTTCAGGAACACCATTAAAATAGACATGAAACGCTTTAGAAACACCACTGTGAGAAACAATTAATACTTTAGAATAATTTTTAGTTTTCAATTCATCTAAAAATTCCTTAATTCTTTCACATAACTCAGGCACTCTTTCTTCATCAGCATAGATAGTCTTTGAATAGTAATTCCACATTTCATCTCTATCTGTTATAGAAAATGATTTTCCAATTAATGAACGATGATTTCTTTCAGCTAATCTATCATCTGTTATTATTTCTTTATTTTTTACGTTAATGATTTGAGCAGTTCTAAGCGCTCTTATTAAAGGAGAAGAAATAATAATATCATAATCTATATTCTTAACAATATCGCGCAAATCCATGGCTTGTTTTATACCAACTTCAGTTAAATTTTCATCAGGACTATTATATCTCCCAATAACATTTGATTCACTTTGACCATGTCTTATTAAATAAACTATCATTAATACCACCTTCAAATCTAATTAATTATATCATAAAAAAGAAGGTTTTTTAACCTTCTTTAGTTGATTTATATTTCGTTATTAACTATAAAGTCTTCATATTTTTTATTATCTTCTAAAGATTTCTTTACATCTATCCAATAACCCTGTAGAACTTCATCTTTATTTTCATCATATATTTCTTTAGTTAAAACACCACCAAGTGCTTTAATAGTTCTTGAAGAACCTTCATTATTTTTATTACAATCCAACATAACTTTATCTACATTATGTTCATCACATACTTTTAAAGCCAAGTATAAATTGATTTTATTATATCCTTTTCTTCTTTCTGAAGGTCTTATACTATAACCAATATTACCACCATGTTTTTTTAACTCTTCTGTTAATGCTAGTCTTATATCTATCATTCCCACAATTCTATTATCACTTTTTCTTATTAAAAAATATGTTTGGGAAGGAACATCTAATTCAGTCTTTTCTCTATTCCATTTTTCATTAACTACATTAAGCCATTCTTCATAATTATCTAAATATTTATGTAATCCACCTACTCCGTTAATTTTAGAATTATTTTGAATAAATTCATTTATATATTCAATGGCTTCAGTTTTTCTTTCTATACTTGGTCTTTCTAAATATAACTTTTCCATCTTATTGCCTCTTTGTCTTTATTAAATCTTTTTTTCTAGTCAATACATAGCTATTATAGTATTCTTTAGATTCAATTAAGCTTTTTTCATAGTTATCTTCCCTAATTTGAGGAAATTCTTCTCCATCATAAGATTCAATATTAACTTCAGCTACAAATATTTGATCAACTAGTGGTTCTACTTTAGAAATTAAGGAAGCCCCACCTAAAATAAAAGCATTTTCGGTGGCTAAGTATAATGCTTGTTCTAAGTTCTTAACAGTTATAATATTACTCCCACTATATCTAGTTCTATTAGAAATAACTAAATTTAATCTATTAGGAATAGGTCTTCCTATTTCTTCAAATTTATCTACATCCATTATAACTGTTCCATTTTCAGTTAATATATTATATTCTTTTAACTCTTCTTTAATAAGCCAAGGTAACTTATCATCTCTTAATAACATATTATTTTTTGATTTTTTTACAAATATTGCTAACATCTGTATCCTCTATTCTAATAATTATTCTTTATAATCTAATCTTCTTCTCAATTCCATGACCTTTTCCTTGTCTTCTACGTAATCAAATCTTGGTTTTACAAAATTAGAAGAGCCAATTTTCTCTTCAGCATATCTTGGAATTAATTGAACATGAAAATGATTCATTTCTCCATCACACATTGTGCATAGATAAACGCTTTTGGCTCCGTATACTTCTCTAATGATAATCATTACTTTCTTAGCTAATAGAAAGGCTCTCTTACATGTTTCATCATCTAATTCCATCATATCTTTAAAATGTTTTTTAGTTCCAATATTAATATGACCATGAGCCCTAGGATTACTTATTAAGTAAACTTCAAAATATTCATCTTCATAAATTATTTTATCTTCATTATCTCCAAAAACAACAAAGTCATGTTCTCGATCAAAACATGTTGGACATATACCTGATGCCATTAAATCTTCTCTTTTAGCTTCTCCAGATTTTAATAATTCAACTATTTCTTCTGCTCCCAATCCTCTTAATTCCATAAGTCCTCCCTTATTTAAACTTCTTTTTAACTACTTCAGTAAAGTTTATTAATTCATCTAAATTATTAACAAATTTATTTATAAGAAAATCTAAAGTTTCATATGCTTCCTTTTTATCTTCTTCCGTAATATCCCCACATCTTAATGCATTATTTAATTCATCTTCATCTAAAATGGCATATTCTCCATCGGGAGCAATCACTAAATCCAAATACAAATCATCTTCATAAGGAATACCATTTTCTAATCCTACTTTTTTAGATACATCAAAATACCACTCAACTAATTCATCTTTATCATCATAGACAATAGTTATGGCATATTTTCCATTATCTGGATATACTAAATACCATTCATAATCATTATCCTTTATACAAACTTTATGAATTTCGTTACTAACAACTAAGGGACTTTCGATATCTTTTAGTTTTATAAAACAAATATCCCCGGTTATATAATCACTTATAATTCTATCTTGTAAATATATACCACTTACAGAATTTGCATACCTTCTTTTCATAATATTACCTCTCTAAACTATATAAATCATTAATAATTCTATATTTTGATCTAACTAATTTTCTTTCTCTATCCATGTGCAATACATCAATTCCTTTGCTGGAAGCTATATCCAAATTAGACTCATTATCATCTATAAATAAAACCTTTTCTGAACTCAAATTATATTCTTCAATTGGATAATCAAAAAATGTCCCATCTTTTTTTTCTACTCCATAGAATGATGAAATATAGATTTTAGCAAATAACTTATCTAAACCATGTTCTTGCAAATATGGAAGAACACATGGCCAATTATCTGTTAATAAAATTAATATATATTTTTTATGCAATTTTTCAAGTTCGTCTTCTATATTATCATATAATTTATATTTATCAAATTGATATGTTCGATTATATGCTATTTCTGAAGCAATTAAATCATCATAAGAACTATAGTCATATTCTCTTAATATCGAAGAATAAAATCTTCTAAACATGTCATATTCCTCTTCTAAAGTAGTTATTTGTTCAGAGAGAATATGACCATGTTTCTTCCTAATTGATTTAAATCTTTCTAAATCCAATTGAGAAGTATCTATTAATTCTTTAAACTTAGGAGTAATATCCCAACTACCACTAGCAGGATAGGCAATAACTCCACCAAAATCTAATATCAAATATTTATAATTCATATTAATCATCTTTTCTTATAAATTGATTATATCATAGCACATAAAAAAGTAGATGTCATATCTACTTTACTTTACCTATCTTATTAAAAGGATATAGAACCAAATTAGTTTTACCTTCTATTTCTCCTTTTTTTATTACTCCAATAGATCTACTATCTAAAGATATTTGACGATTATCTCCCATTAAGAAATATTCATCATCTCCTAAAAGTATTTCTTGGAAATTACCTGTTTCTCCATAAGCATACTTATCTTTAATAATTTTATCATTTATATATAATTTATTATTCTTATATCTAATCTTTTCTCCAGGTAGTCCAATAACTCTTTTAATCAAGTTATTTCCTTCTACACTTTTATTAACTACCACAATATCAAATCTTTGATAATTTCTATCATATTTCTTTAATATCATGACTTCTTTTCCTTTTAAAGTAGGAACCATACTTTCCCCTTGAACAACTACTGGAGTCATAATAAAAGTTCTAATAATTATAACTATTAAAATAATAACCAAATATGGAATTAATTCTTTTATAACTCTCATTTTTATTCTCCTAACAAATAAAAGAAATTAAGTTAGACCTTAATTTCTCTCTTTAACCCTATATTCTTTACGCATTCCTTTAATAAAGTTAAGTTTAGCTCTTCTAACAATACCTTTTTTGACTACTGTAATTTTATCAATTGTTGGAGCATTAATAGGAAATATACGAGTAACAGGAACTCCGCTTGCAGTCTTACGAACTGAAAAAGTTTCTGAAACACTTCCACCTTTTTTAGCAATTACTAAACCTTCAAAAGCTTGGATTCTTTCCTTTTTTCCTTCTTTTACCCAAACATCAACACGAACAGTGTCTCCAACTCTAAACTCAGGAATATCTTTACGAATATGACGAGCATTAATTTTGTCAACTAAATTTGCCATCAATAATCTTCCTTTCTAAAATAATATTACCTGTAATCATTAATATATATTAAACTTAAGCGGATTACATACCTTTTGGGTCGTTATTAATTATAGCATAGATAAAAATATAATACAAGAATTATTTTTTATCTACTTTTTCCCCTTTCCTTGGGTTTTATTTGGCTTTCTAGCAGTGTAATTCTTTTTATATATCTTTTAAGAGATTCTGGACTAATATATTGATAATATTTATCCATAATAAGTCTTTTTAATTCTTCTATTTTATTTCTAACAATCTCTTCTTCTCCTTCAGAATCATCATTTTCTTCCATTAACATTAATAAAATATCACGATATTTCTTATTTATCTTTAATTCAAAGATATTTTCAACCATTTCTTTATTATATATTAATACTTTTTCATCTTTTTTATTTAGAGTCCAAATTAATTCATCTTCCTTAGATTGAATAGTAAATTCCTTATTAATTCTCTTTATCTTATTTGTCATTATATTTCTCCCACAAATCAGGTCTTCTTTCTTGAGTCTTTTTAATTTGCATTTCTAAACGCCATTTAGCAATATTTTGATGATTCCCAGATATTAATACTTCAGGAACTTCCATTCCCATAAACTCCTTAGGTTTAGTATATGTTGGATAATCTAAAAGAGGACCATCATAAAATGAATCTTCACTGAAACTTTCATCATTTATTACACCTGGAATAAGACGCACGATCGAATCAGTTAAAACTGAAGCAGGTATTTCTCCACCAGTTAAAACGTAATCTCCAATACTAATTTCATAATCTACAAATGATCTAATTCTCTCGTCAAAACCTTCATAATGACCACAAATTAATATTAAATGTTTTTCTTTAGAAAAATCTTTGGCCATAGCTTGATTATACAAAGAGCCATCTGGAGTTAATAATATAACTTTACTATTTTCTTTCTTTAAATCTTTAATCGCACGATATATTGGCTCACATGCTAAAACCATTCCTGGACCTCCTCCATATGGAGAATCATCAACCTTTTTATGAGGATCAAGTGAATAATCACGAAAATTAATTATATTTATTTCTACTAATTTATTCTCTATTGCTCTTTTAATAATAGATTCAGAAAATAAACCATCAAACATATTAGGAAATAAAGTCAATATATCTATTTTCATAAAATCAAATCACTTCCTTTATTTGTAATTATTTTCTTATCTTTAAAGTCTATATCAATAATAAAATCCGGAATATTTGGAATGTAAAAGGTCTTTTCACCCATAATTTTTAATAAAGAATAGGCTTTATTCTTCTCATAGTCTATAACTTTTCCAATTATTTTATCATTATCATAAACATCAAAATTAATAAGATCACTTAATAAATATTCCCCAGGATTTAATTTTAAATCATCTTTATCTATATATATTATTTTATTTTTATACTTTAATACTTCATTAATATTAGAATAATTGTTCAATAAAATTAAATCTAAGCCTTTATGAACTCGATGATTATTTATTGTTTCTTTAATTTTATTATCCCCGATAAACAATGCGAAATCATTTGTGAATATTCTATCTTTAAATTCAAAGTCACTTAGAACTTTTAATTCTCCTTTAATACCAAAAGTATTAATGATTTTGCCAACTTTAATGTAAGTTTTCATAATAAACCTCATACATTAATATACTAGCTGATACACCAGCATTAAGACTTTCAACTCCATCATTCATTGGTATTAAAACTCTTTCTTGAGCTAAAGCACTAACATCATCAGATACGCCAGCTCCCTCATTACCAATGATAATTGCCCATTTACTTGCTTTAATACTTCTTATATCTACTCCATTTTTTACTGAAGTAGTTATTACTTTGTATTCTTTATCTAGATTATTTATAAACTCTATTATATTTTTTCTAATAACATTAACATGAAAAATCATTCCCTCAGAAGCGCGAATTACTTTTGAATTATATAAATCAACTGAATCTGTACTAATAACTATATTTTTAAAATTGAAGGCTGCAGCGCTTCTTATGATAGTTCCTAAGTTACCTGGATCTTGAATTCTATCTAGAATAATAATATTTCCCTCAATATCTTTTTCTGGCAAAAAGTAACACACTGCAATCAAACTAGCACTAGTTTGTTGCTCTGATAATAATTTCATTATTTTATCAGTAACATGATAAGTTGGTACATCAAAAACCATATTACTATCTATAGTAATTATTTCTTTAACAATATTTATTTTTAAAGCTTCATCTATTAGATGACTATCCTCAATTAAAAATAGTCTTTCTTTATCACGGAACTTTTTAGTTTTCAATTTTTCCCAAAACTTTACTTTTTCATTATTTAGGCTAGTAATTTCCATTCTTTTCACCAACATTAGTATATCAATAAATTAAAAATAATGAAACTATTTCTAGTTTCATTACCATAATTTTAATTTCTTTCTTCTTTCTTTATAATCCGGAAGTGCCTCTGCTACTATTGCCCAGAACTTCTTGCCGTGATTACCTTCATAGAAATGAGCCATTTCATGAATAATAACATAATCTATTAAAGATACATCTTTTTTTAGAAGTTCACTATTTAAAGTAATAGTCTTAGCCTTAGTATTACATACTCCCCATCTAGTTCTCATTTTTCTAATTTTTAGAGAAAATTCAGGTAAATTACTAAAGCATTTTTTACACATTTCAATTTCTTCTTGAAATACTCTTTCACACTCATTTTTATAAAAATTATCTAAGTATTCTTCGTCTTGACAAGTAATTCGATTATCCTCAAAAGTTATATCTTTAACTCTATTATCAAATGTAACTTCATATCCTATTCCTAAATACCAGAATAACTTGTCTCTTTCACTCTTTTGTAATGCGTCCTCATACATTTTTAATATTGCTGAAGAATTCTTAGTAATAAGATTTCTTATTTCTACGTCACTTATAAATTGAGGCGCTGTGATAATAAGGGTGCAATTTTCATCAAAACGAAAATAAAGATTCTTATTATCTTTTCTAATAACTTCATAATTTATAATGTAATCATTCAATTTAAATTTCATATTATCACTTCTTAATTTTACCATAAAAAGACATTAACTTGCAATTTCATTTAACCAAAAATAGTCTTTATTTTTAAAATCACAGACAAATAAATTGTCACTTTTCAAATAATTGACAAGTAATGTTGGTTTAATATAATCACTTTTTAATAACATATGACTCTTAAAAACTTTTAAAGTAGTGTTCTCGGGGCGATATTTATTATATACATAATGAACATCGCCATCCCTACTATAGTATTTATAGCTAGCAAATAAATTATTAATTTTAGTATTTAAATAATTCTTATCAAATATATCAAATATATTTTTATATAGATAAAAAGAAACTCCTTGGGAACTACTATCCAGATAATATAAATCCATAATAGTTTTAAATAAATTATAAGGAGTTTCCTTCATTAATAAGACTATTTCTTTTTTAATTTTAAATATAAAATATGTTCGCATATAATCACCTTAAAGCAATTATATAACTAAAGTTTTAAAAAAATTGTCACATATTAGTATGTATTCTATTTTTTCATCAATTCAATAATAGTAGTCTTTAGAGAATCTATATTTAAATTATATTTATTTAAGAGTTCTTCTTTAGTTCCATTAGTAGTCCATCTATCAATACCTAAAACATATTCTTCACTAGTTGCGTAACTATTCCATAAACCAGAACTTCCAAATTCCAAAGAAAATGTTTTTAGTTCTTTAGGTAATAGAGTCCATTTATATCTTTCACTTTGATTTTTGAATAATTCTTGACTAGGCATAGTAACTACTCTTAAATCTATACCATATGGGAACAATTCTTCCGCTAATTTAAGAGCAATTTCCACTTCTGTTCCTGTTGCAATAATAACACCATTAGCTTCGCCTTTTTCTCTTTTTATTCGATAAGCTCCCGCTACAACATATTTTGGATTGGTTCCAGTAAGTTTTTTCATAGAGCCAGAGCCAATTATTAAAGCACAAGGTTTATTCAATAAAGCCAAAATACTATAACTACCAATTATTTCGTTGATATCAGCTGGCCTAAAGGTAATTAACTTAGGAATTAATCTTAATGAATTAATTTCATCTATAGGTGAAAATCCTGTTTCATCATAAGTATTTAAGAAAGTATCATTTGTAAACACATAATTGATATTTAACTCTTTAGCAGCAGCATTTTTAATAAATGGTTTTAAGTAAGATGAATGAATTAAAGGAGTTGCTACAAACACTTTAAAACCTAAATCAGCCAATCCATTTGTAATTCCACCCATAGCTAAAGAATATCCTTCAAAATCAATATTTCTATTAGTAGGATTATCCTTAGACATGGCGCCACTCTTCTTTATTGTCACCATTGTTTTACTTGAGTCGCTCGCACATAGAACATAAGGGCTTTTATTACCTAAAATATTAAATATTTTACTATTTCCCAGTAATAATTCTTCTTCATAATTATCATTTAATTTTAAATTATCGACATTGAAATCAATTTTAATTTCTTTAGATTCAAGAAAATCTATAATGCTTTTTAATCTAATATCCTCTAAAGATTCATCTTTCTCAGTGCTCCATTTACTTAATACTTTTTCCAATCTTTTAGAAACTACTTTATTAACTTCTTTATAATGATTAGAATCTATTTCAAATGGAGCTTCGATATTCCACTTAGCTCTAAGGCTATTTAATTCATCATTAGTCATTATTCTATTTAAATTTGTATTATTCCATTCTTTATCTAAAACTTCTTCGATAATAACTACAGAAGGATTTTTAGAACTAATAGCATCATCAATAGCAGCATCAACAGAATTAAAATTATTACTCTTGGCATCAAATACATCAAAATCTACGTTTTCTAAATACTCATAGATATCTTCTTTATAAATATCATTAGTCTTAGCCATATCATTAAACTGAGTTTTTATAGCAATTATAACTAATTTGTTTAATTTTTCTTTATAAGCAAAAGACATTGATTCTTTAGCTAAGCCACTCATTAAATCTTCAAAACTACAAATACAAATAGAATTAAAATCAATTAAATTAGATTTATTATTTTCTATCTTAACTAAATTAGCTAAATATCTTTCACCCAAAGAAGATCCAACTGCATAACTTATAATATCTCCATTCATAAAACTAGAATTAATATAACCTGGAGTTTTAGAATCCAATTTTTTAAAATCTCGTAAATCATCAATATTATATTTTGATCCAAATATATGTAATACACTATAATAAACTGGTAATAACTTTGAACTAATATATAGTCTATCTCTATTAATCCAATTGTCATTACTAAGATCATATTTTAAATGATTAAGAAATAAGGAATATAGAACTGGTGTGCCAGAAAAGACATAGCTTGCTTCACCACTTCCTGATTCTCTCATCATATCCAAAGATAACATCTTAATATCATTCATAACTAAATTATCTATTTTGCTCATAAACACCTCTTAATTCTTATTAATTAAATTATTAATCTTTCTAACTGATTCATTTCGATCAAGTTTTAACATTCTTTCGTGCATTCTTTCGGTAATGCTCGAATTATTATCTAACATACTAATAATTCTCTTAAACTTCCATACTCCCCTAACTTTTATACCATATCTTTTTCGAGCCATGAACTTGGCATTATATTTTTCTTGACCACCAACTCCTGGAACAAGAAGCATTGGTACATTCATTTCTAAACACTCAGTTACAGTCGCACCACCAGGTTTACTAATAACTAAATCACTAATTTTCATTAAATTGAAAACATCATTAGAATATCCTAAAACTTTGATATTTTTAATTCCTCTATCTTTAATAAATTTATCACATTTTCTCTTTAATTTATCATTTTTACCTGAGATAAAGATAATGTTCTTATCTATATTCATTTTAGCTATAGCTTTAAAATAATCATAGTAATACATGCTTCCTGAAGAACTTCCTCCAAAGAAAAGATAGGTTTTTTTATCATTATTAATCTTATATCTTTTTTTAATTACCTCATCATCATCTAAATCTTTAATTTGATTTAAATTTAAAGGCAAACCAAAAGAATAAATCTTTTTCTTATCAATTCCTCTTTTAATTAATTCTTCTTTAACTATATCATTACCTACTATAAAACCGGTTTCTTTTTCATGATTTTTAGTCCATATTACATGTGATCTATAATCTGTAATTATTGTATACAATTTAGTATTAATAATATTTAAATCATTATAATATGTAATAATATTACTACAATAAAAATGACTAGATATAACAATATCTGGATTATAATCAGTGATTACTTGACGTAATCTAGGATTATCATAACTTCTTCTAGCGAATCGATTGTGTCCTAAGGAAGATATTTTATGATCCATTATTTCATAACAAAAATTGAAAATTAATTCAGGTCTATGTTTAGCAACAAATTCCATTGCACGGATACCAATTTTACCAAATCTATTTGCATAATCAGTTATGTCTAATAACTTTACTTCGCAACTATCATTATTTTCTTTAATATAGTTTGCAACATATTCAGCAATTTTCGTATGACCAGAACCATATCTAGCCGATAAAACTAATAATTTCTTCTTCATATTATTACCTTCATACTAATTATTATAATATTTTTTCGAAAATAAAACAATGAATTATTCATTCATTGTTATATATACAGAATTATTATTTGCTCTTTCTAAGCCATTTAAATATGAGAATCTCTGATTCAAAATCAATACTCCAATGATTATTACCGAATAAAATAGTAATAATCCTCCAACGTTTGCCAAAATCTTTTTCATCATACCACTCTCCTTCTTTACAATATCATCTTATCAAAAACATTTGTTCGTGTCAATAAAAACAAAAACAAATGTTTGACATTTTACAAATCATATTGTAAAATAAATTTAGGAGGTCATATGAAAGGAACCGAAATAACTAAAAGACAAAAGGAAGTCTTAGATTATATCAAAAAATATATTGCAGATCATGGTTATCCACCTGCTATTAGAGAAATATGTAAAGGTGTCAATTTATCTAGTCCTGCTACTGTTTTTGTTCATATGAAGAATCTAGAAAGCCTTGGCTACATTAAAACTACTAGTAATAAATTTAGAACTATTGAAATAGTTGGAGATAATGAGTTTTTGGAAACTAATGAAGATATTGTAAAAGTTCCATTACTTGGTAAAATTACTGCAGGTTCACCTATAACTGCAATTGAACAACCTAATGAATTTTTTGATATTCCTGCTTCACTCATTCCGGCAGCAGCTACTGTATTTACTCTTCACGTAAGCGGCGAATCAATGATTAATGCAGGTATATATGATGGAGATTATGTTATAGTTCAAAAACAAAACACCGCTAAAAATGGGGATATTGTAGTAGCAATGACTGAAGAAAATGAGGCAACTATTAAAACATTTTATAAAGAAAAGGATCATATAAGATTACAACCAGAAAATGACACTATGGAACCTATAATCCTTCCTAATTGCACTATTCTTGGAAAAGCAATTGGTTTATATCGAAAGTTTTAAAAAAGATATCTTTAAGATATCTTTTTTTATTGAATTATAAAATAAAAAGATTATTTGTTATTCAAATAATCTATTGCGTCTTTTAAAGTCTTCACACTAACTACTTCTAATTTTAATTTTCTTTTCTTTTTTATTTTCAAAGCTTCTTTATAATTTTCCTTAGGGCAAAAGAATATATCTGCTTTTGCCTTTTCTGCTGCTAGTATTTTATATTTGACTCCTCCAATTTCTTGAACATTGCCCAAAGAATCAATTGACCCTGTTCCGACAATATTTAATCCCTTAGTAATATCTTCTTTAGTCAATGCATTGTATATTGCCAAAGACATCATTAATCCCCCGCTAGAACCAGATTCGTTATTTTTCATTTTCAAAGAAATTGGAATTTCTGTTTCATACTCGTAGCTTGTCTTATAAGCCACACCAATTTTTAAAGTGTTATCACTTTCTAAATAAATTTTTGCTTTCCTTTTATACTCTTTTTGGTTATTGATAACTTCAATATTAATAGTATCTCCTTCTTTAAAAGAATTTATAATATTTTTAAGAACCTCAGGACTATCTATTACTTCTCCTTCAACCCCGACTATTTGATCACCTATTTCAATATCTGTTTTGGCCTTTTTTCCAATAGCCACAACGTTAATTATTGTTTTATTAATAGTTATTGAATAATCAGATTCATTAAAGGCTGAGATAATCGCATTATCTATGCCTTCATTTAGATTAACCTTAGCCTTTTTTATTTCTTCATCATAATTACTTTCATTGGTAACTTCTTTAAGAGGTTTTAAATCCCAATCAGGTAAAATATAAGATAAGGCCATGAAAGGAATAGTTCCTTTCATCGTAGTTACATAACTCATACTCAAACTACCTTTTTGGGTATATTTTTTATCAATCTTAACTCTATCTGCTAAGTTAATCGTTCCACCAGTTCTATAAATAACATATGGGAATTCATAGTAAAACAAAAAAATAATTATTATTATAGATAATAAAAATTTATAATTATATTTAATATAGTTTTTTACTTTATCATATATTTTACTAAACATATCATCACCGCATTTATTATAGCACGTTAAGGACTATTTATGAATAAAGGAAAAGAATATTTCACAATTATTTCTATATTAATTATATATATTATAGTATTTAAATATAATTATATTTTAAATACTAGTATCATGGATGCAATGCATCTCTGGTTAACCAAGTTATTTCCTTCTCTATTTATTATGTTTATATTGAGTAATATTACTATTACAAGTGGCATATTAAAGAAAATTACATCTCCATTAAATAATTCTTTTAATAGAATATTTAAAACTAATGGAGATGCCTTTGAGTGTGTTTTAATATCTATTATAAGTGGTTGTCCAACTTCTTCCTTAATTATAAAAGAAATGTTAAATAATACAAGAATAGATGAAAGAACCGCTAATAATCTATTAACTTGGGCATTTTGGACTAATCCTTTGTTCTTGTATAAAGTATTGACAATTATTTTCAATAAATCTATCACATTTAAAATAATTATTGCCCATTATATTACTCCTTTTATCATTGGTATTACTAGTCCAAGCAATTATAAAGAAAATATGTGTATAAATAATAATAACTTTACTAATCCCGTAAAGTGTCTTCCTAAGGCTATCAATGAAGCCATGAAGACTATGCTGATGATACTAGGAACTATTACTTTTTATATGATTATTACTAATTTAATAACTGTATATTTAAAAGATAGTATTATATTAACTGCAGTGGTAAAGGGGTTATTAGAAATAACCCAAGGGTTAAATAGTTTAATAAATATGAATGGGAGTCCAATAATAAAAGAGATTATTGCTTTAACAACAATCTCCTTTGGGGGGTTATCTATTCATACCCAAGTTAATTCAATCATATCAGATTCAAAATTAAATTATAAATATTTTCTTCTAGGAAGAATTAAACATACTCTCTATAGTTTAATAATCTTCCTATTGCTTAAAATACTTTGAGAAAGATATTTCAATATCGTCTACTTCATTATTTGATTCAGCACAGTTAAGTTCATTAAATGGCTTATTATAAACAAATAAACGAACTTTAAAATACATATAATTATTAGTTTGATGCATTTCAATAATGTTAGTATTAGTTAAATCTATAATGGCATCTTTAATTTTCCAAGTTTGAACATTATCTTTATCTACATCTGTATATTTAACAAAATAGTTATCTGATGAATCTTTCCATGCTTCTAGAGTTGAAACTTGACTAGAAGCATTTCCACCTTCAGAACGGTTTAATGCCCAAGTAAATGTAACAGTTACTCTATTAGATGATGTTGAACTAGTTACATTTTTTAATTCATATCTATGTAAATCATTTTGAACATTATATACAATTTCAGCTTTATTGACTTGATTATTATATGCATAATTATTATTAGATGTCTCATTTCTTAGATCAACTAATAATCTAAATAAGAATACCAAAACTATACTTATTAAAACAACACTGACAATTATTTCGACTAAAGTCATACCTTTATTATCTAACTTTTTCATTAAGCACCTGCTTTCGTAAATACTGCGGTGCATTCAGTAGTTTTGGTGTCAGGAATTGTCCACGCTCTTGTCGTTGCATTAAAACTAATTGATACCCCATTTGTGCAACTTGCTGAAGTAAGGTTATATTCAACTCCTGGAGTTGAATACGCTAATTCTTGTTCAGCTGAAGCATTTTCTTTTGTATAAATATTAAAAGTCACTCTAGTATATTTCTTAGATAAATAAGCATAGCAATATACACGGCATTTAGAAGATACTGCTAGTCTATCACCATCCATAGTTATTGTTGGTGTTCCACACTCTTCATCACTCATTTTTTCACAATAACTTCCACTATCAAGCTTATGCTCATATAGTTTTACATATCTTTTTAATTCATAATTACTTCCGTTTTTAACTAAAGTATATAAGTTAATATCTGCACTTATTTCTCTATTTAAATCTTCTTTTAATTGATTCTTGAATGATTCCAATTGATTTCTTCTTGAAGAGTAACTATTTAGTAAAAATATCATCAATAACAAGAACAATATAAAGAAAGTATAAATTAATGCAGTTGAAACAAATCCATTCTTTTTCATGCTTTAACACTCACCCAACTATAATAATTTCTACATACATTGTTGCTAGTGCATGATTCATATTCACTAACTAATATATCTGTAGTTTGTAGCCCATCTTCAATATAAATTGATCTAATGTATAATAAGAAAGCTTGACTTAATGGTAACTTAGCAATTTCTTGGCATCTAGTATCAGTAGGAAATTTAGAAAAATCCCCGCTTCGTGGAATACATGATTTAATGTCACTAAGTTTTCCTGTATATAATAAAATATTAGTTACCGCATCAAAATCATTCATCATATTTGTAACAAAGCCAATTTTCTCTTTAGTTTCATCATCTGTACTAACAGAATCTATCTTTAATAAATTACTTTGACCAATAACTTTAATACCAGATTTAACTCTAGAAGTATCATTTTCCATCTCTAAATTAAAATCATTAACAAAGCTGCCTAATCCAACTTCTTCTAATTCTTCTCTAATATACCAAGAACGATATATATAATTGAAATCATCATAATATACCCTGGTTTTTTCATTTTGAAGAATTCTATGAAATGAAGAATATAAGAGAATTAAAGCTGTAGTTAAGATTATTATAGATACTATGGTTTCAACAAAAACAAATCCATTTTTCTTCATATTACTCTTCCCTATCCTTAAGAAGATTATATCTCAAAAGTCAACATTTATCAATAAAGTTTATCAAAAAATAAAAGCTATTTTAGATATTACTCTAAAACAGCTTTAATTCTCCTTATTCCAGCGCTACTAGATTCTTCTTTTACAATTTTAAATTTACCCATTTCTTTAGTGTTAAGGACATGAGGACCACCACATATTTCTTTAGACAAATTACCTACAGAATAAACTTTTACTGTCTCTCCATATTTGTTTGCAAAAGAACCTATCGCACCACTTTTTACTGCTTCTTCATATGGCATTTCTTCACAAATGACATCAGAATTAGTTTTAATCATTTCATTAACCCTATCTTCAATTCTTTTCTTTTCTTCATCAGTTAATTTATGATCTAGATTGAAATCAAATCTTAATCTTTCAGATGTTATATTGCTTCCTTTTTGATAAACATCAGAACCATAAAATTCTCTTAATGCCGCTAGTAAAAGATGGCAAGCAGTATGATATTTAATTGTCATTTCTGAATGATCTGCAAGACCGCCTTTATATGAACCGGCATCTAAAGTTCTAGATTTATCTTGGTGTTCTTTAAAGCATTTATCAAATCCATCAATATCTACTTCTAAATTATTCTCTTTAGCAAGTTCTATAGTCATTTCTAATGGAAAACCAAAGGTATCAAACAATTTAAAAGCATCAGCTCCAGATATTACTTTGCCATTCAAACTTCTAATGGTTTTATAAAATAATCTTTCTCCATCTTTTAATGTTTTGCTAAATTTATTATATTCTAATTCTAATTCATTTAATATTATATCTTTGTTTCTTTCTAATTCATCATATTTACTTTTATAATCTTCAATATATATACTAGCTAAAGAACCTAAGATATACTCATTAATATTAAGCTTTCTTAAGTGTCTTATAGTTCTTCTAATTAATCTTCTTAAAACATATCCTGCTCCTACATTAGATGGTTTAACATTATGATCATCACCCAAAATGAATGTTGCAGCACGCATATGATCCATTATAATTCGAAAACTTTCTTTATAATCATCATATTTAAGATGAGATACATTTTCTAAATATGATTTTATATTTACAAATTCCTCTATATCATAAACACTACTATAACCATTTAATACTTGAACAGTTCTTTCTAAGCCCATTCCAGTGTCAACATTTTGTTGACTTAGTTTACTTAGATTTCCCTTTTCATCACGATAATACTCCATAAATACATTATTCCATATTTCTAAGTATTTACCACAATCACACGCTACTGAACAATTCTCAGAACATTTTTCTTTTCCTGTATCATAAAATATTTCAGTATCCGGTCCACATGGGCCAATTCCGCTTCCCAATATCCAAAAATTATTTTCTTTAGGCAAAAAAGATATATGATCTTTCTCTACTCCTAAACTAAGCCAAATATTGTAACTTTCTTCATCTTTAGGAGCCATATCATCTCCAGCAAAAACTGAGAAATATAATTTATCCTTAGGAATTCCCAAGTAATCTGGACTAGTTAAAAACTCATAACTATATTTTATTGAATCTTCTTTAAAATAATCTCCTAAACTCCAATTACCAAGCATCTCGAAGAAGGTTAAGTGAGAACTATCACCAACTTCATCAATATCACTTGTTCTAATACACTTTTGAACATCCGTTAATCTTTTTCCCTCAGGATGCTTTTCTCCTAATAAATATGGCACTAAAGGATGCATCCCAGCAGTTGTGAATAAAACACTAGGGTCATTTTCAGGAATTAATGAGGATGAAGAAATAATCTTATGATTTTTACTTTCAAAAAACTTTAAATAATTAGCGCGTAATTCATTTGTTGTCCATTTATTCATTATTCAATTCCTTCCAAATATTTAAATACTTTATCCTTTAATGATTCCATAGTATCGTTAGCTAATATATAATCAAAATCATCATAATTTTCTAATGCTGTTTCAGTCTTGTGAGATTGTTCTTCAACAGTTAAATAACTAGCGCTAAATTGATTTTCAACGTATATAGCATATACATTATCATAATTTAATTTAATATCATCAATTTCAACTGGGAAACGAACGTCACTAATAACTACATTATCTGCTAACTTTTCATATACTCTCAAATTGCTAAGCATATTGTTAACTAAGAACTTTTCATCTACACTTCTTATTGTATCGCCTAATTCTTGTAAGTAACCTCTTGGTTTTGTATTATTATTACCATCCCAATCAGTTAATTCCATGGCAAATTGTTTAACGGGTTTGCTATATCCAGTTATTGCACATGTTTCCATTTTGTAGATATAATACTCTTTAATTAATTTAGCTACTTCTCCCTTTCCACTTCCTGATTTTCCAGCGATTAAAAATATTCTCATAATATCCTCCTTCTAAAAATAAAAAGGATGATCCCTAAGGAGTGCTTAAGCACGGTACCATCCTTTATTTTTCTCTTTGTGTTAACGATTCATCACCGATTAATCTCCAAAAGTAGCAATATATAATTCCTATTATTAGTTTCCATCAGCCACTAACTTTCTCTAAACACAAATTATATACATCTTTTTTCTCTGATTACATAAATACTATAGCACAATTATTATTATTTTTAAACTCTTTTTTCAATTAAATAATTTTCTTTTACCCATTCTAGTAAAACCTTAAGAATTGTTAGTGATGGAGTTGCTAGAATCATTCCAATAATACCAAAGAAATGGCCAAATACTAGTAAACCAATAATAATTATAACTGGGTGTAAAGAACTTGCTTTACTCATAACTATAGGTTGAAGAATATAACTTTCTACTACTTGAACAATTACACATATTATTAAAACTCCAATTCCTATCCAAGGATCTTGAGTAAAGCCCACAATAACGGCAACTCCACCACCAATGTATGGACCAATATATGGTATTAAATCAGTAATACCACAAAACATTCCAAATAATAATGGAGCATTTAACCCAATTAATGTAAAACCAATTGAATCACATAATAGAACGACTAGCGCTACTAGAAAGGTGCCATTAACAACCTTTCTAACTTCTCCACTCATTTTAGTAGATAAATTATGAATATCATCTTGCCATTTTAAAGGAAATAATTTCTTAACATAAACACTTATGCTCTCGTAATCTATAAGCATATATATACCAATAATTAATCCCATAGCAACTATTCCAATACCACTAAATAATGAACCTATCATATTTAATATTGTTGATGGTGCATCTTTAGCTATTTCTGTTCCATAATTAGTTATATTATTTAGCAAACGATTCTTAAATTGTTCTAAGTTTAATCCACTAGTAGATAATCTAGTAAAGAAATCATTAATACTTTTAGTTATTTTTTCAATTAAACTAGGTATTAATCCAACTAATTCATTAACTTCTCTATATACTGTAGGAATAAATAGATATAAAAGTCCAACTATTAGTAATATAAATAGAAGAAATACTATTATAGAACTAATGGTATTATTTTTAGTCTTAGTATTAAGTTTTAGTACCAGAGGCCTTAGTAGCCATGCTATAACAAAACCAATAAAGAATGGAATAATAACTTTAAGTATATCTAAAACTATATCATATAATTTTAATTTTTGAATGGCTACTATGGCCACTAAAACTAAGGCTGCTATAAAAACTATATAAAGAATTTTTAATATTTTTTTAGTTAAACCTAAAACTTCATTCACCTCTTTTTTATTAATGTCTTGACTATTTTTATCTTTCATATAATCACCTAATAACATTATACTACATAAATGATTATTTTTCACAAAGAAAAAGAGTTATAAACTCTTTTCAAAAGTATTTGTGGTGACATCATTAGCTTTATCTAAAACACTATTTATAAGTCTATCAGCTTTGCTTTTAGTCCTTTTATTGACTAAAGTATATGTCCCTAGGCCTATCATACCTGCTACTACCATCCCTGTAACAAGTCCCATTTTTTTCATCTTTCCACCTCTAATAATATTATGGATAGAATTATATTAATTATGTAAAAATATTTCTAATAGCCTTTCTCTTAAGGTTGTTTTTCTTAAATTTCCATAATCATTAAATATACCTCGATAAAATGCGTTGGGATCGCCAATTAATATAAGACTTTTCTTAGCTCTACTAACTCCAGTATAAAGAATTTTATTATATAACATGTTTCCGTAATGGAATGTTATTGGCATTATTATATGATCAAATTCACTTCCCTGACTCTTATGTATTGACATGGCATAAGCATGTCTAATATTTTTTAAATCTTTTTTCTCATATCTAACTAAATTACCATCAAAATCTATAATAACAACATCTTTTCTATATGGTTTTTTGATTGTAATTATATCACTTATAAAACCTATATCACCATTGAACACATTATTATCGGCGTCATTTATTAATTGTAAAACTTTATCATTTACTTTATATTCAATATCTCCATAAGTGATTTGTTTTTCATTAGGACTTGGGTTAAATAATTTACATAACATTCTATTTAAATTATCTATTCCATTATCTCCCCGATACATTGGTGCAAGTATTTGTAAATTATTTTCATCAAATCCTTTTTTTATTCCTTCTTCAATTATTTTTTTAATTGTCATTGGAATATCTTTATTCTCAGTTATTATAAAATTATAATCGTCATGTTTATTCAACCACTCTTCGGCTAAATCTTTATTCTTTATTTCTTTAGCTAAATAAGGTATATAAGAATTCTCACTTTGACGATATATATAATTTAAGGGAACATAATTAAATAAATCACCATTTATTAAATCACTTAAGATATTCCCCGGGCCTACTGAAGGTAATTGAAAAGCATCTCCTACTAAAACTAATTGAACATAACTATGAATCCCTTTTAATAATGCCGCAAATAAAGAATTATCAATCATACTAACTTCATCAACTATTATAAGTTTTTGAAAGTTTTTATTATTCTCATTTATCATAAAGTCATCAGTATCTTTATTCCATTTTAAATAACGATGAATAGTTGATGCTGGCATACTTGTTGCCATAGACATCTTTTTGCTTGCTCTTCCAGTCGGAGCTAAAAGGGCTATCTGCTCAGTTATCTCAATTGGACTTAATCGATTATTTTCAATAAATAATCTAACTATTGCATTAATTATTGTTGTTTTCCCTGTTCCAGGACCTCCAGATATTATTGTAATATTATTATTTAATGCTGTGCTTATAGCTTTTATCTGATCATCATTATAAGTAATGTTTAACTTCTTTTCTATTTCTTTAATTCTTTCTTGATAATCGGTAGTTTTTATCTTTTTATCCTGTATTTTCTTTAATAATTCTGATATTACAACTTCATCTTCATAATTGTTTTGCAAATAACACTTATTTTCATCTATGACTACAAATAGTTCTTTTGCTAATTCATTTATATATTCTTCGAATAATTCAAATTCAATATTAAGATTAAATAATTTAACTAAAATAGAATATACATCACTTAAATCATAGTAAATGTCCCCTGTATTTAAAGAAATAGTCTTCATAGATTCAATAATACATGCTTTTACTCTTCTTTTATCATATCTATCATAATTATTTAAAAAGATATTATCTAAACGATTAAAATCTACAACATCATTTAATAAATAAATATTGTTATCAATAACATCAAGTATATTTCCTTTATGTTTAGTATATATTCTTCCTGCTTCTTCAATAGAAAAACCCAAATTCTTCAATTTTAATAAAATATCTGACGACTTAGAATAATTTAAAATTGATTCCCTAATCTTAATTTTATTTTTAAGACCTAAACCTTCAATTTCATCTAGTGCTTTTTCATCTTCTTTAATTCTTTCAATTGTTCTGGCTCCAAAGACAGAAACTATTTTCTCAGCTGTTTTTTTTCCGCAACCTTTAACAAAAGAGCTTGATAAAAATTCAATAATATCATCGTTTTCCTCAGGAATAATAACTTTATATTCTTTAATTTGAAATTGCTTTCCAAATCTTTCGTGATCAATGAAATTACCTTCAATTTCTATAGGAGTCTCCAATTTAATATCAAGTAATGATCCAGTTATGGTGATAGTTTTTTTTAACCATTCTTTATCTATATCATCATAAACTTTAGAGACACGAAAAAGACCAACTAAGTAGCCATTGTCATCGTTTTGATAAATAATTTTCTTGATTGAACCTTTTAATTTTGTCATGAAATTATTATACTCTATAAATAAAAAAAGAAAAAGTGTTTTAAAACTTTTTTTCTCTCAATAATCTCATAGTCCATTCCTCTGGAACAATTAACTTTCCCTTTTCAGTTGTTTCATTATAATATTCCATTTCGAATGAATATAAAATGTCATCAATAGCTTTTAAGTTCTCATAATCGAGATATCCTTTTATATTTTCATCTATCATCTCACTACTAATTGCAGCAAATCTATCATAATCGTATTTTTCTATTGTATGTAAATAATCATGACTGGTATTTCTAACTAATAAAGCACAATTCCAGTCTAAAAAACCAGCGTGGGGATATAAATCTTTACATACACAACGAGGAATAATTAAGTGATGAAAAGATAATTCTTGAACGTCATTAAACCTATATCCCATAAAATCATATTTAAGCTTATTTAATGCATATCTTTCAATCATTATTTTGGTAATTTCTCTCATACTAAATGCCTTTTCTATTCTATTTAATTATATCATTACAAAGAAAAATATAAAACAAAAAAATCTCATAATAATGAGATTTATAAACATATGGCGGAGCAGGAGAGATTTGAACTCTCGCGACAGTTACCCGTCCTACACCCTTAGCAGGGGCGCCTCTTCAGCCTCTTGAGTACTACTCCATACCAAGAATTACTCCTATAGTTTAACACATAAGCCTATTTTAGTCAATTATTTAAGGGATTTATTATTTTAATAATAAATCCCTTATAATAGATATATTTTCATCTTGAATTGTTATATAATCACTAGCTGTGTCTGAATTAGTAACTAAATTATTCAATTCAATAACTTTAGCTTTGTAGTTATTCTCTAACTCCTTGAAAAGTTCACTTTTCTTTTCTCCTTTAATCATAATAATACTATTATAATTAGAACTCTTAAATTTACTCTTTAGATCATTTATTGCATTAGGACTATTAGAACTTTCTATATCTTCAATAGATATAACATTAAATCCATAGCCTTCTAGAAATTTAAGAGTATTAGTTGCAACTACAAGTGTATTTTTTCCGTTTTCTTTAGCGTCTCTAGCTATATTACGCAACTCTGCATCTAACCACGAAACTTTTTCATATAATTCATTATATTTAGTATTAACTGAATCTATTTTTATTGAATTATCCAAATATTCATTTAATGATGATTTAATGTTCTTTACAAGCATTAAGAAATTATTTGGAGCTAACCATAATTCAGTTATATTATCACTAGATAAACCATAAGTTGCATCTATAAGCATTAACTTATTATTCTTATTAATGAATGTTTTAGCTAAGTCTTTTTCGGGACCTAAACCAATATATACAAATAAATCTCCTTCAGAATAATTATCTATTTGTTTTTCAGTTAATTTATAATTATTTAAGTCCACTCCATCAGGATAAATACTATCAACTGTGCTATTTTCACCATATAAGTATTTAGTTATATATTCAACCGGATATACTGTTGTCCAAATTGTTGCGTTATCTAGATTAGTTTTTGAACACCCAGCTAGTAGAAATATACAGAAAACTAATAAACTAATTATTTTTATTTTTTTCATAATATCCTCTATTCTAATTAATACCATTTCTTTTTATCAATAAAATATGTTTCAATTAATAATAAAATGCTTGAAACAATTATACCACCAATTATGTCACTTGCAAAATGAGCTCCTAAATATATTCTACTTAAACCAATCATAAATGGTAAAATACCTAGTAAAATACTTAAAGCTATCTTAGTTTTTTTATTAGTTGAACTTCTTAATAATAAATAAATAAGCATTCCATACATAGATACTGAGGCCATAGTATGGCCACTTGGAAACGAAAAAGATTTTTCTGTGACTAAAGCTAGAACTTCGGGACGAGGTCTACGAATAATAACTTTAATAACATTATTCATTATAGTAGAAATAATTAAACATATTGTAATAATATAACCTTTACTATTCTTTTTTAAAATGATAAATAAAACTAAGAAAAAAGCACAAAGAAATACGATAAAAGATGTAGATCCAAAGAATGTAAAAACTTTATACATATTTGTAATAATTGTAGACATTTTTATTGTAACTATATTATATACCCAAGTATCAAATCCACTTATTACATTAGTTTTAATTAATATTACTAAACTAATGAATAATAGAAACAACACTGAGACTATTATTGTTCTCTTTTTCATTTTTTAACTCCCGTAAACACAAAATCTCTTTTAATAAAAACGTTAACCATCCATAGTATTAAATCAACTAAAATCTTAATTAAAATAACATTTGAACCAGTTAAATTAAACAAGTATGCTACAAAACAACCAGATATAAACATTTGAATAGTAACTAATATATAATACTTAGCTAGAATTTTAAATGAACTATTTTTAAACATAGTATTTTTATTAACAAAGTAATTATATATTGTAGATAAAACTCTAGCAATTATTGTAGCAGCAAGAATTTTACCATTAATCTTAAATATGCTTAGTAAAGAAGCAAATAATATCAATTCTAAAATATATGAAGATAAAGCAACTAATATATATTTAATAAATAATCTATATATTTTAATAGAATCTTTAATAGGATTAAAATGACTATTAGAATTACTATCAATATATATTGTATCTATACCAACTTCTTTTATTTTAATATTTTTTCTTTGACATTCAATTAATATATTTGTTTCATATTCATATCTTTCTCCAGAAATGTCTAAAAACTCTAACATTAATTCTTTACTTAATCCTCTAAGACCTGTTTGAGTATCAGATATATCTATACCAACAAATAATTTAAAGACATTTCTAGTTGTTTTATTACCAAATCTACTTCTTTTAGGAACATCATCTTTACTAAAATCACGAACTCCTAATATCAATTTATCAGGATTTTTTAATAATGCTTGAGCACACTTTTTTATATCTTTAACACTATGTTGTCCATCACAATCGCATGTAACTACTCCATCAATTGTAGGAAATGCATTTAATATATAATTAAATGCTGATTTGAGTGCTCTTCCTTTACCTAAATTCTTAAAGTGAGTAATAATAGTTACTCCACTTTTATCTAATTTTTCAAAAAATTTATTATGGCTTTCATCACTACCATCATTAACAACTAAAATATTAGTAAATTCTTTTTTTAATTCTTTTATAAATGATTCCATGATCTTTTGATCAGGATCCAGTGTTGGAATAACAACAAATATGTTTTTCAAAAAAATACCTCCTAATCTTTAATTGCTTTCATATCTACTAGTTTGTAGCCATTTTCATAGTAAATAAAGAATAATCTATCATGCATTTTATCTACTTTATCTTGACCATTAACTATCATATTCTTTTCTAAATATACTTCACAACTAAATGCATTATCATTATATATAATAAAGTTTTTTAGTGATTCATTGGTCCATACAGGATTTTTTAAGCGATGATTACTAACAAAAGTAATATCTACATTAGTTGCCCATCCCCATGCCATTCCATACATATAACTATCTTTAATTAAATATGGAGACAACTTATAAAAACCATGACGTTCTCCACCTAAATCATTTGTTAAAAACAAACTATAATTCTTAGCTAAAGCTAATGGATCAAATTCATCTTTAATATACTTTTTAGCATCTTCTAATTTTGCTATTTCTATAAAATCATTTTTAATAACTATCTTATTATCTTTTGCTTCCCATTTGACTTCTTTGTTATTTTCATCAACTATTTTAATTTTGGGTTCATATACTAAGTTATTAATATTATAGATTTTACTCTTTTGAATCTCTATATGTTGAGTTAATCTATCTAAACCATCAACATCTCCCTCTTTGGTAACTGCTGAATCTTTAACTTCGTTGTTATTAATATATAATTTATATGAACTTGGAATATTTATTTCATAATGATATATACCATTATCAAAATACGTTTTTGCATCTACTACATCCCATTCATTAATAGTTAATATAGCCATCCTAATGTATTTATTAACACTTTTTAATGAAACTGTAGAAACTACATTATCATTGATTTTTAAATCATAGGCATAAATACCATCTTTACTTAATGAATTATTCTTTTTAATTTTTAAATCTTTACTTTTAAATACTTTCTTTATGCCTTCGGTTATTTTAGCATTTTTTCTTTCGTATTCACTAACTTCAAATAAATTATTATCTATATTCTTAGATAATTTTCCACTAGTAGCAAGATAATTAATATAATTATCAACTAAATTTCTTTCATAAATAATCATACTATTATAAACATATATTAAAAATACTACACCTAGAACTACTAGTAAAAATGTCCATAATGTTAAGGTTTTGCCATAAAAACTTTTTTTACGCCATCTTCTGGTTATCTTTAATTTACGCATATATTATTACCTCTTTTCTACCACAAATCCATCAGGCAAACGCCATGATGAATTAGAATAATATAGTGTAACTGATGTCATCTCATAATGCCCATCATAATACATACTAGAAGATGAACCACCATCAATATTAGCAGCATTTACAGCACCATATTCACTCATAATATCAATTAAATCTGCAGCGGTTGCTCCTAAATGGCCATTAGCTCCTCTTCCATCAGTAACTAATAGTAGAACTGCACCATCTTTCCTTTGACCAATTGCTGTTCTTGGATTAGCGCCACTTCCAGACCCTTTTGTTTCCCTTAATTCACCATTAATAATCAATTTGACAAAATGGTTATTGGCATCACTAGACTCTTCTTGGAAGGCAACTGCATCTCTAATTTTTTCATCTTTAATAACCTTTTCAACTTGGCTAGCATTTTTACCACTTAAATCTATAATCTTAAGTAAATTATCTTCATTAAATCCAACTAAGTGTAATCCTGCAATTCCCCCAGGACTATTAAATTCTATTTTACCTTCTTTAACGATTAATCCCATTGGTCTTCCACCTTTATTGCCAGAAGAATAATATAGTCCTCCATTTATTCCAGCAAAAGCATTGGCATCATTAACTAATTTATCTAAAGTAACACCATACTCTTTCCAATTACCATCATAAATAGTAGCGACTTTTACTCTTGCAGGATCATTAACTATTATCATTTTAGCAGAATAGGTGCTTCCAGATATCTTTACTAATTCGATACCATTTTTATCTAAATCAGAGTTAGTATCAATTAGAGAATTATCTATTTCTTCATCTAAAGAAACCATACTATTACTATCAACTATCTCTTTAATTGCTTTATTACTCATAAACATTCTAGCTAAAAATTTCATTTGCCCAGTTTCTAGAATTGTTGTAACAAATAAGTTTCTAGCATGAACACTTGGACCATAACAAAATATTAAACCCATAGAATAAACAGTAACTAATAAAACCAACAAAAAAACACCAATAAAACTAAAAAATTTTCCTATTAATTTTAATACTTTCATAAACTACCAATCCTAACTTCTTTACATAAAAATATTATCATATATATATGATTTCTTCAAGTAAAGTGTTTGTTTAAATAAGGAAAACAAATAAAAAAAATAGTTATATTAATAACTATTTATACTTTCATTAATTCTGATTCCTTTTCCTTAACTTTTTCGTCTACTATTTTATTATATTTATTAATTAGTTCTTGAACATCATCTAAATATAATTTTTCTTCGTCCTCAGGTAATTCAGCTTTTTTAATTGTATCATTATCGTCACTTCTAATCATTCTTAAAGCAACTTTAGCCTCTTCCCCAATGGATTTAGCCTGACGAACATATTCCCTTCTTCTTTCCTCATTTAATTCAGGTATAGTAATAATAACCATTTCCCCATTATTAGAAGGCGAAATCCCAAGGTTTGCTTCATTAATTGCTTTTTCTATATTTTTTAATGCACTTCTATCAAATGGTTTAATAAACAATTGTCTAGCTTCTGGAACTGTTATATTAGCAATACTATTTAATGGTGTTGGTGTTCCATAATAATCAACCATAATTCCATTTAGCATTGCTGGATTAGCTCTTCCAGCTCTAATAGAAACTAGTCTATCTTCTAAAACGCCAATAGCTTTTAACATTTTTTCTTCAGTATTTAAATTCAAATCCATATTAATTAACCTCCGTAATCTCATTATAATCGGTTTGAGTGGTTTTGACAAGAAAAGTAATAGATAATTTCCCATAATTATTAATATATAAGTTCTCTTCTTTTAATTCGTTAATTGTATCTTCTATCTTTATAACATCTACATTATTTACTTTAGTTTGTTTACCGCTTAAATACTCTGTAACTCTTTCTTTAACAATATCCATATTCAATCTATACATATTTAATAATTCATTACTCTTTAATAATTCACCACTTTGAACATTGAAGACATAGGCTTTAGAATCTTTAAATGTTACACCACCATTATCCAAACATGAATAATTATAATCTTTTATTAATAAGCTTACGTATTTACCAAATTCAAACACATCATAATTACGGAATGTAAGAGCATATAAATCGTCATAATTATATGCGATTAAATCTTTACTTAATAAATTCATTTCACTTATATGAACTATATTATTTTTATATATCTTGTTTTCTTTTTCCAAAGTTTCTGTTAAAGCTTCTTGACCTTTAAGATTAATAACTACATCTTTGTAATCAATTTCTGCTTCTTCACTTATTGCTGATTCATTTACAAAATAGATATAATCTTTATCAGCATCAATTTTATATTCTATCTTTTCTTCTTTTTTTTGTTGCTTTACTCTCTCTTTTTCGGTTAAAGTCCAATTAGTCCAAAAATATCCGCCTACTATTAAACCTATTATTAGAATAAAAAATAAAGAAAATCCCAATTTACTTTTAAATGTTTCTTCCATTTTATCACCTATCCCAAATACTCTTTAATAGCGGTCTTTATTTTTTCATATATAATTGCTTCTTGATTATCATTATAATAAATCTCAGGAGTTATATTACCTTTAAGAATTGCGGCATCATCTAAATATGCCACTACTGTTCCTTCTTTAACCATAATAATAGTTGGAGCATAAATATTTTGGATACCCAAATCATCTTGAGGAGCATATACTTCAAGAGTTCTAACTATAGTTTCGTAAGTTCCATTATTCTCTTCACGATCTTGTAAAAAATCATAATAATATATTTTATCTATATTGTATTCCATAGCGGCTTTATTTAAAATATGAGCATATGAATCCATAAACTTGTTAGATGGAAATCCCATTAATATTATGCCAGTTCTTTTATTTATAATATTTAAAACATCAGTGGCATCAGAAAAAACATATAAATTATTCTCATCCAAAGAATTATAAATCTTACTTATTTTACTTGCTTCAGAAACCTCGTCTTTATGAAAATCTATTCTCCCAATTACAATAAATAATGCAATGCATATTGCAAATAGAATCATGTATATTATCATTTGTAATCTACTTTTAAACATCTTTTTCTTCTTCATACTTTCACCTATTAATAATTATAACATAAAAAAAGAACTATTATTTATTTTAAAGTTCTTTTTTGTGTAAATTGATGTTAATAACTAACTACACGATCCCTCAGTATTAGAATATTGCTCACACTTCTTTCCAGTAGATCTATCTGTACATCTTCGAATTTCACTGGCTGATGTAGTATAAGCACAAGAGATAGCACTATTTTGACATGTAACCCAAGTTCCTGAAGTAGTACAAGTAATACCTAATGCTGCAAACTGCGCATTTATATTTTCCAAATATTGTCCTAAACATATTTCTGTTCCACTAAATACTCCACATACATAGTTACGATTTACACTTGTATCCACCTTTTTATAATATAAATAACCAGCATTAACTAAAGAAACATTACTAGAATATTGATTTGAATTATAATTGGTATTAGAGTAACGATAAATCTCTAAATCAGTATTTACAACTAAGTTAACTGCTCCTTTAAAATCGTATCCTTCAGTCGTATTATCATAACTAGAATTATGAACAGCTCCACTGGAATATACTGCACTATCGCCTTCATAGTAGTCAATCCATAAATATAGATAATAGGTATTTGTCATTCCGTAACCAATAGTGTTCGAATCTACTAAATAGTGAGTTTTATTTGTAAAACCACTTGTATCACTTCTTTGAGATAATGCATTATTAATATAATTAATAGTATTTGTTCCTGATACTGTAAGCAACGTAGATAAATAATCAGCTGACTCTAGAACAGTTTGGCTTGCACCATTGAGTGATCTTTTTACTTGGATACGCATTTTATTATCAGGGATATAATACGGATCTGATGCATTAACATGATTTTTAGATAAACTAGTAAATGCTAAAACATAGTTAATTGCATCACCGCTTGTACAAGTGTTAGTAACTGTAATTGTAACGGGAACTACGTTAGCTAAAGCATAAGCATCACTTATTGGATATTGATAATTTAAATTAATTGTCCCTGATTCAGAATAATTAACATCTAAGCATGCGGTAGTATTTTTTACAGTCGGATTAGTAGCAAAACCTGTAGTTGATACAGCCATGTACGCAAAAGACACAAAAACACTTAAGCTAATTAATATTAGGGCAAATAAAAGAGTTACAATAAAAACTTTTTTTTGATGATTGTTTTTTGTCACTTTATCACCCTATTCTCTCTTATAATTATATAATAATAATAAGATATATTCAATTAAAAAACAGATGTTAATTGATATTAACACCTATTTTATATAGTTAACTAAATAATTGTATATTTCTATGAACTTCATTCCGTATGATGCTTTTAATAATATATTATCTCCTTTTTTTATAGATTCTTTAATTTTATTAAAAGCATCTAAATTATTATCAAAGCTTTCTATATTATTATAATTATTCCTATTTAATTCATTTTTTATATATTTTGATTCTTCTCCAACTGTTATAACTAGATCGATTTTATTATCTATAATAACTTGAGCTATTGCTCTATGGAGTTTTTCAGAATAATCTCCAAGTTCTAGCATATCTCCTAAAACTGCCACTTTTCTTCCTTTTAAAGTTCCTAAATAATTAATTGCAGACGTCATAGAGTCTAAATTAGCATTATAACAATCATTAATTATTACGTAACTATTAATATTATTTATTTCCATTCTTCTTTTGGTTAAAGAAAAACTTTCTATACCCAATTCTATTTTAGAAGTATCTATTTTTAGATAACTTCCCAAAGCCAATGCACATAGTGCATTGAGAACGAAATGTTCTCCAGGAATATTTATTTTAAAATTATATGTTTTATTATTAATGTCTGTTTTAAAAGAACTATCTAAGGCTTTTGTTTCTATATCGTATGCCTTATAATCACTTATATTATTAATACCAAAAGTAATAATATTTCTATTGTCTTTATTCTTTATATAGTAATCATGTAATAAATCATTATCATTATTAATAACTAAAACCCCATCTTTATCCATACCATCAAGAATTTCTAATTTAGCCTTTAAAATGTTCTCTCTAGAGCCCAAATTACCTATATGAGCCGTCCCAACATTTGTAATAACACTTATACTAGGTTTAGCTATTTGGGAAAGAGAGCTTATCTCTCCAAGGCTATTCATTCCCATCTCCACTACCAAAGCATTTTCATCTTTTAATCTTAAAATCGTTAATGGAACTCCAATATGATTATTATAATTACCTTCAGTTTTTAAAACATTATACTTTTGACTTAAAACTGAAGCAATTATATCTTTTGTGCTTGTCTTTCCCACACTACCAGTAACCCCTACCACTAAAATGTCATATAGACTTCTTTTGTATTTTGCAAGACTTTGGATTGCTTTAATAGTATCACTAACCAAGATTAAAAATCTATCTGAATAATTGCTTAAAAACTCTCTATCAAGTTCTATATTATCGTTGATAATACATCCCAAAGCTCCCTTTTCAAAAGCTTCTTTATATAGAGTATTACCATCAAAGTTTTCTCCTTTTATTCCTATATATATATCATTAGGTTCCATAGTTCTAGTATCTTTAGAAAAATTAATTAATGGGGTATTTTCATCCCCCATAATTAGTTTTCCATTAGATAGCTTAACTAAATCTTTTAAATATATATTATGCATTAAATCACCTGTTCTTTTTAATTATATTCAAAATTTCATCATATAATTTCTTGTTTGCTTCCTCTAACTCCATATCTCCAACTTTAAATGGTTTACCAAAAGTAATCTTTAAGTTTTTTGTTCTAAACTTATATGTTCCTGTAATAGCAAATGGAACAATAGTAGCATTAGTTTTCTTTGCCATAGAAACTGCTCCAAATTTAAAAGGTTGTAATAATTCTTTAGTTTTATTTCTTGTTCCTTCAGGGAATAAACCTAAGGCTAGTCCTTTATTTAGAACTTCTAGAGCTTGTGCCTTAGCGTTATCATCATGTATTTGTCTATTAACTGGAATACATCCCATCATATTAAAGAACCATTTTGTTTTTGGATTTTGCCAATATTCTATTTTAGCCATATAATGCACTGGCCTTTTAGTATTTAAAATAGCTAAGCATTGATCCATTAAATGAATATGGTTTCCGCAAAATAGAACTGGTCCTTCATCAGGAATAACCTTTTTGTTTTCAGTTTTAAAAGGATAATAAAATCTAAATACTAATCCTAAAGGATATTTCCAGAAATTAAACCAGAACATACCAAATTCATTTTTTCTAAATGAACGAAAGCAAATAAATATAATGTAAAGACATAATAAAATTAATAAAATATATAAAACTACCATAATATCACCTATAAAAATAATATCATATTTAAGGAATTATTACTATAAAAAGAAGAATTATTTTAATAATTCTTCTCTAAGTTTATTATAATCAGTTTTCATAAATTTTGTTTTAGGAAATTCTTTTTTATAAATATATTCTCTTGGTATCATGTAATGGGCTAAGTTCTTATTTGCATAATCCATTATTTCTTTTTTTACTGTCCAAGATTCCTCTACTCCATCTTTTAAAACAATAAAGGCCTTAGCCACTTCTTGTTTATATGGGTGAGGAACTCCAACTACACAAGCATCTTTAATATATTTATTTTCTCTTAAAACATTTTCAATATGTTGAGGATATACATTATAACCAGATGAAACTATAATTCTTTTCATTCTTTGAACATAGAATACTACTCCATCTTCATCAATATATCCTAAATCCCCAGTATGAATATACTTTCTTCCATCTTTATATAATTGTAGTGTTTTATTGGTATCTTTTTCATTGTTTAAATACCCCTTCATAACAACTATACTGTTAACACATATTTCTCCAACTTCTTTTGGCTTCATTTCTTCATTGGTTTTTGGATCAATTATTTTAACTACATTACCTACCATTGGGGCTCCAACTCCACCAAGTTTATTACTTCCTAAAGAGCCAAAACAAACAGGACCTGTTGTTTCAGTCATTCCATAACCTTGTTGTAAAACTTCAGGAGAGCCATGACTTTTTAAAAAGTCATTAATCTCTTTATTTCTTTTTTCTGGAATAGAGTCTCCTCCACATATAACATATTTAAATTGCGAAAAAGAAACGTTTTTCATCTTTTCATTTTTAAGCATGGCCTCATATAATGTAGGAACTCCAGTCATAACTACTGGTTTATATTTAGATAAAACCTTATCAAACTTTTTAGCATCAAATTGAGGCACTAAAATGCAAGTAACACCAAGACATATTGGGACATACATACATACTACTAAGCCAAAGCAATGGAAAAATGGTAATATTGATAAAACTGAATCTCCAGGCACTAATAAATGAAAATTAATTTTAGCTTGTTCATTCATACCTATAAAGCTGCGGTTTGCTAAAAGAATACTCTTAGGAATACCTGTAGTGCCTCCGCTATGAAGAATAACTGCATCATCAGTTGATGAACGATGAACATCTATTTTACCATCATAATAATCCCCTAAATGTAAGAATTCCTTCCAAAACATATAGAAACTATTGTTATTCTTTGGCTTTTCTTCTTTTCTTTCTCTTGTTACTTTATATAGTCCAGTTAAAAATACTGGCATTGAATCACTTGGACTAGCAAAGATAACTTTATATACTGATGTTTCATTAATAATACTTTTTATTTTATTATATAAAGCACTATAACAAATCATTAGAACACTATTAGTTTTATTTAAATAATCTTTTATTTCTTCTTCTGCTGATAAAGGATGAACCATATTAACTATAGCTCCTATTTTATTTATTGCAAAAAAAGTAATCGCAGATTCAGGAGTATTAGGTAAACATATTGTAACAACATCATTTTTTCTAACTCCTAGGCTTTTTAAAGATTTTGCACATCTATCTATATAATCCCAAAAAGTTTTATAAGTTATTTTTTTACCAAAATAATTAATTGCTGGATAATCAGCAAAATCCTTGGTTTCTTCAATCATATACTCATATAATGACATATTAGGTATATTTATATCATAATCTTTGTTGTTATAGTAATGATCCCATAAAAACTTTTCTTTTTCTTTATTCTTCATATAAATCCTTCCTTTTGAATATAAATAACTTTTGAATAAAATAATTACAAATAAATATTACACATTCCACAGGTATCTTAATAAGTGTGGCATCTATTTTTAATATGTATTTTAATCCTTTAACTGTAAATGCCGATACTAACATTTGCACTACAACTAATATGTAATATTTAATAATTGTTTTCTTACTATTTTCACCACTTTTAAATACTTTATCTCTATTTAATAAATAATTAATAAAAGATGATATTATTCTAGCTAAAATAGTTGAAATTATTATTTCTTTAATAATTACTCTATTAAATAAGGTAAAAAGAGATATATCTATTAAAAAAGAAATAACTGCTACTAAAATATATTTTAAAAATGTACTATATTTTTTAATTACCTTTTTCATATATACCACATAAATATTCTAACAAAAACTGAAGATTATTTCTATACAAAAGGGAAAAATATTTACCTATTTTTCCCCTTTCTTCAAATTAATTAAATATTTTTGTAAATTAATGGCAACCTCTTTCGGAATAAATTTTTCTAAATCCTCTATTTTAGCATTCATAATATTATTAATATTACCAAATTCTTTTATTAATGCCTTTTTTCTTACTTTTCCTATACCATCAACATTATCTAAAACACTACTTATTGATCCTTTGCTTCTGATTTGACGATGATAACTAATGGCATATCTATGAACTTCATCTTGCATTCTAGTCAAGTAATGAAATACTAAACTATCTTTATCTATTGGAATAATATTATAACTATCTCCATCTAATAAATCATTAGTTCTATGCTTATCATTTTTCTTTAACCCCACTACTTTAATAGGTAGATTTAAATTATCTAAAACATCTTTACAAGCATTTATTTGATTTATACCACCATCTACTATTATCAAATCAGGTTTTTCTAATTTATCTAATAATACTCGATAATATCTTCTATAAATAACTTCTTTCATAGTATTATAATCATCATTTTTATCTATGGTAATTTTATACTTTCGATACTCTTTCTTTTCTGGTATTCCTTCTTTGAATACTACCATGCCTGAAACAGCAAAGGTGCCAAATAGATTAGAATTATCAAATATATCTATTCTCTTCAAACTATTTAATTTCAAAATGTTTTTTAACTCTTCATTGGCACTAATGGTTCTTTTTTCTTCTTTCTCAAATGCCATAATTTCATTATTCAAATAGATTGAACTATTTAGCTTGGCCATATCTAATAATTTCTTTTTCTTTCCTTTTTCCGGAATAACAAAATTTGTTTTTAATAATTCAGATAATATATCTGTTTTTAAATATTTATCTCCAAGTATTTCTTTAGGAACTTCATGTCTAGTATAGAAGTTTAAGATATAATCATTAATTTCTTCTTCTGGGTCTATTTTAATAGTTATAATATCATTATGACTACCTATTAGTTTATTATTTCTAATAAATAGAATATTTAAACCTATATGACCTTTATCTATATAATATCCTATAACATCTCTATTAACAAAATCATGGGCTTCAACTTTTTGTTTATCCATTATAACATCAATATAGTTTAATTCCTCTTTTAATTCTTTAGCCATTTCATAATTTAAAGCCTCTGAATAAGAATTAATTTTGGATAAAATCTTTTCCCTAAGGATTTTATCATTTCCTCTTAAAAATGATAAAATCTCTTCTTCCATATTATTTAACTTATCTTGATCTACTTTATTAACACAATAACCTAGGCATTCCCCAATATGATAATATAAACATAATGCCTTAGGGTTTCCTGAACATTTCTTTAATGGATATAATCTATTTAATAAATTAACTATTCTTCTAGCTGCATAAGCATTGGGATAAGGTCCAAAAATAACTTTGTTATCTCTTTTTCTTATATTTAAATATCTTGATACTTTAACTTTAGGATATGGTTTAGAAATATATTCAATATAAGGATAACTCTTATCATCTTTTAATAAAATATTATACTTAGGGTTATGTTCTTTAATTAGATTAATTTCTGTAATAAAAGCTTCATTCTCAGTATTAGTAACTATATAAGTAAAGTCCTTAATTTCAGAAACCATTTTTTTGGTCTTACCACTTTGTTCCCTATTAAAGTAACTATTTACTCTCTTTTTTAAATCCTTTGCTTTTCCCACATATATTATTACCCCATCTTTATCAAGCATTTGATAACTACCAGGTAAATGGGGAATCAATTTTAATTTTTCCTCAATCATATCCATCACTTCCCCATTAGTATAACATTTTTTCCTTTAAATATAAACTTTATGATACAATACTAATGAAAGGAATTATTATGTATAAATTAATTAGTAATTATGTATATGAAATAAAAAAATCTAAATTTATTGCTTATTACTATGAAATAGATAATAAAGATGAAGTTCAAAGTATACTTGATGAATTAAAAAAAGAACATAAGAAAGCTAATCACTTTCCCTATGCTTATAAAATTGGACCAATAGCTAAGAAAACTGATGATAAAGAACCAGGTGGCACCGCAGGGATGCCTATATATAATTTATTAGAAACTCATCATTTAAATAACAAATTAATCGTGGTTGTTAGATACTTTGGGGGAACAAAATTAGGAGCTGGTCTATTAACTAGAAGTTACTTAAAAAGTGCGATTGAAGTTATTAAAGAATAGAAAAAGAAGTTAATTATTATTTAACTTCTTTTTTGTTTGGATAAATTAATATTATTTATGAATACAAGTCTTATACGTTACATCGCAGTTGCTACTACCGGATGAATAATAGCATGTTGTATTTTTATAACATTTCTCTTTTGAATCACTGTAAGTATAACCAGAAGCACAATCGCCACACGTTGCATAGTCACTCTTTGCCCAATCATGTAATCCATCATGATTTTTTTGGTCTTGGCAATAAGTTACCGCTTTATCTTTTGTTGAACAACTTGCACATGAATATTTTTTCAAAGTATCAAAATCGGCATATTTTGTGCAACTATAACTACAATCTTCTGATTGAACCCCACAGGCCGAATTACGCGATTTTGTAACTGTAATACTTGTTTCTTTCCAATTGCCAGCAGCATCGCGACACGCTAAATAATATGTTCCTCCCGATGTAAGATTCTTTGTTATTCCCGAGCCACGAAGACTACTTATACTAGTTGTTGTTGTAATATCATCTAGAGAACTCGGATTACTTGTTCCCCAATAATATTTAGTAACCCGAACATTGTCAGAGCACTTAATAAGAACAGTAGATTTAGCATTTGTGCCCGTATCTACTATGGTAAAGTTTGAGATTGATGGGCTTGGTTTTCCTGTATCTTTAAATGTTACCGAAATAGTTTTTGCTTCAGTTATACCATCACCTGTTACTGGACTTGTTGAACCAGTAACATAATCTCCTCCCCAAGATTTTATTGAAAATCCTGTTTCACCAGTTGCAGTTAATTTTAATTTTTCGCCATATCTTATGTCTTCAACGGTTGCAGTATTTCCTGCTGAAGCTGTTGTTGTTCTTGAAGTTCTCGAAGTTGACTCTGCTTTTAAAGAACCATTTGCACCAGCCGAAATAGTTATATCAAATAATTGTCTCCAGAAATACATATAATAAGTTGTTCCATTTGAAACTGTTGGTGCAGTTGTTGATACTGTTGCACTACTCGCTGTGAATGAAGTTGCATATCCTTTAAATGAACCTCCACCAGTCGGCTTAGTATAAACACTCGATAAAGTAAGTGATGTTCCACTCTTTATAGTATATGTTCCAGAACTCTTTTGGGTATAAGATTCTGTACTATAATCAGCTTGTTTTCCAGCAATATTTAACAAAACATTATTAACTGAATAACTAACTAATGTTATACTTGTTGAATCCCAATTTCCTGCAGCATCTCTACATCCCAACCAATAGGTTCCAGCAGCACTTTCAGATTTTTCTAAACCTGATCCAGTTAATTTTGTCAAATTAGCCGCAACTGAACCATTCATACTGGTTTCAGATGTAGGTTTAGTTGTGCCCCAATAATATGCAGTAACACCGACATTATCACTACACTTCAATGTTAAAGTTTGTGACGAAGACTTTAGTGTTGTTCCACCAGTCAATGACAGTGTTGGCTTTCCTGTATCTTTCCATGAAGCTGTTATCGTTTTATCAGCTTTAATCTCTCCTCCAGTTTTAGGAGAAGTTGAACCACTAACATATCCTCCAGTCCAAGAATTCAATGAATAACCACTATTACCAGTGGCTGTAACCTTAACAGCCTCGCCATATCTAATACCAGTTATACTTCCATTTTCACCTGAATTAACTGTAACCTTTTTACTACTTCTAGATGTAGAAACTGCGTCAACCTTTCCTCCGGTTTCACTATTAACAGTTACAGTATATGTAAGTCTATTAAACCACATATAATATGTTCCATTATTTGAAACAGTAGGCGCTGTTGAACTAACTGAGGCAGCAGATGTTCCAAATGATGTTGAATATCCTTTATAGCTTCCTCCTCCAGCAGGTTTTGTATAAATGCTTGCTAGCGTCAAAGATGTTCCACTTTTTACAACATAGCTATTAGAAGAAGCCTCTGTATAATTAGCATTGGTATATGTATCTGCAGTGCCAGTTATATTTAATAATAAATTTTTTACTGTATAACTATTTAAAGTTATACTTGTTTTTGCAAAATTACCAGCACCATCACCGCAGCCTAACCAATATTTTTTTGCATCTGATTCATTTTTTTCTAAACCATTGTCACTAGTTATTTCAGCTAATCTTGCTGCTACTTTCCCATTCAAATCACTGTAACTATTTGGTTCATTCTCACCCCAATAATATGCAGATATACCAGATAATGAATCTTTACACTTCAATATAATTGATTGAGAAGCTGATTTTAATGTTGTTCCACCAGTAAGAGATGGTGTTGGATTACCTTTATCAAGTTTCATAACATATGCTACTTCATCACTACAAACCGCGCCATTACATGCTTTTATATAATATGTAACACCTGCACTATCTGTATCAGTAGTTCTAGTAAAATAATACATTTTTTTGTTTGAATCATAGTTAGTTATCTCTGTGTCATCTTTTCCATCACGCCTGAAATAATACTTAATCGTTCCTGATGATACTGTTGAGCCTCCTACTAATATATCAGAAGAATCTCCACCATGCCATTCACCGCTTGCTTTGCCATCTCTTGCTTCAACTTTTGGTTTGCCTGGCCTATCAATAACAGTTACTGAAATATATTTATATAAAGAACCATTACTTAATTTTACTTTTATTATTGCAGTTCCTGGGCCAATTCCAGAAATCGTTATTTTTTGATTTGTTCCGGTTCCAGTTTTTGAACATGTTGCAACCGAAGTTGTTCCGGATGTGCACGTAACTGATTCGCTTACTGGTATTGATATTGCACTAGAAGTTTCATCTTCAGCAATTGATAATGAAGATATTGAAACATCTTGGTTCTTATAATTTCCAGCTGTATCTTCAACATGAACATAATAATTACCAGAAGGCTTTGCGACTTCATATTTTACTGGGCTACTAGGAGTATCATATGTATTATCCCAAGTAGTTGGCTTAGAACTGCTTTTATTTACCGCATCTTTTTTTATCATTGATAAACTATCACTTAGTCTTATTGCTAGTTTACTACCATCATAATCAAGTTCAATATCAGGTTTTACATTATCAACTCTTGCACTAAACGAAGCAGTACTAGAAGATAGACCAGATAAACTAGTAATTTGATATATAAATTTATATTCTCCAGTAACCGAATTATAACTAGTTATTTTGGTTCCACTAGTTGCTGTAGCATTTGGTGTACAAGTTGTCCCAGTTGTTTGACAATACTTAATTGTACAAGTTGAACCACATTCAGATTCAGTTAACTTAAATTCTAATCCTTTAGTTGACCAAGTTCCACTTGTAATAGAGGTTGTTTCACCAGTTTTATTAACAATTAAGGAAACCTTAGGTTTAACAATATCAACATTAACCTTAAATCCTGTTGGTGTGGAAGAAAGTCCAGCATTACTTTCTATCATATATCTTAAATACCAGGTTCCTGTTAAATCTGAAGGATAATCCGTATCTTTATTATATATTCCAGCTCCATTTTCAGTTGATGTTCTAGGATCACATGTATTATTTCTATCCCAACATTTATATATCTTACATCCACTTACTCCACATGTGTTTTCACTAAATCTAAATGTTACTTTTTCATCAGACCATGTTCCTGATGTTAACAAAGTTCCTGATGTAGTCTTTTTAACAGTTACGGATACTGAAGGAGTAACTAAGTCAAACTTAGCGTGATAACTTCCTTCAGATGATAAACCTAAATTATTTGTAATTTTATATCTAATATAATAATCTGTTGTAATTGTATTATAGGTAGTTATTCTTGAGCCATTATAAGTAATATTTGGTGTACATGTATCATTTGTATCTTTACAATACTCTATTGTGCAATTAGTGCATGTAGTTGTAAACATATAATCTCTACCTACAGATGACCAATTTACCTCTGCAATTTCTTCATTTGTTCCTTTTTTATATGATGCCACATTAGCTATTGGAACCCTTGTATCTAGTTCTACTGTATCACTTTTACTTGAAACATTTTCAGCATCATCTTTAACAAACAAATATCTAGTAAAAGTTCCATTATCAGCTTCATCTAAATAGTAATCAGTTGTTATTACTCTTTGAATGCGCTCTTCATCAGTAAGTTTTACCCATTTATCGTTGCAACTAGTTGCACTACTAGTTTTACTAATACAATAGTAATTCACATCATCACTATCTAATTCTATATATGCTTCTGTATTTTTTTTACCAATAATCTCTGGATTATTTAATCCACCTATAAAAAAAGTTTTAATTACTGGGGGAACACTATCTCTTTTAAAATATAAATAACAAAAAGTCATTTGATAATTATTAACATATGCCTCTTTTTCTCTCCCATCAAATAACAAAACTTGTTCATTAATTTTATTTCCTGCAGTATCTTGACAATATGACATTTCATCATTAAATTTATAGCCACTTTGTGGCCATACTGAACTAGTAGTTTTGTCATATTCATGACTCTCGCTATTTTCTAACAATATTGCAAATTTATCTTTAGTAACAAATTTGTATTTTATAGGTTTATTACTATAATTAGTGTTGAATAATAATAAAACTGACATAATCATTACTATTAAAACTAATAACATAGCCATTTTCTTTTTCATAACATCACTCTAATTCTATCTATTCATATTAATTTTAATTGTTTTTAAAAGTATAGTCAAGCATATAAAAAGGAGATTATTCATCTCCTTTAGTATTATTTATGAATACAAGTCTTGTTTGACGTTGTGGTTGATGTTGTTTTGCAATAATAATCATCACTAGTATACGAGCGCCAACTGCTATTTATGCTAGAACAACTACTATATCTTGATTTACAACATATTCCTTTTCCGCCACATACAACACCATATTTACTGCCTATTCCTTCACACGCGCTATTTCCAGGATTAGTTGTTTGTCCACTTGCATATAATTCACAACTAGAATAAATATATGAACCGGATTGACAATAAGATCCTCCTGAACTATATTTCTTAGCTTTTCCAGTTGTGGTAGTTGATGTTGTTGTTCCACAAGCAGAATTTGCTGATTTTGTAACAGTAATACTTGCTTTATCCAAGTTTCCAGCAGCGTCTTTACAGCCAAGATAATATGTTCCTCCTGCGGTAATTTCTTTTTCTAGCCCTGACGAACTTTTTACGGATGAAATGCTTGTTGTGGTTGTAGTATTTGAAACCGTTGGAGTAGTTGTTCCCCATTTATAAGCAACTATTCCTGATAATGAATCGCTACATTTTATTTTTACTGATGATTTGGCTGAACTTCCTGTCGTTTCTATTGTGAAATTGGTTATTGATGCCGATGGATTATCTTCATCGTATTTCAACAAATAAGTTGCTTCTGCACTACATAAATCTGCATCACCAGAGTTACATGCCTTTACATAGAACGTTAATCCTGAAGATGTTGTATTAGTGCCTCTTGTAAATGAATCTCCTGTTTTAAGTTCTGAATTACTACTATTATATCTATAATATACTACACTACCAGGACCAGCACTAATAGTTGAACCTGAGAATGATAACGTAAAACTACTCTTATGCCAGTTTCCACTCGAGATTCCATCTGATGCTGATATTGTTGGTTTTGATGGAGCAATTCTGACATTAACTGGTCTAACAGCAAAGATAGATCCTTCAGAACTTTTAAGATAAATATAAGCAGTTCCTCCACCTTTTCCAGTAATTGTAATACTCCAAGAGCCTGATGAACCCCCAACAGAACATGCTGCAATAGATGTATCTGAAGATGCGCAAGTAATATCTTCTGTTCTTGATGAAGTTAATGATGTTGTGTCTCCTTTACTTATTGTCGTCGCTGCCAATAAATGCACAAATTCATAATTAGTTTTGCCTACAGCATCTTTTGCATATATTCTTATCCAATCATCAGATTGAGTTGTTGCAGATATTGATTTAGATGCAGTTGCACTAAAGGTAGTTCCCCATGTTGATGGGACAGAGCCTGTATTCGTAGTGTTTCCTTGAATATCATAAGCAACTACTCCGGATGCACCATCAGAAACTGTTGCGCTATATTTTGTTCCATTGTGACCAATTACTACTATTGGTTTTGTTTGATCCATCTTCATTACATAAGAAACTTCTGAACTACAAGCATTTTCTGTATCTAATGAGTTACAAGCCTTAACATAGAATGTTAATCCCGCCATAGCTGTATCCGCTGTCCTAGTAACAGAACTTCCAGTAACTAAATTTGAATTACCACTATTATATCTTATATATTTAACCGTTCCACTACCGTTAGATATGGTAGATCCAGAGAATGATAAGGTTGTATCTGCTGTATGCCATTCACCACTTGCCTTTCCATCTGAAGCTGTTATAGTTGGTGCGCTAGGTTTTGCAATCTTGGTTGTAACATTTTTAACCATATAATCGGAACCGTTTGTTGCTTGAGCTTTAACTAAAGCAGTTCCAACAGCATTTCCAGTAACTGTAAATGTCCAGGTTGACCCTTCTTTCTCGCCTACACATGTTGCAACAGATGTGTTCGAAGAAGGACATTCGGCAACTAAAGCTGCACCAGAGGTGAATGTTGCCGTTCCTCCAACCGGAACAGAAAGAGTGGTAACATGAACTCCTCTATATGATATATTACCAAGCTTATCTTTAGCGTGAACATAAACCCATCCACTAGTATGACTTGTTGATGATATTGTCTTAGAAGATGTTGCAGTAAATGCTGTTCCCCAATCAGTTGGTTCGTCTTTCGTTGTATTTATTACTAAATTTGTTATTCCCGATTGACTATCGGTCACAGTTCCACTATAGGAACTACCGGTATGAGTAAGAACTATAGCAGGTCCTGAATTATCTAAATACATATCGGCGCTAGCAAGTCCTGCATTTGCTGCTAAAGTGCTTCCAGCTACGTCACTAATAGCAGCTTTATTACAAACATATAAACTTCCAGCTCCAGTTCCTGAACTAATTGTTACAGAACCTGTTGCACTCTTATTTCCTGATTGTCTTGTTAACGTTGTTGAATCAGTCATATCAGCACATGCTACTGATGTTTTAGACCATTTATAATAAACTGTATAGGATGCTGAACCTAATCCTGAGGTTGCATCCGATAAAGTAATAGTTGCTGATTTTTCTTTCGCATATGTCGTTCCACTAGATACAGAGACACTTAATGCTGGTGCTACAGCATCTTTTTTCATTGCATAAGATGCTGTTCCACTACATACAGTTGTATCTAATGAACTACATGCTTTGAAATAATATGTAACACCATCGGTATTTGCTGTTACCGAAGATGCATTAGTTAATGTTGATGAAGAACTAGTCCACCAATAATATTTAACTGTTCCACTACCCCCTGTTATAGTTGAACCACTAGCAGTTAAGGTTACATTAGCAGTATGCCACGAACCACTCGCTTTTCCATCACTAGCAGTTATTGTTGGTGTTGATGGAGTTGCATATGATACATTTACATATCTAACTAGATACTCTGATCCAGTTGAAGTATATGTTTTAATCAATGCTTTTCCAGGAGAAACTCCAGTTATAGTAAATGTCCATGTATTATCTTCTTTAGAAGCTGAACATGTAGCTATTGATGTATTTGATGATGAACATGTCATAGTTGTGCTCCATGTTGAAGTAAACGAATTTGTTCCTCCAACTTTTACATCCATATCACTTGCCATTCCAGCTCTCGTATAGCTTGTATTTCCTAAAGCATCTTTTGCATGAACATATTTCCATCCGCTTGTATTTGCTGTTGAAGTTATTGATTTTGCAGAAGTTGTAGCAGTAA